>PMKE01000112.1 GCA_003158585.1 Alphaproteobacteria bacterium
CGAGAACCTCGAAATCTACGACCGGGTGGGCGGCGGCGACGGCTTCGCTTCGGGCCTCGCCTACGGCTTCCTGGAGGGCAAGGGCCCTCAGGCGGCGGTGGAATACGGCGCGGCCCACGGGGCGCTCGCCATGACCACGCCCGGCGACACCTCGATGGTCAACGTCAAGGAAGTCGAGGCGGTGATGAAGGGCAAGGGGGCCCGGGTGATCCGGTAACCCGTCATCCGCTGACGTGCAGCCGCGGCGGCGGCGTGCAATACTGAATTGTCATCCCGGGCGAGCGCCGCGAAGGCGCGAGACCCGGGACCCACTTCCACGCGAGAGCGAATGGCGAAGTGGGTCCCGGACCGCGCCGTCGGCGCGTCCGGGATGACAGGGATTTTTTGAGGGTGGGGGAAACCCTCTCGATGTACGCACTAACGATCTTCGGCTGGTTCCTGACGCTGCTCGGCGCGGCGGGGGCGGCATACACGCTGCTGGCGGTGTATTTCGCCGAAAGATTCGCGCGCCGGACCGCGGGGACGGCGAAGGCGTTTCCGGCGGTGACGATCTTGAAGCCCCTGCACGGCCTCGAGCCGCTGCTGGAGGACAATCTCGAAACCTTCTTCGCCCAGGATTATCCGGGGCCGGTCCAGATCGTCTTCGGCATCGACAACGTGGACGATCCAGCGGTCGCGGTCGTCGAGAGTCTGCGCAGGAGCCATCCCGATGCCGACATGGCGCTGACGATCGAGGCGCGCCGACACGGCACCAATCCCAAGGTCTCCAACCTCATCAACATGATGCAGGCGGCGCACCACGACGTGCTGGTCCACAGCGACAGCGACATCGCGGTTGAGAAGGATTATCTGCGCGCCGTCGTGGCGGCGCTGGAGCCGGAGGATGTCGGAGCAGTGACCTGTCCCTACACGGGCTTTGCGGCAGGCGGCTTTGCCTCACGGCTCTCGGCGATGGGCATCAACTATCTCTTCCTCACCAACGTCTTTGTCGGGACGGGGCTTGGCCTCACCAAGCCGTGCTTCGGTTCGACCATCGCCGTGAAGCGGGCGGTACTGGAGAAGATCGGCGGCTTCCAGGCGTTCGCGGACGTACTCGCCGACGACTTCGAAATCGGGCGTGCCGTCAGGGAAAGCGGCCATCGCGTGGTGATCGACCGCACGGTGGTCAGACACGCCTGCCACGAAACCGGGTTGCGAGAGTGGTTCGACCACGAACTGCGCTGGATGCGCACGTTACGCACGATGCAGCCGGCGGGACACGCCGGCAGCATCGTCACCCATGCGTTTCCCCTAGCGCTATTGGGGTCAATCCTGTCCGTTTTTTCACTTTTTTCCTTGGCCGTTCTCGCCGCTTCAATTGCGGCGCGCGCCGTGCTCAAATGGCGGATCGACGGGCTCTTCGGCGGCGAGGCCGGGCCGTATTGGCTTCTGCCGTTGCGAGATGTTCTGTCGTTTGCCGTCTTTGCGATGTCGCTGTTCGGCGCCTCGGTGGTCTGGCAAAACGAGCGTCTCACCGTCGAAGGGGACGGTGCGTTGTCGGAAAGGGTGAAATAGTCGATGAAGTCTTTGTTCCTCCAGGCGCCTTCATTCGAGGGCTATGACGGCGGAGCCGGTGCGCGTTACCAGATGAAGCGCGAGGTCTGCTCGTTCTGGTATCCGACATGGCTCGCCCAGGCCGCAGCGATGGTGGAGGGCTCCAAGCTCATCGACGCGCCGCCGCACGGACTGAAGTTCGAGGACATCGCCGCCGACCTCAAGGCACACGAACTGATCGTCGTCCACACCTCGACGCCGTCGTTCAAATCCGATTGCGCGACCGCGCGCCGCATCAAGGAGCTAAACCCCTCCGCGGTGATCGGCTTCATCGGTGCCAAGGTCGCGGTGCAGCCGGGGGAGAGCCTCGAAGCCTGCGACGCCATCGATTTCGTGGCGCGCAACGAATACGAGTTCACCATCCAGGAACTAGCCGCGGGCCGCGACTGGTCCGGAATCAAGGGCATCAGCTACCGCAACAAAGAAGGCGTCGTCGTCCACAACGAGGAACGCGAAGTCCTCTTGGACATGGACAAGCTGCCGAGCGTGCTGCCGGTCTACAAGCGCAGCCTCGATACCAAAAAGTATTTCGGCGGTTATCTCAAGCATCCCTACATGTCGTGGTACACGGGCCGCGGCTGCAAATCGCACTGCACCTTCTGCCTGTGGCCGCAGACCATCAGCGGGCACAAGTACCGCTACCACTCGATTTCCTACGTTCTCGACGAGGTGAAGTATCTTCAGCGCGAATTCCCGGAGGTGAAGGAAATCTTCTTCGACGACGACACGCTGACCGACAACGCGCCGCGCGTCGAGGCACTCGCCAAGGAACTGGGCAAGCTCGGCGTCGTGTGGTCATGCAACGCCAAAGCCAATGTGCCGCGCAAGACGCTGGAGGTCTTGAAGGCCAACGGCCTGCGCCTCTTGCTGGTCGGCTACGAATCCGGCAACCAGAAAATCCTGCACAACATCAAGAAGGGCCTCTTGGTGGACGTGGCGCGCAAATTCGCCAAGGATTGCCACGAACTCGGCATCATCGTGCACGGCACCTTCATCCTCGGCCTGCCGGGCGAGACGCGCGAGACCATCAAGGAGACGCTCGAATTCGCCAAGCAGGTGAACCCGCGCACCCTCCAGGTATCGCTGGCGGCGCCTTATCCGGGCACCTTCCTCTACAACCAGGCCAAGGAGAACGGCTGGTTCGCCGAGGACGTCGACCTGGTGGGCGAGGACGGACAGCAGATCGCGCCGCTCAACTATCCGAACCTAGGCCACACCGAGATTTTCGAGTCGGTTGAGGATTTCTACAAGAAGTTCTATTTCCGCCCCTCGAAGATCGCCGAGATTCTCGGCGAGATGCTGACTTCGCGCGACATGATGGTGCGGCGCCTGCGCGAAGGCGTGGAGTTCTTCCAATTCCTGCGCACGCGCGAGGACATGATCGTTTCTTGAAGGGGCTCATCGTTACAGCAGACGATTTCGGCGCGGCGCTTCCGGTCAACGACGCCGTCGAACGCGCGCATCGCGAAGGCGTGCTCACCTCCGCCAGCCTGATGGTGTCGGCACCGGCAGCCGCGGACGCGGTGGCGCGCGCCAAAACGATGCCGAAGCTCGGCGTGGGGCTTCACCTCGTGCTGACCGAAGGCCGCCCGGTGCTGCCGCGACGCGCCATCCCGTCGCTGACGGATGAGGACGGCGCATTCCGCAACGACATGGTGTGCATGAGTTTCGAGATGGTTCTGTCGGCCGACATCCGCAGCCAGCTTGCCGACGAGATCGAAGCGCAGTTCAAAGCCTTCGCGGCGACGGGCCTCAAGCTCGATCACGTCGACGCGCACAAGCATTTCCATCTGCATCCGGTGATCGCGGGGCTCGTTTTCGAGATCGGACGCAAGTACGGCATGAACGCCATGCGCGTGCCGTGCGAGCCGGCCGAGGTGCTGCGCCGGATCGAGCCGGGGGCAGGCGGCGGAATCATCGAACGGCTGTGGGGCAGGCAACTCGGCAGGCGTGCGGCGGCGCACGGGGTCTGGTCGCCGCAATGGATGTTCGGACTCTGCTGGTCGGGCGCCATGACGGCGAAGCGGCTGGCGGGACTGGTCGCGAATCTGCCCGAAGGGGTGAGCGAGATTTACCTCCACCCGGCGACCGGCCCCTATCCGGGATCGACCCCAGGCTATCGCTACTCCGAGGAACTCGACGCCCTGGTGTCCAGAGAAGTAATTGATATTATTGAAAAAAATAAGATACGTCACGGCCGGTTCGGGGATTTCGCGCTCAATGCCCATGACGCTAAAGTGGAGTCCGTTACCCCCTAGGAGTCTTGCGTGACCCCCTGGTTTTTCCTGCTCCTGCAATCGATCCCGGCAAGCTCCGTTTCGTCCAGCGCTTCCTCTCCAAACACCGATCGCTCGCCATGAAACTTGGAGCCGTTGCAGCACTCGCCGCCGGACTGGCGCTGGTGGCGTATCTGGTTTTTCACATCGGCATCGCGCAGGTGCTGGAGGCCGCAGGCCATGTGGGCTGGGGCGGCTTCGCGCTGATCTGCGTCGCGGGCCTCGGGGTGGAATGCTGCCTCGGCACGGCGTGGTATGGGCTGCTGTATCCTTACCGCGTTCCCTGGCGGGTTCTGGTAGCCGGCCGTCAGTTGCGCGACTCCACCAGCGATCTTCTGCCCTTCACGCAGGTCGGCGGCATGGTGTTCGGCGCGCGCGCCGCGGTGCTGGGCGGCATCCCCGCGCCCTTGTCCTACGCCTCGATGATGGTGGACGTGACCACCGAGCTGATGGGCCAGATCGCCTTCATCATAATCGGGTTGTTGTTCGGCATCACCGCCTTGCGCGCCAGCCCCGCCTTCGCGCCCTATGCCGACGGCATGATACTCGGCACGGCGCTCTTGGTGCCGGTGCTGATCGCCTTCGTCGTGGTGCAGCGCCGCGGCACCTATCTCGCCGAGAAGCTGGCCGGCCGCTTCCTTCCCGCCGCGGTGCATCACACCGAAGCCTTCTCGCAGATGCTGAAGGAACTCTATGCAAGGCCGTGGCGGCTGGCGCTTTCCGCCGTGCTGCATCTTGTGGCGTGGACTGCCAGCGGAGTTTGGATCTGGCTGGTCCTGCGGCTGGCGGGCGCGCATATCGACGTTTTCTCCGCAATCGCCATCGAAGCTTTGTTGGGAGCCTTGCGCAGCGCGACGGTGTTCATCCCCTCCGCCATCGGCGTACAGGAGGCGGGCTACGCGGCGATGGCGCAGGTGTTCGGCGTCGGCCCCGAGATCGGTCTGGCCGTGTCGCTGCTCAAGCGGGCGCGCGACATCACGGTGGGCGTGCCCGTGTTGCTGATCTGGCAGGTCGTGGAGGGCAAGCGCGCCTTCGGACGCGAGAAGGAGCAGCCATGAGCGATCTCGCCTTGGTGACAGGCGCATCGGGCTTCGTAGGCTCCGCCGTGGCGCGGCACTTGGCGGCGGAAGGGATTTCGCTGCGCCTGACTGTGCGTTCCGACTCGAAGCGCGACAACCTCGAAGGGCTGAAGGCGGAAATCGTCGTTGCCGACATGCGCGATGGCGCCGCCATGGCGAAGGCGGCGCGCGGCGCCCGATGGCTGTTCCACGTCGCCGCCGATTACCGGTTGTGGGCGAAGGACCCCGAGGAGATCGTCCGCAACAATCTGGAAGGCACGCGCGCGGTAATGCAGGCGGCGTTGGCCGCGGGCGTCGAGCGCGTCGTCTACACGTCCAGCGTGGCAACGCTGAAGCCGCACGACGACGGCACCCCGGCCGACGAAACCTCGCGCCACACCGTCGATACGGCCATCGGCGCCTACAAACGCTCCAAGCTGGTTGCCGAGCGGCTGGTAGAGCGGCTGGTGCGCGACGAGGGTCTTCCCGCCGTGATCGTCAATCCTTCGACGCCCATCGGACCGCGCGACATTAAGCCGACGCCGACGGGCAGGGTGATCGTGGAAGCGGCGCGCGGCGGCATCCCCGCCTTCGTCGATACCGGCCTCAACATCGTGCATGTCGACGACGTGGCGGCGGGCCATATCCTGGCGCTGAAGCAAGGGCGCATCGGCGAAAGCTATGTACTCGGCGGGGAGGACGTCTCCTTCCGCGCGATGGTGGGAGAGGTGGCGCGGCTCACCGGCCGCCGCCCGCCGACCGTCGGATTGCCGCGCGGGCCGCTGTTTCCGCTCGCCTATGCCGCGGAGGCGGTGGCGCGCTTTACCGGCAAGGAGCCCTTTATCACCGCCGATGCCCTGAAGATGGCGAAGTACAAGATGTTCTTCTCCTCGGCCAAGGCGGTTCGCGAATTGGGATATAGTGCGCGGCCGTGGCGCGAGGCGATTGCCGATGCGCTCGCCTGGTTCCGCATGACAGGCACCGTGAAATGACCGCAATCGTCTTCGTATCGCTGGCGATCTGGCTGGTGCTGCTGTTCGGGCGCGGCTTCTTCTGGCTGGCGCGCGAGCGCGACGATCAAACCGACTTGTCATCCCGGCCAAGCGATGGCCCGCAGCGACAGCGTGCGGGCGCATCGCGCGAGCCGGGACCCACCTCGAATTCTGCGTCGGCTTCGGAGTGGGTCCCGGGTCTCCCCCGGACTGTGTCCGAGGTCGCCCGGGATGACACCGTGAGGAAATGGCCGGCGGTAGTTGCCGTCGTTCCCGCCCGCAACGAGGCCGACGTGATCGCGACGTCGATCGGGAGTCTTCTCGCGCAGGATTATCCCGGTGCACTGCGCGTCGTGCTGGTGGACGACCAGTCGAGCGACGGCACAGCGTCAATCGCCCGCGCGTTGGGCGATGGCCGTCTCGAAGTGTTGGAAGGGGCGGTGCATCCGTCCGGCTGGACCGGCAAGCTGTTTGCCGTGGCGCAAGGCGTGGAACGCGCCGGAGACGAGCCCGATTACCTTCTCCTCACCGATGCCGACATTGCGCACGCGCCCGACAATCTCCGCCGCCTTGTCTCCCGCGCCGAAGAAGGAAACACTGTGCTGGTCTCGCTGATGGCGAAGCTGCATACCGAAACCTTCGCCGAACGGTTCCTGATCCCGGCCTTCGTCTTCTTTTTCGACATGCTCTATCCCTTCGCCTGGGTGAACAATCCGCGCTACCGGATGGCCGCGGCGGCAGGCGGCTGCATGCTGGTGCGCCGCGAGGCGCTCCGCTGCGCGGGCGGCATCGATGCCATCCGCTCCGAGATCATCGACGATTGCGCGTTGGGGCGCCTGATGAAGACGCAGGGCCCCATCTGGCTCGGCCTGACGGAGCGCGCCGCGAGTCTGCGGCCCTATCCGCGCATTGCCGACATCCGTCAGATGGTGGCGCGATCCGCCTATGCCCAGCTCGGCTACTCGCCCGTGACCCTTCTGGGCACGGTGCTCGGCATGGCGCTGCTCTATCTTGTGCCGCTGGCCGGGCTCGCGTTCGGCGAATTGAGTGCTCTCTTGGGCGCCCTGACCTGGGCGCTGATGACCGTGTCGTTCCAGCCGATGCTGCGTTTCTACGGCCGCTCGCCATTGTGGGGCGTGGCCATGCCGCTGATCGGCGCCTTCTATACCGCCTTCACCATCGATTCCGCCGTGCAGCATTGGCGCGGACGCGGCGGCATGTGGAAAGGCCGCGCCCAGGCGATCTCATGAGCGAGGCAGCTTCACTCGGTTCCGGCAAAGGCCATCGCGACGAGAATTTTCCCGTCGCGTCGGGGCTCATCGCGCCGCGACACCGCCCGGCAATCCTTGCCTTCTACCGCTTCGTACGCACCGCCGACGACGTAGCCGATCATGCGAGCGCTTCGCCCGACGAGAAGCTGCGGCTGCTGGAAGACATGCGCCTCAGCCTGATGGGCCTCTCCGATGTCTCGCTGGAAGGCGTGGCGCTGCGCCGGGTGATCGAGGCGCGCGGGCTGACGACCGATCACGCCGCCGATCTCCTGGAAGCCTTCCGCCGCGACGTCACCAAGCTGCGCTATGCCGACTGGAGCGAGCTGATGGACTATTGCCGCTATTCGGCGATGCCGGTCGGCCGCTACGTGCTCGATGTGCACGGCGAGTCGCAGGAAACATGGCCGTTCAACGATGCGCTGTGTGCCGCGCTCCAGGTCATCAATCATCTGCAAGACTGCGCCAAGGACTACCGCGCGCTCGACCGCGTCTACATCCCGCAGGATCTGATGGCGGAACACGGCGTCACGCCCGAAGCGCTGGGGGCGCGGAGTGCCTCTCCCGCCTTGCGCGACGTGTTGGCGGAGTTGGCGCGGCGCAACGGCAAACTTCTGGCGCACTCGGCCTCGTTCTCTCCGCGTATCAAGAACAAGCGCCTCGCGCTGGAAGTGGCGGTCATCCAGCGTCTGGCGGAGGATTTGAACGCCCGCCTGCTGGTGCGCGACCCCCTGTGCGATCGGGTACATCACCGGAAGGCCGATTTGCCGCTTCTCTTGATTTCCGCGCTTGCCCGCTTCCTCGGCGCGCGGCGAGGCGCTAAAGGATGATCCCCATGGGGTGGTTTCTTTCACATCTTCATCTGTCATCCCGGGCGAGCATCCTGAGCGAAGCGAAGGATGTGAGGCCCGGGACCCACCTCACATTCTGCATGTGTTTCAAAGTAGGTCCCGGATCGCGCCCGTTCGCCCTTCGCTGCGCTCCGGGCTCAGAGCGCGTCCGGGATGACAGATTAGTGTGATGACGAAACAGACTACCGCACCCGAAGTGGAAGCCGTGCGCCGCAAAGCGGCTTCAAGCTCGTTCTATTCCGCCATGCGCATCCTGCCCAAGGCGGAACGCGAGGCGATGTACGCGGTCTACGCCTTCTGCCGCGCCGTGGACGACATCGCCGACGACGGTGAAGGCCCGCGAGCCGAGCGGCTGGCCGCGCTCGAAACCTGGCGCGCCGACGTGGCATCGCTCTTCGCGGGCGGAGAACCAGGTAAGGCCGCGTTCCTCGCCGATGTCGTGACGCGATACCGCCCGCGCAAAGCGGATTTCCTCGCCGTGATCGACGGCATGGAGATGGACGTGGCGGGCGACATCGTGGCGCCGAAGCTCAAGGAACTCGATCTCTATTGCGACCGCGTGGCGAGCGCCGTCGGCCGGCTGTCGATCAAGGTGTTCGGCATGGACGAAACGCCGGGATTTGCGCTGGCGCATTATCTCGGGCGGGCCTTGCAGCTCACCAACATCCTGCGCGATCTCGACGAGGACGCGGAGATCAACCGCCTCTACCTGCCGCGCGAATATCTGGAGGAGGCGGGGATCGTCGGCCCCGATCCGCGCGTGGCGCTCGACGATCCGGCCATCGACGTGGTCTGCCGGCGTCTCGCCGTACTCGCCCGCACCCATTACGCCGAAGCGCAGCGCGTCATGGCGGCGCGGCCGAAAGGCGACCTGCGCGCCCCGCGCCTGATGGGCGCCGTCTATGCGGAAATGCTGAAGCGGATGCAGGCCCAAGGCTGGGCGCCGCCGCGCCGCCGCGTGCGCGTTCCCAAAGCGCAGCTTGCCTTCCTGGCGCTGCGGCACAGCATCCCCGCATGAGCACGATCCACATCGTCGGAGGCGGGTTGGCGGGACTTTCCGCTGCCGTGGCCTCGGCCGCGCAGGGTGCGAGCGTCATGCTCTACGAAGCGGCGGGGCAGGCGGGCGGACGCTGCCGCTCCTATTACGACGCGGCGCTCGACGCCGTGATCGACAACGGCAATCATCTGGTGCTGTCGGGCAATACGGCGGTGCAGGAGTATCTGCGCGCCATCGGCGCCAAGGACGCGCTCGCTGGTCCCGAGCACGCGGAGTTTTCCTTCGCCGATCTTGGTACGGGCGCACGCTGGACGATCCGGCCCGGCGACGGCCCGCTGCCCTGGTGGATATTCGACTCCGCTCGCCGCGTGCCGGGCACCAAACCCTGGGACTACGCCTCGATCGGGCTTCTCCTGACGGCCGGGCGCTCGCAGCGCATCGTCGATGTCGTTTCCTGCAAAGGCTCCTTGTGGGAGAAGCTGCTGCGTCCGCTGCTGTTGGCGGCCTTGAACACGGAACCGGAGAAGGCTTCTGCCGTGCTGGCGGGCGCCGTGTTGCGCGAGACATTGGCGAAAGGCGGCTTGGCCTACCGGCCGCGCATCGCCAAGCCCAATCTGGCGGCGGCATTCGTGGAACCCGCGCTCGCTTTCCTGGGGACGAAGGGCGGCGCGATGGTCCATCTCGGCCAGCGCTTGCGGCGCATCGCGTTTGAGGGCGACGCCGTGGCCGCGCTCGAATTCCCCGAAAGTACCGTACGGCTGGCGCCGGAAGACACCGTTGTGCTCGCCGTGCCGCCCTGGGTGACGGCCGACCTCGTGCCCGAGATCAAGACCCCGACCGAATTCCGTTCCATCGTCAACGCGCATTTCAAGCTTGCACCGCCGCCCGGAGCACCTGCGATGCTCGGCGTGATCGGCGGCACGGCCGAGTGGATCTTCAACTTCGCAGACCGCATTTCCGTCACGGTCAGTGCCGCCGACGCCATCGTGGACAAGGACCGCGAGGCGCTTTCCTGGACGCTTTGGGCCGACGTGGCGCGGGCGCTGGGCATCGATTCCACACGGCCGCCCTGGCAGATCGTCAAGGAAAAGCGCGCCACCTTCGCCGCCACGCCGGAGCAGGCGGCGCTCAGGCCCGGCTGCCGCACGCGCTGGCGCAACCTCCTGCTTGCCGGGGACTGGATCGACACCGGGCTGCCGGCGACCATCGAAAGCGCACTGCGTTCCGGGCATAAGGCGGCGCAGTTGGCATGCGCGCGGGTGGCTGTGTAATCATGGATCGAGGTGGACCATGAACGACATTCCCCCCTCCGTCTCGCCCTCGCTGTTGCTCGGGCTCGACACCTCCCCCGTAAACGGGGGAGGAAAGACAACAAACACGCTCAATCTCTTTCCTCCCCCGCCTGCGGGGGAGGTGGCGAAAGCGAGCGTATGCGAGCTTGAGACGGAGGGGGGATGTCAATGAACGACACGCTCAAAACAAAAGAAGACTCGCTCGCGGTTGAGGCGATCATCCGCGACGCCACCGCCGCGCTACTCAAGGAACAACGCGACGACGGCCATTGGGTCTACGAGCTGGAGGCCGACGCCACCATTCCGGCCGAATACATTCTCTTGGTGCATTACCTCGCCGAGGAGCCGAACCTCGAACTGGAACGCAAGATCGGCGTCTATCTGCGCCGCATCCAGGGCGCGCACGGCGGCTGGCCGCTCTACCACGGCGGCGTGGTGGACATCTCGGCAACGGTGAAGGCCTATTTCGCGCTCAAGATGATCGGCGACGATCCCGAAGCGCCGCACATGAAACGGGCACGCGAGGAAATCCTGAAGCGAGGCGGCGCCGACAAGGCCAACGTCTTCACGCGCATCCTCTTGGCGCTCTACGGCCAGACCTCGTGGAACAACGTGCCGACCGTGCCGGTGGAGCTGATCCTTCTACCACGCTGGTTTCCCATCCATCTTTCCAAGATGTCGTATTGGGCGCGCACGGTGATCGTGCCGCTCTTGGTGCTCGCCGCCAAGAAGCCGCTGGCGAAGAACCCGCGCGGCATCGGTGTCGGCGAACTCTATCTGCCGCACGGCCAAGTGGCCTCGAAGCGCGCCGCGCACCAGAAATGGCACTGGTCGGTGTTCTTCGGGGCGCTGGATTGGCTCTTGAAGCGCTTCGAGCCGTTCTGGCCGAAAAGGCTGCGCCTGCGGGCGATTAACGAATGCGTGCGCTGGACGACCGAGCGCCTCAACGGCGAGGACGGGCTCGGCGCCATCTATCCCGCCATGGCCAACAGCGTGATGATGTACGACGTGATGGACTATCCGCCGGAGCATCCCGACCGCTCCGTCGCGCGGCGGTCAGTGGAGAAGCTTTTGGTCGTCAAGGACGGCGAAGCCTATTGCCAGCCTTGCGTCTCGCCGGTGTGGGACACGGCGCTGGTCTGCCACGCGCTGATGGAAACGGGCGACGAGAAGGCCGCCGCTGCGGTGAGGCGCGGGCTCGCATGGCTGAAGCCGCTCCAGGTACTCGACGTGAAGGGCGATTGGGCCGAGGAGCGTACCGCTGTGCGTCCGGGCGGCTGGGCCTTCCAATACCACAACGATTACTACCCCGATCTCGACGATACCGCCGTGGTGGTGATGGCGCTCGACCGCGCCAAGGACCCCGACCGCGAGGCGGTGGCGCGCGGGCGCGAATGGGTGGAGGGCCTGCAAAGCCGCAACGGCGGCTGGGGCGCCTTCGACGCCGACAACGCCTATTACTACCTCAACAACATTCCCTTCGCCGATCACGGCGCGCTGCTCGATCCGCCGACCGAGGACGTCACCGGGCGCTGCATCGGGATGCTGGCGCAGCTGGGCGAGCCGCACGATTCCGTACGCATGAAGGAAGCCGTCGCCTATCTCGAACGCGTGCAGCGTGCCGACGGAAGCTGGTTCGGCCGCTGGGGCGTCAACTACATCTACGGCACCTGGTCGGCGCTGGCGGGGCTGAACGCGGCAGGGCTCGACGCCTCGGCGCCGATGGTGCGCCGCGCGGCGGACTGGCTGATCCGGATTCAGAACGAGGATGGCGGCTGGGGCGAGGACTGCAACAGCTACAAGCTGGATTACGCGGGCTACGAGCGCGCGCCCTCTACTACCTCGCAGACCGCCTGGGCGCTGCTGGGTTTGATGGCGGCGGGCGAGGTCGATCATCCCGCGGTGGCGCGCGGCATCGCCTGGCTCAAGGCAAACCAGCGCGAAGACGGATTATGGCCGCAGGAGCATTACACGGGTGGTGGTTTCCCGCGCGTGTTCTACCTGCGCTATCACGGCTATCCGAAATTCTTCCCGCTGTGGGCCGTGGCGCGCTACCGCAACCTCAAGGCCGGCAATTCGCGGCGGGTCGGATACGGGCTATAGCTTAATGCGAAACCGTCTGTACGGCAGTCGGGCCGTGGTGCGCCACGAGCGGCTGGGAAGCACTCGTGGGCGTCGAGTTGAGGAAGAACAAACCAACGATGCAGACGACGGCGGCGACCAGGACGAGGCCGATAAGTTTGCCCTTGAGGCCGAACTTTACTTCCCGTGGTGCGGCGCTGCCGCGTAGATCGTTCACTGGTTTCTCCTGAACTCATTTTTCTCGCAGGAGTGGACCATAGGCACAAAGGTGTTCTCGGAAGGGTCGGAATCCGACATTTTTGCGGCAGGCGCATTTGCCGCGATTCGCACATTGATTGTTGCGTATAAAGATTGCGCAGACGGGGCATCTGTCCTCGCCGTCGCCGCCGGCGTTTCGTCTTTATCTTAATCGCCTGCTAAGGCTCCCTGCGGCATGCTCGCCGCATGCAACGCAGAGCCCAATTCGGCCGCCGCGGTGCGCCGCAGATTCACCAAACGCCGCCCGTTCGGTCCGCGCCGTCAGCCGGAACGGAGGTGCGGCGGCTTGTGCCGCCCGGCGTGCCTTTTGCCGATGACGGAATCGATCTTGAAATCGCGGAATGGAAAGCGGCGCGCAAGCTCAAGAAGCGCAGCTTCCGCGAGCCCTGGCGTTCGGTGGCCATCGCCGCCACGCTCATGTTCGGCACCGCGTCCTGGCTGCTGCCCGATTCGGTCGCCGATATCGTGCAGCTCGTGACGCTGGGGCTGACGGCAGCCGCCTTCGTCGCAGGTTTCAGCAAGGCGCCAAATGAAAAACGGCGGCCAAGCGGGCCGCCGTTCTCACAGGGTTAAGCAGCAGTCTTGCTAGCTGGTTTTGCGGCTGCGACGGCGCATCGCGCCGAGGCCGGCAAGACCCGCACCGAACAACGCAATGGTGAGGGGTTCGGGAACGCCGGGAGGCGTGCCGACATAGATGTTGGCCAGAACGCCGAACTCGCCGGTGCCCGACGCCGCGCCGCCGTTGTCGTAACTGGTCTCGGCACCGCCGCTCGGGTCAAGCCCGAGGAAGCCGAGGAAGCCGCCGGTGGCGTTCCAATCCGGGCTGAACTGCGCGAAGATCGGCTTGCCGTTCCACATCGCGGTGAAGGTGAACATCGCATTACCGGGATGCGCCGCAGTGGAGCAGCCGTACGTGTCGTCGTAGTCGCCGGCAAACAAGTCGCCGGTATTGCTCGCCGGGCCGCAGACTTGTCCACCGTCCTCAAAAGCGTAGTGCAGGGTCGAGCCCGCGCCGATGGTCCCCAAGGTCTTGGCCTGGGTGAGATGGAACGGACCTGTCGTGCTGTCGAGGTCCATACCGGCCGGAAGCAGCGCGTTGCTGCCGTTGTACGCCTGCCCGGAAATCTTGGCATTCGTGAAATCGAAGCCGGTGGTGTTGTGGAAGAACAGATTCGGCGTGTCACCGTTAGGGGAGCCGTATTGGCCGCTGATGGTCGCCACCAGAATCGGGCCGGCCTGTGCGGCCGACGCCAGCAGCGCCATCGCCGCCACGCCCGCCAAGATCACGCTCTGCAACTTCATTACCAGGTCTCCTGTCCAGAGGCCCTGCGCAACGCAATCGCCACTGGGCCAGATTATCGTCGGAGACCCAGGAGCAATATGCGTGCCAATGGAATTGGCCGGAGACATGAAGCCATTTCAACAACTTGAGCATGACGCGGTTTCTCAAGTGAAAATGGATTTTACAGTTTCCAACCTTCAACCCGCTTCCGCTGCGACACGGAAATTGGGACAGCCGGCGGCGGGAACCGATGGTCGCGATGGTCGGGAGAAGCCTTGAGTCGATTGCCCCGGCCGTCGAAGTGGTACAATTTCAGGCGAACGCCATCTTGATCCTTTCGCAAGTGGAGGGGCACACCCTCAGGTAATGACCGTCACTCTCCTCGCCGTCGTCGGACTAGCCCGGGAAGCGCGAATCGTGAAGCGCGCCGGCCTCGTGCCCGTGATCGGTGCGGGAAATTCGAGGCTGCTGACGCGCCGCTTGAGTGCAGCCCCGCCGGACCTCGCGGGCGTCGTCAGCTTCGGCATCGCAGGCGCTTTGGCGCCGCTGCTGGAAGTGGGCGACACCGTCATCGCCACGCATGTGGTGACCGACCGGGAGCATTACGCCTGCGACGCCGCATGGTCGCGCGTGCTGCGCACCAAGCTCCCCGAAGCGCAATCGGCTGTCATTGCCGGGGTCGATGCACCGGCCGGGCACATCGGCGCCAAGAAGGATCTGTTCCGCGAGACGGGCGCTCATGCCGTCGACATGGAATCGCACATCGCGGCGCGCTTCGCGCTCGACCGCGGCGTGCCCTTCGTGGTTATCAGGGTGATTTCGGACAGGGCGGGGCGCACCCTGCCGCCGGCCGCGCTCGAACGGCTGCGCTGGAGCGGCAAGCCGCGCATCTTTGCGGTGCTGAGGTCGCTGATCCGCGAGCCGCGGCAGGTCCCCGAACTGTTCCAGACGGCGCGCGAGGCATCCGTGGCCTTCCGTGCGCTACTGCGCTGCCGCGATATTCTTGGGCCGGGCCTTGGCTGCCCGTACCTCGGCTAGCTTCGTCTCGACATGGCGCGAGAACACGAACTCCGCGGGCCGCTGGTTCGCGAGTGAAATGTCGGGCGCCATCGGGCCGTCGGTCTTCACCCCGCGCAGCATCAGCGGCACGAGCTTGTAGGGCTTCTTCACGGAATCGGCGACCGCCGTGCCTTCGAAGCCGCAATGCACCATGCAGTCGGCGCACTTCTCGTAATTGCCGACGCCGTACTTCTCCCACTCGGTACCGTCGATCAGTTCTTTGAATGTCTGCACATAGCCTTCGCCGAGCAGGTAGCAGGGCTTCTGCCAGCCGAACACGGTGCGCGCCGGCATCGACCACGGCGTGCATTCGTAGGTCTGGTTGCCCGCGAGGAAATCGAGGAACAGTTCGGACTGGGTGAACTCCCACTTCTTGCCGCCGTTGCCGCGCGAGAGGATACCGCGGAACAGGTTCTTGGTGCGCTCGCGGCTGAGGAAATGTTCCTGGTCGGGGGCGCGCTCATAGGCGTAGCCCGGCGAGATGGTGATGCCGTCACAGCCCATCGCCATGACGTCGTCGAAGAATTTGGCGACGCGCTCCGGCTCGGCGTCGTTGAACAGGGTGCAGTTGATCTGGGTGCGGAAACCCTTGGACTTCGCCAGCTTGATGGCCTCCACCGCCTTCTCGTAGGTGCCTTCGAGGCACACCGACTTGTCGTGCATCCCCTTGTCGCCGTCGAGGTGGATCGACCAGGTGAAGTTGTCGTGCGGCGTGTAATCGCCGATCTTCTTGGCGAGCAAGAGCGCGTTGGTACAAAGGATCACGAACTTTTTGCGTTCGACGAAGCCCTTCACGATCTTCGGCATCTCGCGGTGGAGCAGGGGCTCGCCGCCGGCGATCGACACGCAGGGCGCGCCGCATTCCTCGATCGCCTGCATGCAGTCTTCGTAGCTGAGGCGCTGGTTGAGGATTTCGTCGGGATAGTCGATCTTGCCGCATCCTGCGCAGGCGAGGTTGCAGCGGAACAACGGTTCGAGCATCAGCACCAGCGGATAGCGCTTTTTGCCGCTCAGGTGCTGCTTCAAAACGTAGGCCCCGATGCGGGCCGCTTGTTTGACAGGGACTCCCAATCTCTTCTCCTTACCCGCGCAGTTCGGCGGGCAGCCTGAATTCGATGTGTTCCTTCTTGCCGTCCATCTGGCTGACCTCGAGGTCCGGATCGATGGCCCTGAGGGCCGCGATCACGTTCTCGACCAGGGCCTCCGGGGCCGAGGCGCCCGCCGTGAGGCCGACGGTCTCTTTTCCCTTCACCCAGGCCGGATCGAGTTCGCTGCCGTCGGCGATCAGGTAGCTCGGCACGCCTTCTTCTTTGCCGATCTCGCGCAGCCGGTTGGAATTCGAACTGTTGTTGGCGCCGACCACGATGATGACGTCCGCGATGCGGCAAAGCTCGCGTACCGCGGTCTGCCGGTTCTGCGTGGCGTAGCAGATGTCGGTGGTCTCCGGCCCCACGATGTCGCTGAAGCGCCGCTTCAGCGCCGCGATGACGCTCTTCGTGTCGTCGATGGAAAGCGTCGTCTGGGTGACATAGGCGACGGGTGTGTCGCGCGGGATCGCCAGGGCTTCGACATCCTGCTCAGATTGCACCAGATGCACCGGCGCGCCGACCTGGCCCTTCGTGCCCTCGACTTCGGGATGGCCGGCATGACCGACCAGGATCAGAGTGCGTCCGCTCGAGACGTAGCGCTTGCCCTGGCCGTGCACCTTGGAAACCAGCGGGCAGGTGGCGTCCAGTACCGGCAGGCCGCGGCGTGCCGCCTCCTGCACGATCTCCTGCGACACGCCGTGCGCGCTGAACACGGTCAAGGCGCCGTCCGGCACCTCGTCCAGCTCCTCGACGAATTGCGCACCTTTGTTCTTCAACGTCTCGACGACATGGCGGTTGTGGACGATCTCGTGGCGCACGTAGACGGGCCGGCCGTACTTTTCCAAGGCGTGTTCGACGATGTCGATCGCCCGGACGACGCCCGCACAGAAGCCGCGCGGCTGGGCAAGAACGACACGCATAGTTCGAACTCCCGAAAAGTATCGCTTCCGTCTAGCATGCTAAATCCCTTATGTGTAAAGGGAATTCACGGCTAGCCCACTCGGCCGCAGTTTCCAGAATTGGCCCCTGTCGCGCAATCACTTTCTTGGATGGGGATTTGGCGGAAGGTTGTGCTAGCGTCTGTTTCCGTAATGAGGGCCGGAATCCGGGGTGGGGAAAAGGACATTACAGAGATGATAACTTCCGGGGGCGGAGTACGCCCTGCTCTTGGCGAGCCCGGACTCGCGCACGTCATGGCGGATTGTGCCGGAGCGGTCGAGCGCATGCTCGACGGACTTCTGCCGCAACCCCAGGGTTTGCAGGGGCGCGTGCAAGAAGCCATGCGCTACGCCACCTTCGCCGGAGGCAAGCGGCTGAGGCCCTTCCTGGTGCTGCAATGCGCCGATCTGTTCGGCGTGGAGCGCACGCGCTCGCTGCGCGCCGCGGCTGCCATCGAGGTGCTGCACACCTATTCCCTGGTGCATGACGACCTGCCTTGCATGGACGACGACGATCTGAGGCGCGGCCGGCCGACGACACACATCGCCTTCGACGAGGCGACGGCTGTGCTGGCGGGCGACGGACTGCTCACCATCGCTTTCGAGATTCTCGCGCACGAAGAAACGCATCCTTCCGCCGAGGTGCGCTGCCGGCTGGTGGCGCGGCTGGCCGAGGCGGCGGGCTCCAACGGCATGATCGGCGGGCAGATGATCGACATGTGCGCCCCCGATAGCGCTTTCGGCGCCGACGAAGTCGTGCTGCTGCAACGGTTGAAGACCGGCCGGCTTTTCGAATTCGCCTGCGAAGCCGGCGCTATCCTCGCCGAGGCCGGCGCCGAAAATCAGGAGCGGCTGCGCCGCTACGCGCGCGACATGGGGCTCGTCTTTCAGATCACCGACGATCTTCTCGACGTGACAAGCACCGCGGAAAAAACCGGCAAGGCGGTCGGCAAGGACCAGGACCACGGCAAGGCCACGCTGGTCTCGATCCTCGGCGTCGAAGGGGCGCGCGAGGAGGCCGCAAAGATTGCGGCGCGCGCCGCGGCTGCGCTCGAACCTTACGGAAAACGGGCAGGGGCGCTGCGGGCGCTGCTGCCGTTCCTTCTGGAGCGGGAATCCTGATCATGCCGGTTCCACAATTCGGACATAGATTTTTTTAACACTCGCCCCTTCAAGGGGGCGAAAAGGCACAAGAGGTCGACGATGAGGAATTGGATTTTGGCCGCCACTTTGAGTCTTGTTGCAGCGACTCTGCCGGCGGCGCACGCCGAAGCGGCCGACCCTGCCGTACAACAGGTGCAGACGTTCTACGATGTCCTGCTCGACACCATGAAGCATGCGAAGGAACTCGGCATCAAAGGACGTTACGAGAAGCTCAAGCCGGTCATCGAGCGGACCTTCGATCTGCCGGGCATGGCGCGGTTATCCGTCGGGCCTAGCTGGAACACGATGACGCCCCAGGAGCAGCAGGCGCTCACGGCGGCGCTCGAACGCATGACCGTCGCGAACTACGCGAGCAACTTCAACGGTTACGACGGCGAAAAATTCGTCGTGGACCCGACGGCGACCGTGCGCGGAAGCTATCGCGTGGTGATGTCGAAGCTGATCACCGGATCGGAAACGATCTCCTTCAACTACCGCATGCGCGAGACCGACGGGTCATGGAAGATTCTCGATATTTTCCTTATGGGCTTCGTGAGCCAGATGGCGAAGCAGCGCTCCGATTTCGGTTCCACGGTCCAGTCCGGCGGTGCCGCCGCGCTCGAGAAAAAGATCAACGCGCTGGCCGACAAGCTGATGAAAGAGTGAGGCTGTCATACCCGGCCGCGCCGCAGGCGCGATCCGGGACCCACTTCAAAACACGCGCTTGCTACCCGGTGGGTCCGTCCATACGCTGCCGCTATGGATCGCGCGATGCTTCGCATCGCTGGCCGGGATGACAGATTATTATGACGGTTTCTCCGGCGGCGGGCCGAGCAGGGCCGGCAGGAAGAACAGCGTCGTGAACAGCGTCCAGCCGAGCGAGATGATGAGCAGCTGGCCCATGCTGGCCGTGCCGGGATGGCTCGACAGCCATAGCGAGCCGAAGCCGGAGGCCGTGGTCAGGGCGCTGAAGATGATCGCCCGCGTCAGGCTCGATTGCAGCAGGTTGCGCGCGCCCGCCCGCCACGCCACCACGAAATAGATATTGAACGCCACCCCGATGCCGAACAGCAGCGGCAGGGCGATGATATTGGCGAAATTGAGCTGAAGCCCCAGAACCTGGCAAGTAGCCAGCGTCAGGAACGCGGTCAGCACCAGCGGCAGAATGGTCATCAACACGTCGCGTTTGCGCCTCAGCACGAAGGCCAAGAGGATGCTGATGGCGATGAAGGACCAGAAGCCGGCCTCTATGAAGGCGCGCACGATGGTCAGGCCCGATTCCTGGATGATGATCGGCGTGCCTGTGGCATCCGGCGTCACCGCCTGCACGTCCTTCGAGAAGCGCTTGAGCGACTTGTTGTCGTTGACGTTGGTCCTGGGGAACACCTGGATGCGCGCGGTGCCGTCCTTGGCGATCCATTCCGCCACCAGATCGGGCGGCATCGTCTTGATGCTTACCTCCGACGCCTGGAGTGCGTTGCGCAATTCGTCGAGCAGCGCATCGAGGCCCGGAACGAGGGCGTTTGTCGCCATTGCCAGTCCCTGCGGCGACCCGCCGGCCAGCACGTCGAGCTGGCGGGCAAGCAGCAGCGCATCGGCAGCCGCTTTCTTCTCCGCGCGGGACAATTTGCCCTTCTGCGACTTGACGGCCTGCCGCAACGCCTTGGCGGCGGCCTTGATGCCGGCGACGGTTTCTTGATCCGTCGGCGGCGTCTTGACCTCGAAGGGATTGAGCGTCGTATCGAGCAGGAATGCGGCGTCCGAGATCATCGCCAGCTTCTTCGGCTGGTCTTCTGGCACGAAGCTCGACAGCGTCAGCACCATTCCGACGAGCGGCCGCGTGGAGAGCTTGCCGGCCAGTTTGTCGGCTTCCCTGAGCGAAGGCGCCAGAACGTCGATGGTGTTGGGCGAAGTTTCCGGGTCCGCCATCAGGTCGGTCAACGTCGACATCGATTCGACGTGGCGGTTTCGGAGGTCGAACGGGTTGAAGTCGAACTTCAGGAAAGGAAGCGTCGCCACCGAGAGAACCCCGGCGATCGCGGCTGCGATCATAACTTGGCGGCGGTGCGTTTGCAGGAAGGTGTCTATCGGGGCGAGTTGGGAAAAGCCGACGCGTTCTTCCTCTCCCGGCGGCCGCACCAGCTTTATCAATGCCGGCAGGAAGGTGATGCTCAGCGCGAAGGCGACGACCATGCCGATCCCGGCGATCAGGCCAAGCTCGGCGACGCCGACGTAATCGGTGGGCAGGAACGAGAAGAAACCCACCGCGGTCGCAGCCGCGGCCAGCGCCAGCGGAATGCCGACGCCGCGGCCGGCCAGTGACAGGGCCTTGTCCAGCTCGTTGCCGGTATGGCGCTCGTGGCGGTATCGCACCGAGAACTGGATTGCGAAATCCACCCCCAGGCCGACGAACAGCGCAATGAACGCGATCGAGATGATGTTGAACACATGGATGAACAACAGGCCCAGCGCCGTGGTCGCGATGAGGCCGGTTCCCAGCGTCAAGAGGATGCAGAAAATGATGCGGATCGAGCCCACCGCAAACCACAGGCACAGCGTCACCGCCAGGAACATGGCGATGCCCATGATGTCGGCGCGCTCGGCCAGGGTGGCGAACTCCTCGTCGGAAAGCGGCACGGGACCCGTCAGGCGCACGCGAAGGCCTTTGTCCGGGGTCATCTCCAGCTTCTTCGCGGTGTCGCGGATGGCATGCTCAGCGGCCTCGCCCGGCATCAGCGCGTTATAGTCCAGCGTCGGCTGCACCTCGATGAAGGTGCGTTGCCGGACGATCTGGCACGACGCCCCGCCGCCCTCGTCGCCCGAGAACAGAGACCGCCAGGAAAGGAAGGCGAATTGTCCTTTGTTGGTCGTCTCCAGCGTCCGGCCGAAGGCGGATATGGGAGCGTCGACCTGCGAGAGCTTGGCGTCGCCGTGTTCGACGCCGAGCATGGCGGTAGACAGGCTGTCCATGACGCCTCGCAGCGACGGATCGGACGCCAGCGCCCCGAGGAAAGGCTGCGCCTGGACGATCTTGTCCATCATGTCGCGCACGCAGGGCTCCGACATGAACAACAGGCCGTTGCGTTCGAAGAACGGCCCGCCGTCGGGCCGCCGCACGGCTGGAAACATCGAGGGGCGTGCGGCCAGCGCCGCCGTCAGCTTGTTGGCCGCCGCATTAGCCCGCTCGGCCGTAGCGCCGTCGATCACCACCAGGATCAAATTGTTGCGTTGAGGGAACAGGGTATCGAAGCGGTCCATCGTCTGTCGCCACGGCAGGTTGGGCGAAATCAGCCGGCTCGAGTCCGTGTTCATGGCGAAATGGGTCGAGGCGAAGAGAAATCCGCCTGCGGCGGCGACGATGCCGGCGGCGACCACGGCGCGCGCATGGCGGCAGCAGAAAGCGACGATTTTTTCGACGATGAACATAGGAAGCTTTCGAATGCGCAAACAGGCGGACGATCTTACCTGTTCGGAGCCTCGGGTTCGACGGTGTTGTTCTGAATAGCCGAATCTCGCTTCTGAAGGTAGATGCTGCGGACGGCCGCGTAATAGTCGATGGAATCGCGTTCGACGTCGCGCAGCACGCTGATGCTGCGCGAGCGCTGGTCGACCATCTTGATCACGTTGGTGCCGATCGACACGAAGTACTTGCCGCGGTAGGTCACATAACCCAGGGGGTTGAAGTAGTGATCCACCAGGATCTTACCCGCCAAGTCCCGCGGCAGCGTCGATCCCAGCAGCGGCAAGACCATATAGGGTCCTCCCGGCACGCCGTACACGGCCAGGGTCTGGCCGAAATCTTCGTCGTTCTCCGGACATCCCATGCCGGAGGCAGGGTCCATGACACCCAGTACGCCGACCGTGGTGTTGACGCCCAGCCGGCAGACGGCATAGCCCGCCTGGGTTGTCTCGCCCTGAAGAATGTCGTTCGCGAAGGTGATCGGCAGGCTCAGATTCGAGAGGAAATTGTGGACGCCTTCGCGCATGTCGCCTGGCACGGCTGATTTGTAATAGGACGCCGCCGGCAACGCGGCGTGCTTATCCAAGCTGTGGTTGAACGCGAAGATCTGCCGGTTAACGGGCTCGAACGGATCGTTGACCCCGGAATCGTTGGTACTCGCGCATCCCGTGAGCATAACGCAAAGCAGTACCGGTGCCCGCATGCCGTGCTTCTTCACCCCGCCACTCGCCCCCAAGTAAACTTACCCGGACGTTACAAAGAGTCGCATAGGTATGTCCATCCACATAAAAGGGGCAGCGCGGGAAGAATGAGGGCAAGGCGAGGCGCAATTTGCGGCTGCCGCACGTTCGGCATCGACCGATGCGGCTTTGATTTACGGAGTGGAACGCTTCGTCCGTAGGCGGAACTTCTGGCGCGAAAGTGGCGCCCCGCCTTTCGGGCGGCCAAGAAGGGCGGTTGGGCGGCCGGCGGCTCCAGGCAGGAATGGCGTCCTTTTGTAGCAGGGAAGGGCGAGAACCTCATGGTTAAGCCGTATCGTGGTGCCCCGCTACAACAGGCAGGGTCTTATGCTTAATCCCACTCACGATCTTGGTTTCTGCAGCGCACGCGCCGCCTCTGCACCGCACCAAAAAGAGTTGTCTTCTGTTGCGGCGAAGTCACGAAAAAGCCAAGGAATCCTTTGAGAATCGGCAGTACGATCTGATAAATTCTCTGCCGTATCTAGAGGGTGCAAAGCACACAGGTGTCATGAAGGGTCTGCTCAACCGCGCGCTGTTGGCTGCCGCGGGGGTCGCCGTCACTCTGGCGACCGCCGTAAGCGCGCCTGCGTCTGCTGCGGATGTGAGCGGTATGAGTGCCCCTGCGTCGCGCTTTGCCGGAACCTTCGTTTTGGACCTGCCGGCCGCGATGCCTGGGTTGACATCGGGCTTGCAGGATCTTTCGCGCACTCCCAACAACGAAATCGCGGGCACTGTGTTCCTGGCCGACGGCTTTGCCCTCGACACGGGTGTGAACGCCGATGTCGGGCGCATGCTCGACCGCTACCTTCCGGCGGCAGGCGCAAATAACGGGCTTTTCTATTCCACGTCCGTACTCGGTTCGCCCTACGTCTCGCTGTCGAGCGGCGGCTCGTATATCGGCTTGAGCATGAGGTTGGCGGACGGCCTGAATTTCACGCTGGGCCGCGCCGCCACGACGCCCGGCTACAATTCCTATCTGCTGACACCGCTTTCGGCGCAGTCCCTGCTTGGCGGCATGGGGCTTCCCTTCGATCCGCGCAACACGGCCTCGGTACTCGCCGGCATGACGTGGGATTTCGCGAAATGGGGCGGCGTCGGCTTTACGGCCTCGCAGACGACGGAAAGAGGCGGCGCCCTCGGTCTCAGCAATTCCGGCATCGCTTCGGCACGCACGACGGCGATCGGCGTGACGGCGCGCGTCGGGTTCGGCGGCGGCTGGGTGACGACGGCCTCCTACAGCGAAGGTTCGACCCAGCTCGACCTGAGGCCCGGCGCCTTGGCGCCCGATACCAGCCTGCGCGGCGAATCCTACGGCGTAGCGGTGGCCAAGCAAGGTGTGTTCAACAAAAAGGACGCTTTCGGCGTGGCCTTCGCACGGCCGTCGTTGAACTTCGGCACTACCTTCGCGAACGAGACCTCCGCCGCCAACAACAACATGCAGTTCTACGGCCGCGACAAGCTGTACGTCGGCATGGCGCCCGAGACCGACATCGAGCTCGGCTACAAGACGGTATTCTTCGGCGATTCCGTCGCCTTGCAGGCCAACGCGTCCTACCAGATGAACTACGGCGGCCGGACCGGCAACAACGCCGTCTCGCTCCTTTCCCGGGCGAAAATAAAATTTTGATCCGATAACATTGCACTGACGAGAGCGCCGTGTTGCGGCGCGTCCTGCGCTTCGGTAAAACCCGCGCACTCCAAGCAACTTATTATTGTCGCGCAATCGAACGGAAAACCGCTACTCACTTTTCCTGATTGCGCTTTCGCTGAAAGGATAGCGCCTATGGCCGGCCCGCAGTTCGTGTTCCACATGAGGGACATGTCCAAGACCTATCCCGGCGGGAAGCAGGTCCTCAAGGACATCTGGCTGTCGTTCTATCCCGGCGCCAAGATCGGCATCGTGGGCGTCAACGGCTCGGGCAAGTCCACGCTGATGCGCATCATGGCAGGGCTCGACAAGGAGTTCACCGGCGAGGCCTGGGCGGCCGACGGCATCCGCCTCGGCTACCTGCCGCAGGAGCCCCAGCTCGATCCCACCAAGGACGTGCGCGGCAACGTCATGGAGGGCGTGGCATCCAAGAAGGCGCTGCTCGACCGCTACAACGAGATCGCCTCCAACTACTCCGACGAAATCGCCGACGAGATGGCGCGCCTGCAGGATGAGATCGAAGCCAAAGGCCTATGGGACCTCGACAGCCAGATCGACCAGGCGATGGACGCCCTGCGCTGCCCCGACGGCGATATCGACGTGTCCACGCTCTCGGGCGGCGAGCGCCGCCGCGTGGCGCTCTGCCGCCTCCTGCTCGACGCGCCCGACATTCTTCTGCTCGACGAGCCGACCAACCACCTCGACGCGGAATCCGTCGGCTGGCTCGAAACGCACCTGCGCGAATACAAGGGCTGCGTGATTCTGGTCACCCACGACCGCTATTTCCTCGACAACGTCACCGGCTGGATTCTGGAGCTGGACCGCGGCCGCGGCATCCCGCACGAGGGCAACTATTCCTCCTTCCTCGAAGTGCAGGAGAAGCGCCTCTATCAGGAAGGCGCGGAAGCCGCGTCGCGCGAGCGCACCATCGCGCGCGAGCGCGAATGGATTCAGCAAAGCCCTCGAGCCCGGCAGGCCAAGTCCAAGGCGCGCATCAACGCTTATGAGGATCTGCTGGCCAAGTCGCAGGAGCAGCGCGGCGGTCCGGCCCAGATCGTCATTCCGGTGGCCGAGCGGCTCGGCTCGCTGGTGGTGGAGGCGACCGGCCTCGCCAAGGGCTACGGCGACATGCTGCTGTTCGAGGACGTGAACTTTAACCTGCCGCCCGGCGGCATCGTCGGCGTGATCGGCCCCAACGGCGCGGGCAAGACGACGCTGTTCAAGCTCATCACCGACCAGGAGAAGCCCGACGCAGGCATCCTGCGCATCGGCGATACGGTGAAGATCGGCTATGTCGACCAGTCGCGTGATACGCTCGATGCGAAAAAGACCGTCTGGCAGGAAATCTCCGGCGGCCTCGACGTGCTCGAACTCGGCAAGCGTACCATGCAGAGCCGCGCCTATGTCAGCCTTTTCAACTTCAAGGGCGGCGACCAGCAGAAGAAGGTGGGCCAGCTATCGGGCGGCGAGCGCAACCGCGTGCA
>PMKE01000106.1 GCA_003158585.1 Alphaproteobacteria bacterium
GCAGACGATCTGCCCGGCATAGGAGGGATCGGAGAGAATCTCCTGGTAGCCCGTCATGGCGGTGTTGAAGCAGACCTCGCCCACCGCCTGGCCGTCCGCGCCGAAGCCGTGGCCCTCGAACACGCTGCCGTCGGCCAATACCAGCACCGCGCGCGGAAAGTTGACCGCCGCTCTCAAGGCGGAGGGTTTGACTTCATTGCTCATGGGAAGCCTCGAATTTGCCGGAAAATAGGGATGGAGCCCCGGCGGGTCAAGGCGTGGAATTAGGGCAAGTTTCGGTCTCTGATTGTGGGAATTGGATAAGTTCCGTCGCAAACAGCTTTCCGGCGCGGCTCACGAATTTTATCAGGATGGGCCCAGAATCGTCCGTGACGAGGCAGACCTCCCGGCCCTTGCGCAGCACGGCTGCTTTCGGCTCTCCGCCCAGCATTCCAAGAAACAGATAATTCGGATCGATTGTTTCGTGATTCTCTTTTGCCATCGCGGCCTTATCTTCCTGCAGCCCGGCGATTATTTTGGCGGCTGCTGCAAGCACCTCGGGGATCGCAAGTTCGTCCGCTGGTTGATGCTTCCAAACGCGGTAGAACAACTCATCGACTGCATCCAGTTCCGGTACCACGGGAACCATACCGAGATCGTCAATACCGTCCGGCCGGATGCGGATTGTCCAGTTCATCTGCCGCCCGATGCATGTGCCGCAAGTGAAGAACATGTGCCACCAGTCCGTGGCGCGGATTGTGAGAAGATCACCGTTCCGCTTCCAGGCAATGTCCTCGAAATTGTAGGTATATTTCTTCGCCCATTGCAGGCGCGGCGTGGTGCCGTCGAGGCTCCACACGCTGAGTTGCCCGCCCACCGTGGTTTCCGCCGCCTGGGCATAAGTCGCTTCGATGACAAATCGCAGGCGGCCTTGTCCGTCGTTTGGCAGCATGTGGATTTGACCGGCATAAAGCGGTCCGCAAAGTCCGGTCCAGACATCCTCGTGCACCCGGCAGTCGCCACTATCCTGATCGGTGCGCCACGCCTTCAGGATCGGAAAGTTGCCTGGATCGGCGTTGCGGATATCCCAGACGATGGTGAAATGGCCGTCGCGCTGTTCGACCAGGAAGACGTTTCCCATCTCGCCGTATTGGGCAAACACCGCATAAAGCCCAGGCCGCAGCAGGAAGATGTCGGACGGGGCAGCCGGACGGAGGTTGTTGGTACGCCAATTCATGATGGCATTGCGCCAAGTTGGAAGGCTCCAATCCGGGTGGGCGCCGAGCCAGGAAAGGGTCCAGTCTTGTGTTGCTTGCCATAGGGCGCCGAGCGCGGCCTGTTCTTTGGGAGCTTCGACGCCGAAATCGCAGCCGGTGCCGCGACAACCATGCGCCAGCACTGCGGCGGCTTGCGTATACCGTTCCTCCGGTGAAGGCGTTGCGGCAAAAGCTTGTGCGGCAAGAAGAAGTCCGGCAAGGCAGACCAGCGTGCGCGTTGTCATCGTCGTGTTGTGATGAAGAAACCCGGCGAATACACTACGCTCAAACGGGAGAATCGACCATGGGTTTGCGCGACACATTCAACACCGCGCTCAAGGAAGCGATGAAGGCGAGGGACCAGAAGCGCACGGGCACGCTGCGCCTGGTGCTGGCCGCGCTCAAGGATCGCGACATCGCGGGCCGCACGGAAGAAAATCGCGCAGGCATTTCCGACGACGAAATCCTCTCCCTGCTGGCCAAGCTCATCAAGAGCCGCGAGGACTCCATCGAACTCTACGAGAAGGGCGGCCGTCCCGAACTCGCCCAAGCCGAGCGCGAGGAGATCGCCGTCATCCGCGAATTCATGCCCAAGCAGATGGACGAGGCCGAAGCCAAGGCCGCCATCGCCGCGGCGATCGCGGAGACGGGTGCGAGCGCGATGAAGGACATGGGCAAAGTGATGGCGGCGCTGAAGGAACGTTTCGCGGGCAAGATGGACTTCGCCAAGGCCAGCGCGGCGGTGAAGGAGCTGCTTTCGGCGCCGAAATAGCACCATGCCTGCCGCACCGCCGGTCGCGGGGTTGGAATTTCTTCCTCCCCGAGCCTTCCGGCGCTGTGGGCAGAATCGAAATACGCCCGGCATTTTCCCGTGCGACCTGCTTAAATAAGCCATGCGCTACGGCCCCAACCTGCTCGAGGAAATCCTGCGCCGGACGGACATCGTCCAGCTGGTCGGGCGGAAGGTGAAACTCACCCGCAGAGGCCAGGCGTTCTGGGGCTGCTGCCCCTTCCACAAGGAGAAATCCGCCTCCTTCAAGGTCGAGAACGGGCGGCGCACCTTCAAATGCTTCGGCTGCGGCAAGGGCGGCGACGCCTTCCGCTGGCTGATGGAGACCGAGGGCCTCAACTTCCCCGAAGCGGTCGAGAAGCTGGCCGGCGAAGCGGGCGTCGAGCTACCCAAATGGACGCCGGAAGACGAAGCCCGCGAGGAAAAGAAGAAGTCCCTCTATGACGTGATCGAGGCGGCGGCGGCGTTCTTCGAGGCGCAGCTGCTCCTGGCCGTCGGCACCCCGGCGCGCGATTATCTCAAATCCCGCGGCCTCGGCGAGCCCGACGCCAAACGCTTCCGCCTGGGCTTCGCCCCCGCTTCCGGCAATGCGCTGATGGCGCATTTGACGGCCAAGAACGTCACCCAGGACGACATGATCGCGGCGGGCCTCGTCCGCCCGGCCGACGAAGAGCGCGGGGTGCGCGATTTCTTCTACAACCGGCTGATCTTTCCCATCACCGACGCGCGCGGGCGCGTGGTGGCTTTCGGCGGGCGCGGGCTGACGGCCGACGCCAAGCCCAAATACATCAACAGCGGCGAGACGGAGTTCTTCTCCAAAGGCCGCCAGCTCTACAATTTCGCCAATGCGCGCCCGGCGGGCCTCAAGGCCCAGACCATTATCGTGGCCGAAGGCTACATGGACGTCATCGCCCTGGTGCGGGCCGGCTTCGAGGCGGCGGTGGCCCCGCTCGGCACGGCGCTCACCGAGGACCAGCTTCACCTCGTCTGGCGAGTCGCCCCCGAGCCGGTGATGGCTTTCGACGGCGACGAGGCTGGCCTCAAGGCCGCCCACCGGGCCGCCCGCCTGGCGCTGCCCAATCTCAAGCCGGGCCACAGCCTGCGCTTTGCCTTCCTGCCCTCGGGCGAGGACCCCGACAGCCTGATCCGGGCCCAGGGCGCCCCGGCCATGCAGAAGGTGCTCGATGCGGCGGCGCCGCTGGCCGAGGT
Organism: Alphaproteobacteria bacterium; assembly: GCA_003158585.1. Classification (GTDB taxonomy): domain Bacteria; phylum Pseudomonadota; class Alphaproteobacteria; order Micropepsales; family Micropepsaceae; genus Rhizomicrobium. The sequence continues at coordinate 3,235 of PMKE01000106.1, forward strand.
GTTGTGGCGGGGCGAGACCGTGGACCGCGATTTCTCGACGCCGGAGCGCCGGGCCGGGCTGGAAAAGGCGCTTTCCGAGATCGTCTCGCTGATCGCCGACGGTAAGATTGCCGATTACTACCGCCGCGACTTCGAGAATCGCGTGTTCGAGGCCTTCAAACGCCGGACGCGCGGCCCGGCGCGTGCCCCGGGACGGCAGGGGCGCTTTGCACCCCAGGCCGACCCCGTGTCCGCGGCGGTCAAAAACAGCCTGATCGCGCGCTCCGGCGGGGCGCGGAAAGTCAAGGAAACGGAGCTCTGCCGCCTGATTCTGGAGGAGCCGGAACTGGCCTCCAGATACGCAGAACTACTGGCAGAACTGCATTTTTCCGATCCTTTGCTTGACAGGCTGCGCCAGGAACTTCTAAACGTCGCCGCTTCCGGCTTCAGGCTTGAAAACAAGGGTTTGGAGAACCATCTCCTCCGTCAGGGCATGGCCGATGTCGTGGAGCGCCTGAGGGCGCCCGGGGCGCGGTCCGAGGTGGTCCAGGAGAGCGCTTTTGGCGAGGATGCCGATGCCCGCTTCTTGCGTGCCGCCGCCCAGCTTCGCGACATGTCGGAACTCGATCCGGAGCGCCGGCGGGCCATGGAGCGTTTCAAGGCCGAGGGGACCGAGGAAAGCTGGCAGGAAGCGCAACGCTTGCTCGCCAGGCGTTCTCGGGAATAGGACAGCATTTCGCGTTTTTGCGCATATAGGTTAGGAACCAGCCGACGCGCGCGCGGCGGACCAGCAAAAAGGGAACACTCATGGCAAAGAAGAAGGCGAAGAAAGCGAAGAAGGCCGTAAAGAAGACGGCGAAGAAGAAGGTCGTGAAGGCCGCCAAGAAGCTGACGCCCAAGCGCGTCGCGAAGAAGGCGAAAAAGCCCGTCAAGAAGATTGTCAAGAAAGCCGCGCCCAAGCGTAAGGCGCCCACGCGCAAAGCGGCAAAAAAAGCCGTCAAGCGGGCCGTGAAGAAGCTTGCGCCCGTGGTCGAGCCGATGGAGCCCGTGGCTTCGCCGGCAGGGGACATGCCCGAGCTTCTTTGAGACGGGCGAAAAGGAACATTCCGTTGCGCGCGCGACGGTCAAGCTACGAGCGTAAAGTGGCGACAAAGACGAAGAAGCCGGCGAAATCCAAGCCCGTGAAGCGTTCGCCGGCCAAGGCCGCGAGCGCCAAGGCGGCGCCGGCGAAGAAGGCGAAGAAGCCTCAGCCGAAGCCGGTGAAGGCCGTCAAAGCCCCGCCCAAGGTGCAGGTGAAGCCGAAGGCGGTGCCCAAGCCGGCACCTAAGCCGGAGCCCAAGCCCGTCAAGGCGCAGCCCACCAAGAGCGCGGCGGTCGAAAAGCTGCGCGCCGCGATGGTGCCGCCCGCCCCGGTTCTCAAGCCCAACGGCAAGCCCGCGGCCAAGACGCCGCCGAAGCCGGGCGAAAGCGAAGCCCCGGGCGATCCCGACAGTCCGCTGCTCGACATGTCGGACGTCGGCGTGCGCAAGATGATCACGCGCGCCAAGACCCGCGGCTACGTCACCTACGACGAACTCAACAAGGTCATGCCCTCCGACAAGGTGTCCAGCGAGCAGATCGAGGACACCATGTCGATGCTCTCCGAGATGGGCATCAACGTCATCGAGAGCGAAGAGCAGGACGAACAGGCCGAAGTGCCTGCCGTCGTCGAGACCGGCAAGGCCGTCACCGTCAAGGAAAACGGCGAAACCGAGCAATACGACCGCACCGACGATCCNNTCTGCGCGAGATGGGCTCGGTGGAACTGTTATCCCGCGAGGGCGAGATCGCCATCGCCAAGCGCATCGAGGCCGGCCGCGAGCTGATGATCGGCGCCTTGTGCGAAAGCCCGCTCACCTTCGAGGCGCTCACCGTGTGGCGCGACGAGTTGAACGAGGGCAAGGTCCTCCTGCGCGACATCATCGACCTCGAAGCCATGTACGGCACGGGCCCGGACGCGGCCGCCGCCGGCATCGACGGTGCCCCGCCCATTCCGCCCCTGGTGCAGCTCAACGGCGCGCCGGCGATCGTGCAGCCTGTGCCGGTACCCGTACCGCCGCCGCCTCCTCCGCCGCCCAAGCCCGCAGCCGAAGCGGGGACCGCCGCGAAGAAGAGCGAAGACGGCGAGGAACTCGATCCCGCCGAAGCCGCGGCCAAGGCCGATGCGGCCCAAGCCGAGGCCGACGAATTCGACGACGAAGGCAATCTGCCGCTGTCGGCGATGGAAGCCGCGCTGAAGCCGCAGGTGCTGGCGACGCTCGACCAGATCGCCAGCCTCTACAAAAAGCTCGGCAAGCTGCAGGACGCCTCGGTCGAAGCCGCGCTCGCCGCGGACGATCTGTCGACCAGCCAGGAGCGCCGCTTCAAGAAGCTGCGCAAC
>PMKE01000095.1 GCA_003158585.1 Alphaproteobacteria bacterium
ACCCGCAAATTACGCAACAGGCCCGCAGGGGGAGAGGGCTAGGGTGAGGGGGCGGCCGTTTTCTCGCCGCGAACACTACGCTATTTTGCCCGCGCGATGGCAAGAGGCGCTTCGCCGTCGGAGGGAAAACATGATCGTCCAAGGCAAAGGCTGGGGCTGGTCGGTATTCTACGTATCCATTCTGTGGTTGTTCGTGGTTTTCGGCATCGTGATCGCCTTCGGCATCTACGAACCCGATCCGCAGAAGTCAGACAAGTTGTTTTACCAGCTCTGCGCGCTGTGGCTTGTGCTCTCGGCCGTCAGCGTCTTCGCGCTGGACCGCTGGCGCGAAGGTAAGGCGCGCAGGACAGCAATCGGTCTCTTCGCCGAAACGAAGCGTGACGACGAATTCCTGTTCATGCGTATGTGGGTCTGGCTTTACGTCCTCTTGGCCCTGGCCGCGTGGGCGCTTGGGGCGTCGTTCTTAATATAGGGCAAGCTCATCGGAGACCCCGGCGCGGCCGGCAGTCAATCGCCGCCGAACCAGGTGAACGTCACATGTTGCGATTTTGCGCCGGCTACCAAGTCTCCGGCCATGACGGTTTTGCCGGCACCGTTTTTCTTTTCCGATGCCAGGGCGGCCGCATCGATCGTAGCGTTGAAGCTCACGCTTCCGAGCGCCTTGTCGTTTCCGACAAAGGCAATCGTCGTATTGGTCACGCGATAAGCGGACGGCAGGACACGGAAGGAGTTCGGCCAATACACTCCGCCTTCCTCACCCGGCTGCGGCTGGCTGTCCAACGGCGCAAACACCAGCATCACCGGCGCCCATTTCCCCGTTCTGTTCTTGCCTGCCTGGAATTCCGCGAAGTCTTCGCGTGCTCCCAGCGCGACCATGATCAGCTTGAACTTGCCGACCCGAGTCTCGTGCGCCGGCATGTAATAGCCGAACAGGTCGGCTTTGGCGGACGACACGAATCCCTTGAGAGGCAGCGAAACGGGGTCCGCCCATAACGCAGAGGCTGCGAAGAGGGCGAGGGCGGCGGCGAAGGCCGGGGCGATACGGTTCATCGAACAAGTTTACCCTGAGCGGCCGGTGTCCGTCATGGCGGAAATCCAAGGGGAGGGTGTTGCTGCGGCGCAATCGCAGGCTGCCGAGACCACCTGTCTACGGTATCATAATACCGCATTGAAATAACGCAGGTATTTTGCACACTTTCGCTTGACGCTCACCGCCGGACCTCCTATACGGCCCGCCGGTCCAAACGGATTTGCACCATGAAAACCTACTCGGCCAAGGCCTCCGAGATCGAGAAGAAGTGGGTCATCATCGACGCCGAAGGGCTCGTGATCGGCCGGCTTGCTACGATCGTCGCGATGCGCCTGCGCGGCAAGCACAAGCCCAGTTATACTCCCCACATGGATTGTGGCGACAACGTCATCATCGTCAACGCGGCCAAGGCGCTGTTCACCGGCCAGAAGCTGAAGAAGAAGGTGTACTACCACCACACCGGCTATATCGGCGGCATCAAGGAACGCGTCGCGGGCGACATCCTGCGCGGCAAGTTTCCCGAACGGCTGGTCGAGAAGGCTATCGAGCGCATGCTGCCGCGCGGGCCGCTCGGCAAGCGTCAGCTCTCGAACCTGCGCGTCTATCCGGGCGCCAAGCATCCCCACGAGGCGCAACAGCCCGAGGTGCTCGACGTCGCGAAGATGAATCCCAAGAATACCAATTACCACGTGAAGGTGGCCTGACATGGCGGAAGAAGTGAAAAGCTTCGGCGATCTGAAAACGACGCTGATCAAGGCGAAACCGCAGGGTCCGGCGGCACAGGCCGCGGAACCGGGCGCTTCAAAGCGCGATTCCAAGGGCAGGGCCTATGCCACGGGTCGGCGCAAGAACGCCGTGGCGCGCGTCTGGATCAAGCCGGGCACCGGCCGCATCACCATCAACGACAAGGAAGAGAAGGTCTATCTGGCGCGTCCCGTGCTGCGCATGATCGTGCGACAGCCGTTGATCGCGGCCAACCGCGACGGCCAGTTCGACGTGATCGTGACGGTCGTCGGCGGCGGACTTTCCGGACAGGCCGGCGCCATCCGCCACGGCATCAGCCGCGCACTGGTGGCCTACGAGCCGGGACTTCGCCCCGTGTTGAAGCCGGGCGGCTTCCTGACGCGCGATCCGCGTGCCGTCGAGCGCAAGAAGTACGGCAAGCCCAAGGCCCGCCGCAGCTTCCAGTTCTCGAAGCGGTAAAGCGCTACTACCACAACTCAACAAACGGGATCGGCGGGATGGCGAAAGCCGTCCCGCTGTTTCTCTGTTCATCTCTCGACTGGTAATTCAGTTGCTCAACGCTGTGATGCCACGGCGGAACGATGGGCGTAGATTTCGTCCCAAGAGGCGTGCGCGGACAGCCCTTCGGCTTGGGCGCATTCCCCTCGGACATCTTCCTCGGCCGAAAGGGCTCTGAGTTCGTGCCGGACTTGCATTGTCGATGGAATTGCCAGGCGCCGGCCGAAGCGTGTGTATGTTTGCATGGCGTATCCTCCATCGGCCGACCCGGCGACAACGGTTACTTCCCGAGGGCCTTTGCGAAACCTTCGCTCCAACGGCTGCGTTCCGGCTCGCCCGCATAGGGATTGCGCGCCGCCGCGCCCCCCGGCTCCAAGCCTTCGCGTTCCTCCGACGACAAGCCGTGTGCCGTATTCCAGCCTTGCGCATAAATCCGGCTCAAGCGGAATGAGTCCATCGCGGTCGAATCTCGAAAAAAAAGATCAGCGAAGCACACCCGGCTCCGCTGATCCCAACTATCTGCCTTATGCCGTCTGCAGATTGACGGCCTTGGGACCTTTTGCGTCCGCTTGAATTTCAAACGAGATGCGCTGGCCTTCAGCCAGACTGCGCATGCCCGCCATCTCGACGGCAGAGGAGTGAACGAACACGTCCTTGCCGCCGCCTTCCGGCGCGATAAAACCAAAGCCCTTGCTGGAATTGAAGAATTTCACAGTTCCGATTGTCATGACTATTCCTAATACATTCGAGTTTCACCCAAGCGATAGCCTGGGCGGCGAAAAACGAAACAATCAGTCTTGAAGTTCTTCTGTTTCGGCCGGGCGCGCACAAAGCGGGTCAGGAGTACAGCATGTGCTTCATCTGACGGGACGCCGTCGCATATCGGATATAGGAGTGAAGAGCACCACTTACAAGCCTAACCGAGAATAAATGCTCGAAAGGTCAGAATACCGACCTATTTTCCGAGTTTCCCTTTGAACATTCGATACGGTTTAGGTGCTATAGTCGCATGATCGCCCATTGACGCAGCGCAGGACTGGGTCCTCCGCACTCGGCGCGCAACCACTCCCGCGAACCGAAGCCGCAGATATCCGGGCACACATTGAGCGAGCCGAGTTCGCGAATTCCGCGCGGCCGCGGCAGAAAGGCTAGCTTGCTTTTGTCGTTTTTCTCCGCCTTCGGACGGCCTGCGGGGACCTCTCCGTGGGATAACGAACACACTATTCGTGCGGAGCTGTTCAGCGCCGAACGGCTGGAGCAACACGCAAAGAGTCTCGCCGCCGCGCAGACCGTCACCGTCAAGCCGGTTTCGCGCCGCTCCCTCGCCGCCCGGCTGAAGGACAACGAAGCGGTTCTGCTGGCAGCCTATCACTCGCTCGGAAGCGCGGTCCGCGAAGGCAACGCGATGACGCCTGCCGCCGAATGGCTGCTGGACAATTTCCATCTCGTGGAAGAGTCGATCCGCGAGGCGCGCGACGATCTTCCGCCGGGCTATTACCGGCAGTTGCCGAAGCTCGCCGACGGACCTGCCGCGGGATATCCGCGCGTGTTCGGCATCGCCTGGGCGTTTGTTGCCCATACCGACAGCCGTTTCGATCCCGACATGTTGTGCCGCTTCGTACGCGCATATCAGACCGTGCAGCCGCTCAGCATCGGTGAACTGTGGGCGATCGCGATCACGCTGAAGATCGTCCTGGTGGAGAACCTTCGCCGCGCCGCCAACCGCCTTGTCTTAAGCCGCCAAGCCCGTCAGGAGGCGAACGATCTCGCAGACCGGTTGCTGGGCGTCAAAAGCCTGGCCGGCGAAACCGAAGCCGATCTCCTTTCGCGATACGAGCCGACTGCTTTGCCCACAACCTTCGCCGTCCAGCTGGTTCAACGGCTGCGGGATCAGGATCCGAAGGTGACGCCTGCACTCCTATGGCTCGATGAGCGGCTGGCGGCGCAGGGCACAACCGGCGACGAACTCGTTCAAAGCGAGCATCTGCGTCAGGGCGCGGCGAGCGCCACCGTGCGAAACATCATCACCAGCATGCGCCTTATTTCCAGCGTGGATTGGACCGAGCTGTTCGAGAGTACGAGTCTCGTGGACGTCGCGCTGCGATCGGGAAGCGGCTTCGCCGAAATGGATTTCCCCACGCGCAATCTGTATCGCAGCGCGATCGAAGCGCTTGCCCGCGGTTCTCGTCTGACCGAGTTGGAGATCGCGCAGAAAGCCCTCGATGCCGCGGCAACGCCCCGGCCCGACGATGCCGACCCCGTCCTCTTACGGCGCAAACGCGACCCCGGCTATTATCTGATTGGGGCCGGGCGCGTCGAACTCGAGAAGGCCATTGCCTACCGCGCGCCCATACGCCGCTGGCTGTCGCGCCTGAACGCGAGAATTGGAATCGGGTTCTATATCGGCACCGTGGCGGCGATCGCCGCTGTCGTTCTGCTCGGCGGATTGTACTTCATCGACGGGGTTGGCCCGTGGCTGCTGTTGCTTTTGGCGGTCGCCGGGCTCGTTCCGGCAGTCGATGTCGCCGTGGCGCTGACGAACCGGCTTGTCGCCGCTCTGTTCGGCGCAGCGATTCTCCCTGGCCTCGAATTGCGCGACGGCGTGCCGGTCGAGCTGCGCACTATGGTGGTAGTGCCCACATTGCTGACGAGCAAGGCCGCGCTGGAGGAGCAGATCCAACGCCTGGAGATTCATTATCTCGCCAGCCCGGAAGGAGAGCTTCACTTCGCGCTGCTTTCCGACTGGAAAGACGCCTCCGGCGAGCACGCGGCCGGCGACGACGCACTACTGAAAGCCGCGGCCGATGCCATCGCGGACCTGAACACCCGTTACGGAGCGGGACCGGGCGGCCCGCGTTTTCTCCTGCTGCATCGCCGTCGCGTCTGGAATGCGGGGCAGGGCGTGTGGATGGGATGGGAACGAAAGCGAGGCAAGCTGCACGAACTGAACCGCCTCCTGCGCGGTGCCGTCGATACCAGCTTCGTCGCCATAGGAGGAACGCCGCCCGCCGTGCCGCCCGCGGTGCGTTACGTCATTACGCTCGACAGCGATACGAGGCTGCCGAGGGAAACGGTTCGAAAGCTGGTCGGCAAGATGGCGCATCCGCTCAACCAGCCCCGCTTCGACGCGGTCGCGCGCCGCGTGGTGGAGGGTTATGCGATATTGCAGCCTCGCGTGACGCCGTCTCTGCCGGTCGGGTGCGAAGGGTCATTGTTCCAGCGCGTCTTCTCAAGCATGAGCGGCATCGATCCTTACGCCACGGCGGTATCCGATGTGTACCAGGACCTGTTCGGCGAAGGCTCCTACACCGGCAAAGGCATCTACGACGTCGATGCGTTCGAGGCGGCGCTTCTGGACCGCGTGCCGGAAAACACGCTTCTAAGCCACGATCTGTTCGAAGGCAGCTTCGCGCGTGCCGGGCTCGTCTCCGAAGTCGAAGTGGTCGAGGAGTTTCCCGCCCGTTCCGACGTTGCCGCAGCAAGGCAGCACCGCTGGGCGCGCGGCGACNNCGGGCCGGGCTGGTGACCGATGTCGAGCTCTTCGATGAATTCCCTTCGAACTACCTTGTCTCGGCGGCCCGCCAGCACCGCTGGGCGCGCGGCGACTGGCAATTGCTTCCCTGGATATTCGGATACGGCAAAGCCGCCCGCCGCAGCGGTGCGCTGCCGCTGATCGGCCGCTGGAAGATGCTCGACAATCTGCGGCGGACGCTGTCCGCACCGGCAGGCATCGTGGCGTTGTTTGCGGGCTGGACGTTGGACCTTCCCAACGCGGCGATGTGGACCGGCTTTGTGCTCGGCACCATTGCCGTTCCCGCTTTGCTGCCGGTAGCGGCGGCCGGCATTCCGGGCCGGGTGCGGATCACCTTGGCAAGCCACCTGCGCTCGCTGAGAACGGATCTTTCATTGGCTCTATCGCAGATCGGATTTGTCGTCGCATTCCTTGCCTTCCAGGCATGCTCGATGATGGATGCCATCGGGCGGACACTGTTCCGGTTGTTTGTGAGCCACCGCAATCTGCTCGAATGGATGACCGCGGCCCGCGCCAATTTGAGTCCGCGGCTTCGACTGACGGGCTTTGTGCGGCAGATGGCCGGTGCCGCCGCTGTCGCGGTCTGCGGAACGGGCGTCGTATGGTTCTTCGGAGGTCGCGCTTGGCCGGTGGCCGCGCCGCTTGTCCTCGCCTGGTTGGCCTCGCCCGCCATTGCATTGTGGGCCAGCATTTCGCCGCTGGTAGCCGGCCGTATGGAAGTCTCGGAGGCGGACGGCAATGCGTTGCGTCTGATTGCGCGGCGAACTTGGCGGTATTTCGAGACTTTCGTGACGGCAGCGGACAACATGCTGCCGCCCGATAATTTTCAGGAAGACCCCAAACCGGTCCTGGCGCATCGGACATCGCCGACCAATCTCGGCCTTTACCTGCTTTCCGTGGCGAGTACGCGCGACTTCGGCTGGATCGGCACGGACGAAGCAGTCGAACGCATCGAAGCGACATTGGCGACGATGGAAAAGCTCGAGCGCTTCAAAGGCCATTTCTACAATTGGTACGACACGAGCGACTTGCACCCGCTCGAGCCGCGTTACATCTCCTCGGTGGATAGCGGGAATCTGGCAGGACATCTGATTGCGCTGGCAGGCGCTTGCCGGGAATGGCTGGTTTTGCCTGTTGCGCGCACGCAGCTGTTCTCGGGTGTCGCGGACGCGCTACGCTTGGCACGAGAGGCGCGCGCCGCACTGGCCGACGGGCACCGGTCGGAGGCTGTGTCACGAGGCGAACTGGATGCGGCCCTCGACGCACTGGATACAGCGCTTGACCCGCACGGCACGGATACGTGGCCTCAGCGCTTGGCGGTGCTGGCAGGATTGGCCGCGACCGCTTCCGATATGGCACGAACCCTGACGGCGGGGAAGGAAGCCGGCAGCGAACTGTGCTTCTGGGTGGAGGCGATCCAGCATTCCATTGCCGGCCATCGTCGCGACCTCGATGCGAACGGTCAATCGGTTGCGCTGCGCCTTCAGCGCATTGAGGAGGCGGCGTTATCCCTTGCCGAGGCCATGAAGTTCGACTTTCTGCTCAATAAGCAGCGCAAGCTACTGGCCATCGGCTATCTGGTGTCCGAAGGCCGTCTCGACGAAAGCTGCTACGATCTGCTTGCCTCCGAAGCGCGTCTAGGCAGTTTTGTGGCGATCGCCAAGGGAGACGTTCCGTCCCGGCAATGGTTCAGGCTCGGGCGCGCGGTCACGCCAATCGGCCGCGGCGCGGCACTGATCTCGTGGTCCGGCTCGATGTTCGAATATCTCATGCCGTCGCTTGTGATGCGCGCCCCGGTGGGCAGCCTGCTGGAGGGGACAAGCCGTCTTATCGTCCAACGGCAGATCGAATACGGAGCAGAACGCGGTACGCCTTGGGGCGTCTCGGAAGCGGCCTACAATGCCCGCGATCTGGAACTCACTTATCAGTATTCGAATTTCGGCGTGCCCGGGTTGGGATTGAAGCGCGGCCTCGGCGAGAACATGGTCGTCGCGCCTTATGCAACCGCGTTGGCTGCGATGGTCGATCCGGCAGCCGCGGTCCGCAACTTCGTACGTCTTACCGAGGAAGGCGCCGGCGGCCGCTACGGTTTCTACGAGGCGGTGGATTATACCCAGACACGCTTGCCGGAAGGTCAAGGCAGCGCCGTCATCCGCGCCTTCATGGCTCATCACCAGGGCATGACGGTGGTCGCCATCGCCAACGCGCTGCTCGACGGGAAAATGCGCGCGCGCTTCCATGCCGCCCCCAGCGTACAGGCCACCGATTTGCTGTTGCAGGAACGGTCGCCGCGCGACGTGGCGGTCGACCGGCCGTGGGCGGAGGAACTGAAGGCAAGCGCGACGTCCCCGGTTGTCTACCGGCCCAATGTCAAGCGGTTTAAATCGGCGCACAGCGCCACCCCTGCGACGCATCTCATGTCGAACGGACGTTATGCCGTAATGCTGACGGCCTCGGCGTCGGGTTACAGCCGGTGGCGCGGCTTGGCCGTTACACGATGGCGCGAAGACATCACGCGCGACGATTGGGGCTCGTATATTTTCCTGCGTGACGTCAGGAGCGGCGATGTCTGGTCGGCCGGGTTCCAGCCGAGCGGCGCCGAGCCGGACAGCTATGAGGTCCGTTTCAGCGAGGACAAGGCGGAATTTGCCCGCCGCGACGGGCCGGTCACGACGCTGCTCGAGGTTGTCCTCTCGCCGGAATCCGATGCCGAAGTGCGTCGCGTGTCGATCACGAATAGCGGGTTGCGGCCCCGGGAAATCGAAGTCACTTCCTATGCCGAACTCGTGCTCGCTCCCGCAGCGGCGGACAATGCCCATCCGGCGTTTTCGAAGCTGTTCGTGCAAACGGAATACAACCCCAAGACCGGCGTTTTGCTCGCGACAAGGCGCCATCGCGTACCGGGTGAGCCCGAAATATGGGCCGCGCATCTGGCCGTCGTCGAGGGAAACGCGGTGGGCGAGGCAGAGATCGAGACCGACAGGGCCCGGTTCATCGGACGCACCCGGGACCTGCGATCGCCGCTCGCGATGATGGACGGAGCACCGCTCTCCAACAGCGCAGGAACTGTGCTCGATCCGATTTTTTCTCTGCGCCGCCGCCTGCGATTGGCACCGGGAGAGACTGCGCGCATCGCGTTCTGGACCATCGTGGCGTCCTCGCGGGCCGAATTGCTGGGTCTGGTCGACAAGCATCAGGACGTTCATGCTTTCGAGCGCGCCGCCACGCTCGCCTGGGCCCAGGCACAGGTACAGTTGCGCCATCTCGATGTCGGCGTCGAGGAGGCGCAGCTATTCCAGCGCCTAGCCGGGCGCATCCTCTATGCCGGTCCGTCCATGCGCCCGTCTTCCGAAGTCATTCGAAAAGGCGGCGGCGGACCGGACGCTCTGTGGTCCCAACGCATTTCCGGCGACATTCCCATCGTTCTGGCACGGATCGACGAAATCGCGGATATCTCTCTCATCGCCTCCTTGCTGCGAGCCCACGAATATTGGCGCATGAAGCAGCTCCCGGTCGATCTGGTGATCCTGAACGAGCGGTCGTCCTCCTATGTCCAGGATCTGCATGTCGCCATCGAGACGATGGTGCGGATGAGCCAGTCCCGTCCGCAGCCGGGCGCAGCCGAGTCGCGCGGCGAGGTGTTCGTTCTAAGAGCCGATCTGATCTCGCAGGAGACGCGCGCGCGGCTCCCCGCAGCGGCGCGCGTCGTACTGGCCGCGCGTTTGGGCAGCCTGTCCGATCAGTTGGATCGGCTGCACGAAACCAGCCGTCAGGCACCGATGGCGACGAAGCCGGCGATTGCCGCGGCAGGGCCGGCTACTCTTCCGGCAGAGCCGGAACTTGAGTTCTTCAATGGGCTTGGCGGTTTCGCCGCGGACGGACGGGAATACGTCACCATCCTGAGACCCGGTCAGGCGACCCCGGCGCCCTGGCTGAATGTGATCGCCAACCCGTCGTTCGGCTTCCAGGTCACGGCCGAAGGCGGCGGTTACACCTGGTCCGTCAACAGCCGGGAGAACCAGTTGACGCCGTGGTGCAACGACCCGGTCAGCGACCAGCCCGGGGAAGTGCTCTATGTTCGCGACGAAGACTCCGGAGAGTCATGGACGCCGACGGCGCTTCCGATCCGGGACAACGCAGCGCCCTATGTCGCACGCCACGGCCAGGGCTACAGCCGCTTCGAACATGACGCGCACAGCATCAAACTCGATCTTCTGCAATACGTTCCGCTTCACGATCCGATCAAGATCTCGCGGCTGAGAATCCGCAACAACTCGGGGCGGACGCGACGGCTTTCGGTGACAGCCTACGTCGAGTGGGTTCTTGGACCGTCGCGGACTGCGTCTGCACCGTTCATCGTGACCGAAATTGATTCCCCGACCGGCGCCTTCTTCGCCCGCAATCCCTGGAACACGACATTCGGCTCACGGGTCGCGTTCGCGGATATGGCAGGCCGGCAGAAAAGCTGGACTGGCGACCGCCGGGAATTCCTGGGACGCAACGGCTCGCTCGAAAACCCTGCCGCGCTTGAGGAAGACGCTCCGTTGCTGTCGAAGCGCGTCGGCGCCGGTCTCGATCCGTGCTGCGTCCTTCAGACACCGCTGACGCTCGCGCCCGGAGAAAGCACGGAGATTGTCTTCTTCCTGGGTGAA
>PMKE01000141.1 GCA_003158585.1 Alphaproteobacteria bacterium
CGCCAATATGCAATAGCCCTGCCCTGAAAGGGGAGGGTCGATCCGGCGAAGCGAAGCAAAGCCGGATCGGGGAGGGGTCGGAACACAGACCCCCTCCCTCGCGCCTTCGGCTCGCGACCTCCCCCTTTCAGGGGGAGGAAACTAGTCGTCTTCTCTGTACTCGAACCGGCGTTCGGCGGCGGCGGATATCTCGGCGGAGGAGATGTCGCCTTCGCCACCGGCCGACTTGAGGTGTTCCTTCGCCGCGTCCTCGATGCGCTGGCGCAACGCCGGATGCTTGCGGGTCAGCGTCGTGAAATCCTCTGCCGACAGGGCGAGCAGGCGGCAGGCGGTGTGCGCCACGATGGTGGCGCGCCGCTGCGTGTCGTGCAGCAGCGCCAGCTCGCCGAAGAAGTCGCCCGGCCCGAACTGCACCTTGCGGTGCGCCAGTTCGGCCTCGACCTCGCCCGAGACCAGGAAGTACATGGCGTGCGCCGGCGCCCCCTTGACCGCGATGATGGTGCCGCGGGCCACCGTCTGGGCCTTCAGCACGTTCATCACCTCGCTGAGCAGCCGCGCGTCGAGGTCGCGGAACAGCGGCACGCGCGCCAGCATGCCGAAGGTAACGACGAATTCGCGCTGATGGATGTTCTTGACGAAGCCCGACGCCACGATCGCCACGGGCAGGGTCAGGATGGCGAAGCCCGCCACCATGGTGCAGCCCGCGATGACCCGGCCGAGAAAAGTGACCGGAATGACGTCGCCGTAGCCGACCGTGGTCAGCGTGACGATCGACCACCACATGGAATCCGGGATGGTGCCGAAATGTTCGGGCTGCACCGCGCCTTCGACGGCGTGCAGCGCGGCGGCCGCGAACACCATGGCGCAGATGAGCAGCAGCAGCGATCCGAACAGAGCGCGCTTCTCCGAGGCGATGACCTCGCCGAGGGTCGAAAGCGCGGGCGAATAGCGCGCGATCTTAAGGAGCCTGAGCAGCCGCACCATCCTCAGGAAGCGGAAATCGAGGAAGGGGAAGAAGACCGTGAAATAGACCGGCGCCACCGCGAAGAAATCGATCAGCATCAGCGGCTTCATGGCGGCGGCGAGCCGCCCGCGCCAGCGGCCCATCTCGCTGATCAGTGGGTCCTCGACCGAAACCCAGAGTCGTAAAATGTATTCGGCGGTGAAGATCGCCACCGAGGCGATCTCGAAAATCTCGAAATCGAACCAATAAGGATGGCGGATGGAGGGCACGCTCTGGAGCGTGAACGCCACGACGTTCAGGATGATGAGGGCGATCAGGAAGACTTCGACGGCGCCTCCCCAGATGCCGCCCGCATGTCCGCCTTCGAGCACGAGATACACTTGGCGGCGGAACGAAACGTATTTCTTCCTTGCCGTCCGCGTCATCGAACTACTTGGCTCCCAAACGCGCTTCGATCGCGGCCAGCGCTTCGGCGGCGCGCGATCCGTCCGGCCCGCCCGCCTGCGCCATGTCGGGACGTCCGCCGCCGCCCTTACCGCCGAGCGCCTCGGCGCCCAGCCGCACCAGATCGACCGCGCTGAAACGGCCCACCAGATCGTCGGTGACGCCGACCACCAGCGAGGCCCGCCCGTCGGCCACTGCGACGAAGGCCACGACGCCCGAACCGAGCTTGGCCTTGGCTTCGTCTGCGAGGCCCTTGAGGTCCTTCGGCGAGACGCCTTCCACCACGCGCATCACTGCGTTGACGCCGTTGATGGTCTTCAGCTCGCTGCCGTCGTTCGTCGCAGGTCCGGCCAGCGCCAGCGCCCGCATGGCGTCGGTAAGTTCGCGTTCGAGACGGCGGCGTTCCTCGGAAAGCTGTGCCACGCGTGCCGGAAGTTCTTCGGCATTGGTCTTGAGCGCCGCGGCCGCTACGCGCGCCAGCTCCGCCTGATGCAAGAGATACTGCCGCGCTCCCTCGCTGGTCAGCGCCTCGATGCGCCGCACGCCGGAAGCCACAGCGCTCTCGGAAAGGATGGTGAAAAGCCCGATGTCGCCGAGGCGCCGCACATGCGTGCCGCCGCACAGTTCCACCGAAAAGGGCTTCGACTCGTCCTCGCCCCCAAGGTCCATACCCATGGTCAGCACACGGACTTCCTCGCCGTATTTCTCGCCGAAGAGGGCCTCGGCGCCCATCTCGATGGCCTTGTCGGTCGGCATCAGACGGGTCAAGACGTCGGAATTCTGCCGCACCACGGCATTGACCATGTCCTCGACGCGCTGAAGTTCGTCCGCCGTCACCGCCTTGGGATGGCTGAAGTCGAAGCGCAGCCGTTCGGGCGCCACCATCGAACCCTTCTGCGCAACATGCTCCCCGAGCACGCGCTTCAGCGCGGCATGCAGCAGATGCGTCGCCGAATGGTTGGCGCGCGTCGCCCGCCGCTGCTCGCCGTCGACCATCAGATCGACGGAATCGTTTACCGCGAGATCGCCCTTGGTCAACTCGACGACATGCACCATGAGAGCGCCGAGCTTCTTTTCGGTGTCGATCACCTTGCCTTCGGCGCGGCTGGATTTGATCCGGCCGGTATCGCCCACCTGGCCGCCCGACTCGCCGTAGAACGGGGTCTGATTGGTCAGCACGCGTACCGTCTCGCCCGCCTTGGCGCGCGGCACGCGCACCCCATCCTTGAGGATGGCCACCACCGTGCCTTCGGCCTCTTCGGTGTCGTAGCCCAGGAACTCGGTTTTGCCGAGTTCCTCCAGCATGGCGAACCATTCGGTGTCGGTGGCCGCTTCGCCCGAGCCCGCCCAGGCTTTGCGCGCCTCGGCGCGCTGACGGTCCATCGCCGCCGCGAATCCCGCCGTGTCCACCGCGATGCCGCGAGGGCGCAGCGCGTCCTGCGTCAGATCGAGCGGGAAACCGTAGGTGTCATAGAGCTTGAACGCGACATCGCCCGCCAGCGTCGCGCCCTTGTTCATGGCCCCGGTGGCTTCGTCGAGCAGCTTGAGGCCGCGCGCCAGCGTATCGCGGAAGCGGATTTCCTCCAGCTTCAGGGTCTCGCCGATCAGCGCCTGGGCGCGTACCAGTTCCGGGTAGGCCTCGCCCATCTCGGAGATCAGTGTCTGCACCAGGCGATACATCAAGGGGTCCTTGGAGCCGATCAGATGCGCGTGCCGCATGGCGCGGCGCATGATNNGCCGCGCCCTTCGTTCGAGGGCAAGACGCCGTCGGCGATCAGGAACGACGAGGCGCGCAAATGATCGGTGATGACGCGGTGGCTCGATAGCACCTCGATGGTGTTCGACCTTGCGCCGGAGAATTCCACCGAGGCCGCGATCAGGTGGCGGAACAGGTCGGTGTCGTAATTGTTGGTGACGCCCTGCAGGATGGCGGTCAACCGTTCGAGGCCGAGACCGGTGTCTATGGAAGGCTTGGGCAGGTCGATGCGGGTTTTCTCGTCCACCTGCTCGAACTGCATGAAGACGAGGTTCCAGAATTCGAGGAAGCGGTCACCGTCCTCGTCGGGGCTGCCCGGCGGGCCGCCCGCCACGGCGGGACCCTGGTCGTAGAAGATTTCCGAGCAATAGCCGCAAGGCCCCAGCGGTCCCATCGCCCACAGGTTCTCGGGA
>PMKE01000055.1:0-10467 GCA_003158585.1 Alphaproteobacteria bacterium
ATCCGTCATATGCGATAACCCTGCGTTTACGGGGGAGGTGGCGAGTGAACGAAGTGAGCGAGCCGGAGGGGGGAGTGTTATTACTCCGGCACCAGCTTGCCTGGATTGATGATGTTCTTCGGATCGAGCGTGCGCTTCAGGGTGCGCATCAGCTCCACTTCCGCCGGACTCTTGTAGCGCTTGAGGTCCGCGCGCTTCATCACGCCGACGCCGTGCTCGGCGCTGAAGGAACCGCCGAAATCGTGCACCACGTCGTGGACGATGCGCTGGATTTCGTCCCAGCGGGCGAGGAAGCGCTCCCTGTCTTCGCCCTTCGCCATCTGGAAATTGAAATGCAGATTGCCGTCGCCGAGATGCCCGAACGGCACCGGGCGCGCCGTGGGCATGACGGCCGTAACCGAAGCGACGCCGGTGGCGATGAAATCCGCGGCGGAACTCAACGGCACGGAAACATCGTGCTTCAGCGACGGCCCTTCGGCCTTCTGGGCTTCCGACATGCTCTCGCGCAGTTTCCAGAGTGCGTCGCGCTGCGCCTCGCTCGAAGCCACGACGACATCGCTCACGATGCCGTCGTCCAGCGCTTTTTCCAGGGCGGCCTGGAACACAATATCTATTCCCGCGGCGCCGGAGGCTTCGCACAGCACATACCAGCGCGAGGGCGCCCCAAGCGGGTCCTTGGCGCCGGGAATGTGCGCCAGCACCAAGTCCAGTCCGTTGCGCGACATCAATTCGAAGGCGCTGACGAGGCCGTTGGTCTGTTCCTGTAACCGCGCCAGAAGCACCACGGCGGATTGCACGTCCTTCAGCGCCGCGAAAGCGGTGGTGCGCACGGTCGGCTTGGGGAACAGCTTGAGCGCCGCCGCGGTGACGATCCCGAGCGTGCCCTCGGAGCCGATGAAAAGCTGCTTCAGATCGTAGCCGGTGTTGTCCTTCCTCAACGTGCGCAGCAGGTCGAGCACATGCCCGTCCGCCAGCACGACTTCGAGGCCCAGCACCTGCTCGCGCATCATGCCGTAGCGCAGCACGTTGACGCCGCCCGCATTGGTGGCGATCAGCCCGCCGATGGTGCTCGATCCTTCCGACGCCAGGCTCATCGCCAGCATCAAGCCGCCGTCGTCGGCAGCCTGCTGCGCCTTGGTCAGCACCGTTCCGCCCTCGACGATCATGCTAGCGTCCGGCACGTCGATGGCGCGTACGCGGTTCATGCGCGACAGGGTGAGGAGGATTTCGCCCTCGAACGGAATCTGTCCGCCGACCAGTCCCGTGTTGCCGCCTTGCGGCACCACCGCCGTCTGCGTCTGGAAGCAGACCGTCAGCACCGCCGAAACTTCCGCCGTCGTCGCCGGCTTGAGGAGCAGGGATGAACGCCCCTGATATTTGCTGCGCCATTCCTCGAGGTGCGGCGCGAGCTCGGCCGGATCCTCGGAGAATCCCTTCGGCCCCACGATGGCTTTCAGCCGGGCGGCGACCTCGCTGTTCATATCACTTCCCTCGCGGCGCAGCGGCGCGCTTCAGCCGGTCGTTGATGGCCTCGCCCAATCCCGTAGCGGGGATGGGCATGACGGCGATGGCCTGCGTCCCGGCATCGAGCATCCGCAGCATGGCAAACAGGTTTGCCGCCGCTTCGGCGAGATCGCCAGACGGGCTGAGGTTCAGTGTCTGTACGGCGCCTTTGGGAACGTCCGGCCCGAAGGCGAGCAGCACCTCGCCGGGCTCCGCGCTGCGTGCGTTGAGGCGCAGGCGCGCATGCGGAGCGTAATGGCTCGCGAGCTGTCCCGGGGCGGTGACGGCTCCCTTCACCGGTGTTGCGAGTGGGCCGGTGATCTTTTCGATATCCGCACTGGGCACAGCGCCCGGCCGCAGCAGCATCGGGCCACCGGCGAAACCGATCACCGTCGACTCGATGCCGATGGGCGCCGGCCCGCCGTCCAGGATCATGTCCAGCTTGCCGCCGAGCCCTTCGGCCACATGCGCGGCGCGCGTCGGGCTGACCTTGCCGGAGGGGTTGGCGCTGGGGGCGGCGAGCGGCATACCTGCCTCGGCGATCAGGGCATGGGCGACCGGGTGCGACGGCGCCCGCATCGCCACGGTGTCGAGCCCGGCGCTCACCAGGAGCGACAGGCAGCCCTCGGGATGGCGGGGCAGGACCAGCGTCAACGGTCCCGGCCAGAAGGTTTCGGCGAGCACTTTTGCCAAAGGAGAAAAGACTGCGAACTCCGCCGCTTGTGCCGCGTCCTTCACATGAACGATCAGCGGATTGATGCGCGGCCGGGCCTTGGCGGCGAAGATGGCGGCGACGGCGCGTCCGTTGGTGGCGTCGGCGCCCAGGCCGTAGACCGTCTCGGTCGGAAAGGCGACGAGCCCGCCCTCGCGCAACATCCTGGCGGCGGCGGAAATCGCGGCCGGATCGGCCGCACGGACGGTGGGGGCACGAGCACTCATGGGCCGACCTTAGAACAGGTTTGCCTCCGGCGAAATCGAGTCTCAGTTCTTGGTCGCGAAGAGGTTAAGCGTCACCGTAACCTGATGCGCCACGGGCTGCGGGGCGGACCATTCGCCCTGGCCGACCCCGAAATCGGTGCGGATGAGGATGGTGCGGCCGGTCACATGCGCACGGCCCCCCTGAATGTCGAGTTTGAACGGCAGCGTCACCGGGCGGCCGATGC
Organism: Alphaproteobacteria bacterium; assembly: GCA_003158585.1. Taxonomy (GTDB): domain Bacteria; phylum Pseudomonadota; class Alphaproteobacteria; order Micropepsales; family Micropepsaceae; genus Rhizomicrobium. The sequence goes on from PMKE01000055.1 coordinate 2,667, forward strand.
CGCGGATCGTCAGTCTGTCGTCCGCACTGCTCTCACACGCCGCTCCTGAGGCGCACGCCCGGCAGCATGCGGATCAGCACGTTGTCGCCCCGAATGAAGTGGTGATAGAGCGCCGCCAGGATGTGCAGGGGCACGAGGACGATCATCGCCCATGCCATCCAGACATGCGCCGTATCGAAGAACTCGTGATAGGGATGCGCCACGCTGCGCGTCATCTCCGACAGCCAGGGGAACGCCGGCCAGTCGAACAGGCCGAACACGGGCGTGCCGTGTCCCATCGAACCGGACGACACCAGCAGCCAGCCCGCCAGCGGAATGGCGACGATCAAGACATAGAACAAGTGCTGCATGGCCCGGCCGGAAATACGCATCCACGGCTGCAATCCGCGGGGCGGCGGCGGCACGGGGTTCATCAAGCGCCAGACGACCCGGAAGATGCTGATCACCAGCACGGTCAACCCGATCGACTTGTGCAGCGAGAAGAGCTCGAACTTCGCCGGATCGCTGCGCGGCAGATCGGACATTTCGAGCCCGATATAGATGTTGGCAATGATCGCCGCTGCAATCAGCCAGTGCAGACTGGCTGCGACCGCGCCGTAGCGTGATGTTTGGTCCCAGACGCGCGTAGGCATGGCGCTAGTCCTTGCTCTGTTGGAACATGACTTCGACGATAAGCTTCACCTCGTCGCCGACCAGCGGCTCCCAGCGCATGCCCGTGATGCCGAAATCCGTACGCCGGATGGTCGCCGTCGCCGAGAAGCCGATGGCATAGGAATCGCTCATTGGGTTGAGACTACCGCCATTGAAGACGGCGTCCAGTGTCACGGATTTGGTGACGTTCTTGATGGTGAGGTCGCCCGTGATCTTGCCGGTGTTAGGGCCCGTCGGCGCCTGCTTGGCATCGGTCGAAACGCTCTGCGCACCTGCGGACGCGAAGGCGAACACTGCTGCAACGACTGCGAACATGATCGAACGCATGGTGCCATCCCTTTGACGAGGCTTACGCCGGGGAGCCAACTCGCGATTGTACGGCGCAATTGGCCGAGGCGCCAAGCTTGACGGCGGCCGGCCGGAGGTTGCGACGTTCCAATAGGTGCGAAATCTCTCCACTTGTGCAAAATACGGCCCGGGGCAGGCGAGGGGTGACGGCATGTGGCGCGTTCTGGCGGCGATGGTTCTTGGCGCGAGCGGCGCGCTGGCGGCGGCTCCTCCCTGTGCGGGCGATATCGAAATCGGCCATGCGAACATCATGCGCGTCGAGCGCAACGGCGTACTGGTGATGACCGACGGGCGCGCGCTGCACCTGGAAGGCATCCGCCTGCCGGCCGCGCAAGATCGCGCCCCGCAGGCCATCGCGGACGAGGCCTTCAACGCGCTGAATACGCTCGCCAAGGGGCAAGTGCTGGAGGCCCGCGCCGTCTATCCCAAGGAAGACCGCTACGACCGCGTGCGTGCGCAGGTCTTTACGCCCGACGGCACTTGGCTCCAGATCGAGATGCTGAAGCGGGGACTGGCACGCGTCGACACCGCACCCGATCGCGGCGAATGCTATAGCGAGTTTTACGACGCGGAACGGCAAGCGCGTCACGCCGTTCTCGGCTTGTGGGCATTGCCGGAATTCGCCATCCGCACGCCCGAGAATGTGGGCGCCGATGTCGGCACCTTCCAGGTGGTCATGGGGTGGGTGAAAGCGACAGGCGTCAACGACGGGCGTGTCTATCTCAATTTCGGGGCCGATTGGCGGACAGATTTCACCGTGACGATTTCGCAGGAGGACATGAAGACCTTCCGGCATATGGGCGTGGATCCCCTCCTGTATCAGGGCAAGCTGATTATCGTTCGCGGCATCGTGCAGTCGCTCAATGGGCCCGAGATCGAAGTCGGCAATCCCAAGCAGATCGAACTCGTGCAATGAACTGCCCCACCTGCGGCGCACCGCTTATCAAGCGCAGCCGTTCGCGCCTGTTCATCACGGGACTGCTGTTCCTCGCCGGAGGGCTGGTGCTCGTCATGCTGATTCATCTGATGCTGACGATGCTTGCCGGCCTGTTCCTAGCAGTGGTCGGCGTCTACTTTCTCACCTGGGCCATCAAGGCCAAAGGCCTGTGGTGCCGGAACTGCAAGAGGTTTCCGGCCTGCGGGCTGTAGCGCTGCGGCAACTCGTTCTTGTGATACGGGGAGCGTTGCCAGATGAGGGTTCCAAGTATTATATTATAAATCAACTATACGCGGTTGGCGCGTGCGATAGCGACCCGGGGAGGTGTCCATGTTCAAGCTCAGATTCCTAGCGGCAACGACCGCGGTTTTTGTTCTGGCCGCAGCGCCCGCTGTTGCTCAGGCGGGGGGAAACCTCGGCAGTAGTGCAGCGCAAGGCACCTCTGAATCAAGGCAGCCGGACCAGACTTTCGAAGATATGAGAAACAACGGCGTCCTGAACAATCACGCCAAGCCCCCCTCCACCGACGAATTGGTGATCGGCTCGGAACTCGTCAAAGAGCAGAAATACGCCGAAGCCGTGCCGCACCTGGAGAACGCCCTCGCCAAGCACCCGCGCAACCTTACGGCGCTTATTTATCTGGGATTCTCGCATCGCATGATCGGCGGCGGTCTCACCGGCGAGGCCAGGAATGCCGAGTTCCAAAAAGCGCTCGATTATTACCGGCAGGGACTGGCGATAGATTCCCACAACAAGCTGCTCCACGAGTACGCCGGCAAAGTCTTCATCCTGTTGCATGACGCGCAATCGGCGGAAACCGAGCAGACGGCCCTCAAGCGCCTCTGCCCAGACGGCTGCGACGAACTCACTGCATTGACGGAGGCCTTGAACCTTTACCAAGCAAACGAGGCGTTGAGGCAGCCTGCGCCCGCCAAGCCATAAGAGCGCCGTTGCACGATAAAAACGCAAAGGCCCGGAGTTTCCTCCGGGCCTTCCGTTTTTTAGTCGGATTCTAGAACTAGGCAGCCTTCTTCAGCAGCGCGCCTTCGACGCGCTTCACCGCTGAGGCTTCGTCGATGCGTTCCACAGCCGCGACTTCGCGTGCCATGCGGGCGAGGGCGGCTTCGTAGAGCTGACGCTCGGAATAGGACTGCTCGGGCTGGCCGGAGGCACGGTGCAGGTCGCGCACCACTTCGGCGATCGACACCAGGTCGCCCGAATTGATCTTCGCTTCGTATTCCTGCGCACGGCGCGACCACATGGTGCGCTTGATGCGGGCGCGGCCCTTCAGCGTGTTGAGGGCGGTGTTGACCGTATCGGGCGAGGAGAGCTTGCGCATACCGACGGCCTTGGCCTTCATGGTGGGCACGCGCAGGGTCATCTTGTCCTTTTCGAAGGTGATGACGAACAGCTCGAGCTTGGTGCCGGCCACTTCCTGCTCTTCGATACGCATGATCCTGCCGACGCCGTGGGTGGGGTACACGACGTGGTCGTTGGTCTTGAATTCGAGTTTTCTATTGGAATTCGCCGGAACCTTCTTGGCGGCCACCGGCGCAACAGTCGCTTTTGCTATGGTCATTTCACTTTCCGCTTCGCGCACTCGAAACCGCGCCGTCCCCGCGGGGCGGCACTGACAGTATTTGCACTGCAAACATCTGCGGCGCCTCCGGACCTCTCTTCAATCCGGGTGGGGCAGCGCCGTTCGAGCATAGTTCAGAACGGCTATAATGTAGCACAAGTTGAGGGAAAAGGAAAGGTCTTTTATATCAAACCTTTGAAATGTTGGGACTTATTTCCAGTCCAATGACAAACTGTCAGTCATGCTAACGCTACCAGAATGGCGCAGTGCAGGCCGAAATGTTCGTTTAACCTGGGAATAAAGTGAATTCTACGAGCCGGAGCCGGGTTTTTCGCTGAAATATTTTTCGTACTTGCCTTCCTCGCCGTCGTGCTCTTTCGCGTCGGCGGGGGCGGTGCCCTTCTGGGCGATGTTGGGCCATTTCTTGGCGTATTCGGCGTTCAGCTCCAGCCAGCGCTCCAGGCCCGTCTCGGTGTCCGCCTTGATGGCCTCAGGCGGGCATTCCGGCTCGCAGACGCCGCAATCGATGCACTCGTCGGGGTGGATGACGAGCATGTTCTCGCCTTCGTAGAAGCAATCGACCGGGCAAACCTCCACGCAGTCCATGTATTTGCATTTGATGCAGGCGTCGGTGACGACGTAGGTCATTGAAAGGCTCCGGCCAGTCTATGGGTGTCCATTACGGCGCGCGGGGCGCGGGATCAAGGCGCCTCGGCATCTGCGACGATTTCGTAGAGCTGCCGGGCTTCCGTGGCGGTACCTCGCCGCTTGGCCCCACTGAGCACGCGGACAACCGCCGGCTCGCCCCTCTGGGGCAGGGTCAGCACGTCGCCCGGCTTGACCTCGCGCCCGGCCTTTTCGACGCGGAAGCCGTTGATCCTGAGGCGCCCGGACTCGCAGGCCGCCCGCGCCAGATCCCGCGAACGGTAGAACCGCGCGCACCACAGCCATTTGTCGAGGCGGAGGCGGTCTTCGCTCATTTGCCGCCCATCAGTTCCGCTAGGCCCGCGAACGGTGAATCCTTTTTAATCGAGACTTGCTCCTCCCGTTTGCGCGACTGTCGCGGCGGCGCGCCGCGGCGCCAGACGAATTTTGGCGGATCACACGCGACTTCGGCCGTATGCCAGCCGAGGGCCGCGAGAATTTCGCGCAGCTCGTCGTTGCCGCAGCCGAGCATGGAGACGAGCTTCGGCATCAGCACCTCGACAGTGGAGCCCTCGGTCAGCGATTGCTCCAGCACGTCTTCGAGACGCTCCAGGATGTCGAGACGGATGGCGCGGCCCGCGAAGCTGCGGAAGCCCGCGGCGGCCAGGAAACCGTCGGGCGCATCGCTTGTGAATGAGGTAAGCCCCGCGCGCGGCAGCACAGGCACGTTCTCCAGTTTCTCCCACACGCTCCACAACAGGGCGAGCAAAGCGGCCGCATCGGGGCGCAACAGCTTCGGCAGATAGACCGTGCGCCGCCCGAACCACACACCATAGGGTTTCAGCGCGCGCATGACGGCGCCGCGCTCGCTCTTGAGCGAGGCACGCAGGAAATCGAGCGAGCCGAAATTCTCCCACAGCCGATGGGCGATGCCGCGCGCCTCGCCGGGCAGGGCGTCCTTGGTTCCCGCTTTCGCCTCGATGCCGGTTCGCAGCACTTCGAGCGGTTCAAGCTTGGCGGCGATGCGCGCCTTGACCCAATCCTCAAGACGCTTCTGCACGCTCTCGCGCGGCTGGCCTTTCAGGCTTTCGTCGGCCAGCAGCAGCACGGCCGGCGCCAGCGGCGATGGGCCAGCCGCGAGCCGCGCCACGATGGCGCCGTCCCACCACAGGCGGCCATGCTCGCTCAAGGTGATCTCGGCCTCCGTCGCGAAGGCGAGCCTTCTCGCCCGCGAGAAGAATTCGCCTTCCAGGCCCTTCAGTGCCGCCGCGCGCAACGTCCGCGCTTCCAGACCGGCGGCACTCTCCGCCGGTGTGAAGCGGAAGCCTTCCAGCTTGCCGATGGCTTCGCCGCCGACGGTGACGCCGCCGGAATCGTCGAGCACCAGATTCAGTTCTTCCTCGCGCAGTTGACGGATCAGCACCGAGGCGCGCCGGTCGATGAAGCGCTGGGTCAGCCGCTCGTGCAGTGCGTCGGAGAGACGGTCCTCCACGGCGCGCGTCAACTCCTGCCAGTGGGCGCCGTCCCGCACCCAGCCGGGCCGGTGCGCGGCATAAGTCCAGGTGCGGATGTGGGCGAGGCGCCCCGACAGCGTGGCGACATCGCCTTCGACGACATCGAGCCGGTTGATCTGGTTGGCAAGCCAGTCATCGGGCAGCACGCCGTCATCGCCGGAGAGGTAATTGAAGATCGTGCGTACCAGGCGGACATGCTCCTCGGCGGAGAGCTTGTTGAAGTCCGGCATCTGGCAGGTTTCCCAGAGCAGGCGGATTTGCGCCGGGGCGTGTGCCTTGTCGCGCACCTCGTCCTGGCCCGCGAGGGCACGCAAAGCGCTGAAGTCGCTTGAGGGACGCGCCTTTGCCAAGCCGCGCATCGGCGGCGGCTCGTCGAGGCTGGCGATCAGCGCGTCGAGCGATTGAAACGAGAGCTTCGAGTTGCGCCATTGCAGCACGCGCACCGGATCGTAGTGGTGGTTCTCCACCCGCGCCGCGGTCTCCTGGTCGAGCGGCTCGGCGTCGCCCGTGACTCCGAAGGTGCCGTCGTTCATGTGCCGCCCGGCGCGGCCCGCGATCTGGCCGATCTCTTCCGGCTTCAAGGGGCGCGTCGCAATGCCGTCGAACTTCTCCAGCGCAGAGAAAGCGACGTGGTCCACGTCCATGTTGAGGCCCATGCCGATGGCGTCGGTCGCCACCAGGAAATCCACCTCGCCGGATTGGTAGAGCGCCACCTGCGCGTTGCGCGTGCGGGGACTGAGGGCGCCCAGCACCACGGCAGCGCCGCCGCGCTGGGTGCGGATCAGCTCGGCGATGCCGTAGACGTCATCGGCCGAGAAGCCCACCACCGCCGAGCGGCGGGGCAGGCGGGTGAGTTTCTTCGAGCCGGTATAGGCAAGGTCGGAAAAGCGCGCCCGCGACGTGAAATAGGTATGCGGCACGAAGCGCTGGATGGCGCCGCGCATAGTGTCGGCGCCGAGGAAGACCGTCTCCTCATCGCCGCGCGCATGCAGCAACCGGTCGGTGAAGACGTGACCGCGCTCCAGATCGGCGCAAAGCTGGATCTCGTCGATGGCGAGGAACGCCGTGCCGAGGCCGACAGGCATCGCCTCCACCGTGCAGACGAAATACTGAGCCCCAGCCGGGACGATCTTCTCCTCGCCGGTGATCAGGGCGCAGAGCTTGGGCCCCTTGAGCCGAATGATCTTGTCGTAGACCTCGCGCGCCAAGAGGCGCAGCGGCAGGCCGATCATGCCGGACTTGTGGGCCAGCATCCGCTCGATGGCGAAATGGGTCTTGCCGGTGTTGGTCGGGCCCAGGACGGCGGTAATCCGGCCGGAATCGGAACGCGTGCGCTGTACGATCATCGCAGCCGAACATCGGTTCTCCGGCTGGAAAGTACAAGCAGCGCGGCCGCAGCACGGATACGCATAGGGAGGATGGTATGAACAGAAGTAGAACGAACACCGTCCGAATCAATAACTGAGCCAGAATCAGCGTTCGTTCTCATACAATTAGATGATTGTCAAGAGAGCCCGATCCCAACATCTTGTGGAAGATTCCAGAAGTGGAGTCTCGCGCACTTATCCACGTAGCCCTCCGTGTGCTGACGAATGTGACGGAATTTAGACAGTCCGGCCACGGATATTTGATCGCCTTTCGCCAGTGCGGTACTCCCCCGCGCGCCATCGCACCGCATCCGCCCGCGGACCCGGCCTGGAGGACAAATCGGCCGCAGCGGCGCCCGAGGAGAAAATGACCGAGAAAACGCCAAAGCTCTGGGCCGCACTGGCCGCCAAGGAGCTGAAGACCCGCCCGCTGGAAGAACTCGTCTGGAACGCGCCGGAAGGCTTCGCGGTCAAGCCGATCTATACCTCCGCCGACCTGGAAGGCCTCGAGGCGGATTCACTGCCCGGCTTCGCCCCGTTCCTGCGCGGCGTGCGCGCCACCATGTACACCGGCCGTCCCTGGACCATCCGTCAGTATGCGGGCTTTTCGACGGCCGAGGAGTCCAACGCCTTCTACCACGCCAACCTGGCGGCGGGGCAGACGGGCGTGTCTGTCGCCTTCGACCTGCCGACCCATCGCGGCTACGACAGCGACCATCCGCGAGTGGGGGGCGACGTCGGCAAGGCGGGCGTCGCCATC
>PMKE01000055.1:10506-10776 GCA_003158585.1 Alphaproteobacteria bacterium
GAACACCTACATCTATCCGCCCGCACCCAGCATGCGCATCGTCGCCGACATCATCGAATACGCGGCGCAGAACATGCCGAAGTTCAATTCCATTTCTATCTCCGGCTATCACATGCACGAAGCGGGCGCGACCGCCGTGCAGGAGCTGGCCTATACGCTGGCCGACGGCATCGAATATGTGCGCGCTGCGCTGGCCCGCGGCCTCGACGTGGACGCCTTCGGGCCGCGCCTCAGCTTCTTCTTCGGCATCGGCATGAACTTCTTCATGGA
>PMKE01000102.1 GCA_003158585.1 Alphaproteobacteria bacterium
CGACTCAACCTTTTTCCGCAGGGCGCGCCGCCCTCCGAGTTGCTTTTCCGCATCCTGGAGGTGCTCTTTACCCGCGATGAAGCAGCCCTCGTGGCCTTGCTTCCCATCAAGCCCTTCAACATTGCCGCCGCGGCCCAGGTGTGGAAGAAGCCCGCCGCCGAATCCCAAAAGATCCTTGAAGCCCTGGCCTCGCGAGGGATGCTTCTCGACATGGAATTGCGCGGCGAGCAGATCTTTGCCCTGCCTCCGCCCATGGCCGGCTTCTTCGAGTTCTCCATGATGCGCATCGGCAACGGATACGACCAGAAGCTGCTGGCCGAGCTCTTTTACCAATACCTCAACGTCGAGGAGGATTTTGTCCGCAATCTCTTCGTCGGCGGCGAAACCCAGCTCGGCCGCGTCTTTGTCAACGAGAACGCCCTGGCCGGCGACAGCACGCTCTCCGTCCTCGACTACGAACGCGCCAGCGAAGTCATCCGCACCGCCTCACATCGCGGCATCGGCGCCTGCTACTGCCGCCACAAGATGCAGCACCTGGGCAAGGCATGCGCCGCGCCCATGGACATCTGCATGACCTTCAGCGGCGCCGCCCAGTCGCTCATCAAGCACGGCATTGCCCGCTCCGTCGATGTCAGCGAAGGCCTTGCTCTGCTCGATCAAGCCATCGCGTGCAATTTGGTCCAGTGCGGCGAGAACGTCCAAGATCAGGTTGCCTTCATCTGCAATTGCTGCGGCTGCTGCTGTGAGGCCATGCTCGCCGCCAAGCGCTTTGCCGTCCTCAACCCCATCGCCACCACCAACTTCCTCCCCGCGATCGACCTCGACTCCTGCAACGGCTGCGGTAAATGCCTTGACGTCTGTCCCGTCGAGGCCATGGCGCTCGTCTCAGCCGGCGACCCGCACAAGCACAAGCGCAAAAAGGCCCGCGTCGACGAATCCCTCTGCCTCGGCTGCGGCGTCTGCGTCCGCGCCTGCCGCAAAGCGTCAATCAAGCTCCACGCCCGCCCCCAGCGCGTGCTCACCCCCGTCACGACCGCTCACCGCGCCGTGCTGATGGCCATCGAGCGAGGCAAGCTGCAGAACCTGATCTTCGACAATCAAGCCCACTGGAATCATCGCGCCATGGCCGCCATTCTGGGCGTGATTCTCAAGCTCCCGCCGGTCAAGCAAATTATGGCCGGCAAGCAAATGAAATCCCGCTACCTGGAAAATCTGATGCGCCCCAGAGACTTCGTCCATCTGGCGCATTGAGGAGAGGCGCCCGGCATATTCGGTCGTTGGCACGTTACCTGAAGCTTATCAGGAAGAACTAGAACAACGTGCGTTCTGATGGAACCAACCCGTCATCCTGAGGTGCAGGGCCGCGTGCTTCGAGGGCCGCTGCGCGGCCACCTCAGCATGACGCGGCCCTGCCTCGAAGGATGACGGTGCGATTCCGATTGAATTAACTTCGCTCTAATGCGTCGGAATGACCGGATGTGGCGCAACACGGACGATGGATCGCGCGGCCCCCGCGCACCCCGAAAATATTTTCGCCGCCGCCCCGTGAAGCCGCGAACCACTCTGAACTGATTTTGTTCATCTCGGGTTTTTCGCGCGCCGTATCGCACTGAATCGAAAATCGAATTTTCGATTTTGCGGGATCATCCCGCCGAATGGCCTGCGCCTTCGTCCGCTTTGCGCCACACCCGGACATTGTCGATTGGTCCGAAAATCGTCATTCTTTACCCATGATCGCGAACGGTTCGCGCTGATAGACAACGAGGAAGTCGCAATGTGGCGTAGGTGGACGGTTTGGATATGGCTCACCGCTGTTATTGCGCTTGTGGCACTATTCAATTTCTTTCCGAACTTGGCCAACTTTCCGGCGGCTCTGGTGGCTGTTCCCGCAATCGCAGTCCTGGTCTACAGATTCTCCAGCGCGAAAAGGGAAGGAAATCTTGCGCTCCGCAATCGAGTGATCGGCTCGTTGACGGCGCTGCATTTTCTCCTTGTTTCGGTGGTGATCATGGTTCTTGTCGTAGTGTGGCCGTTGATCATGTTACCCCACGTTCGAACTGACCCGAATGCACTTACTCTGTTCGTGGACGTTCCTGTGATTGCCATGATCGGGCTGGCCGCCGTTACATTGGGCGTCGGTCTATATTTCGCGAGGGTTCCTCGAAGATGATTCCGAGGTGCCGTGGGCCTGGGAATGTCCGGTTTTGGGAGCTATGTGCGGGTCGTCCCTATGTCGCTTTATGGCGCGAGTCGGACCTATTCCAAATGTCCGGAGACGGTTCGAGACCGGACACAGGGCTTTGGTCTGGAACGCGCCAATCGTTGCCATTCGTTTTGGACAGGTTCGCGCTGGGTATAAGCTCAGGGCATCTGGGGGCCTGGCAATCAACTTGGGGTGTTGGCGGTGACCCAAAAATTCCTGGCAGTTCCTACGATCTGCCGTTCCCTCGGGAAAATTGGTTGTAGGAAAATGCGAATCCAAGTTCAGGAAAGGGACAATGGCAACTCTCGATAAATTCCTGGGACCAGCATCCCCCGATTTACTTGACCCAGATTATGCGGTCGCTGTTGCGCGTTACAATGGCGATATTTACTGGCTATTGTCAGATCGTGACAACTGGGTTCTTGATTTGAAAAAGTGGCGGGACGATTTTGTTGCGGCTGGCCATCAAGTTCCTGAGTTGAACGAAGCGGCGGCACAAAGGTCAGGCATTGCGACTGTCGATCAAGATACTGTCGAGGAGTTTCTGAGTGCGCCGGTAATCCACAAGTTGAAGCTTCAGTTTTTGCGACAGGCTCTGCTGGAGAGATACCCGAATGCGCAGTCGTGGTGGGATGTGGGCTTCTTGTTCCCCATTGCCTTCATCGATTTTGATAACAAGCGCTTTGCCGCCTTTTATCATAATGGCCCGCGATTGGAGCGCTATGTCCCTGACGGCTGGACGGGTGAGCTTGTGGACTTCGCTAATAGCTACTCGGAAGATGTATTTCCAGCGAAAGATAAATTCTGGATTGTGGACGGCAGAGATTTGCTACAAGAACTGAACGAGCGCGGTCGCGCCCTTGAAGCCAGCCGCGCCAAAAAAACTGACGATTGAGACTAAGCGCCCTTAAGGTCCGCTTCTGGCGCAAAACGGACGGCGGATCGCGAAGGAGATCGTCCCCGCGCACCCCGAAAATATTTTTGCCGCCGACTGCAAGAGTCGCGAATGAGACTGAACTGAATTCGTTCATTTACGATTTTGCGCGCGCCTTAGTGCGCTGAATCGAAAATCGAATTTTCGATTTTGCGGGATCATCCCGCCGAATGGCCTGCGCCTTCGTCCCCTTTGCGCAAGAACCGGTCATTTCTCCTCAAGCTCAGGAGGCATACTCTTGGACCAAGCGACACCCGGGGGCATCGATGAATTGGGCAAGGTGGTTCCGGATCAACCGCACTACATTAATACGCGTCGCGCTGCTTCTGTGCCTCGGCATTATCTTCGTAATCGGAGCGTTCCCACCTCTGCGCGAAAGGCCGAAAGCCGATAGTCAGACAGTGGACCCGGTGGTGCTATTGCTGTCGAACTTCGGCTTCAACGACCAGAAACATCGCTTCGGGCCTCCGGTCACATCCAAAGAAGATGCGATAGTAGTGGCGCGCTGGATTTGCTCGGGTCCAAATGGGGAGAAGACGGGAGAGCTGGCAGAGGCGGAACTTACCCGCGGGGTGTGGCATGTCCGAAGCCGCGAGACGACGGGTCGTGGTTTATCTCGTTTAGCAGCCATGATGCGTGCTGATGGGCGAGGCCATCCACTTTGCTTCCGTGACACGCCGCCTTGTCCAACCAAGCCCGGCACATCCTGCGATTTGGGTATCACGTCTCGCTGAGGCTTACTGGTAGTCCGTCTTTCGATTCAGCAAAGGGCAACAATCGGCGCAAGCGCGGACAGCGGATCGCGCGGCCCCCGCGCACCCCGAAAATATTTTCGCCGCCGACTGCAAGAGTCGCGAATGAGACTGAACTGACTTCGTTCATTTACGATTTTGCGCGCGCCTTAGTGCGCTGAATCGAAAATCGAATTTTCGATTCCGCAGCCCTCGAAAATATTTTTTGCTTCCCCCCTTGAACCGACAAGGTCGAATCCCCATTTCCACTATATCCCCGCAAAAGTATCCGACATGAAAACGAGCCCCGAAAACGGCTCGGCCACTTCGCGCGAGAATCCGAAACACTGGATCGGCGTGACGGTCGAGGACATTCCGCAAGGCTGGATGGACGACATGGTGAAACGGCTATTCGAAATACTGAATCGGGACATGATCCGTCTCGAAAGCGCGCAAAAGGTCGAAAGCGACAAGCCGGGACCGGACGGCAAGCCTCCGCCCGTCGATCTAGAGCACATGGCCAAGAAGGAGCGCCTTCTGACGCAAATGCAGCATTCGCTGGAGCGGCTGACCGAGATGGAATTGAGTCGCGTGCCCGCACGCAAGCTCATCCGCAGGAAAAAGGCGGCAATCAAGCATGACAACTCACTTGAGGAGCTGGAACGCCGCATCGCTCGGCTCGTTACCGCCGGAAGAGCTGCGAAGGGTCCTTCAGGCTCTCAGCCGTCGTGACCGCGTTCGGGCGCTCAAGTGCTGGTGGTTCTGGGCGCATGACGCCCAGTGTCCGCCGCCGGGCGACTGGCGCATCTGGCTGTTTCTCGGCGGACGCGGCGCGGGCAAGACGCGCGCCGGTGCCGAATGGATCGCCGACGGCGTCGCGCGCGGGTGCATGCGCCGCGTCGGGCTCATCGGCGCCACTTTTCACGATGCGCGCAGCGTGATGATCGAAGGAGAGTCCGGCCTCATGTCCGTCGTGCCCGCCGCCGAATTCGAGCCCTCGAACCGGCGCATCCTGTGGGCCAACGGCGCCGTCGCCGACGTGATCTCGGCCGAGGAGCCCGATTACGTCCGCGGCCACCAGTTCGATGCCGTCTGGGCCGACGAATTCTGCAAATGGGCCGAGCCGCAGGCGGCCCTCGACATGATCCTGATGGCGCTGCGCCTTGGCAGCGATCCGCGCATGGCGGTGACGACCACGCCGCGCAACATCGAAGCGTTGAAACGACTGATGGCAATGCCCGATACCGTGCAAACGCGCTCGAAAACGAGCGACAACGTGCCGAACCTGGCGCCCACTTTCTTCACCGGGCTCCAATTGCGCTACGGCGGCACGCGGCTCGGCCGCCAGGAGCTCGACGCCGAAGTGATCGAGGACAACGACCGCGCCCTGTGGAAGCGCCGCGATATCGAAAAGCACCGCGTACGCGAGTACCCGACGCTGATCCGCCTCGTGGTGGCGGTCGATCCGCCCGTCTCGGTGGCGGGCGACGAATGCGGCATCGTCATTGCGGGTCTTGCAGAGGGCGGCGAAGCCTATGTGCTGGGCGATTATTCGCGGGACGGCCTCACCGCCGCGGGCTGGGCGGCGCGCGTCGCCGAGGCCTACACGCACTTCGACGCCGACAGCGTGGTGGCCGAAGCCAACCAGGGCGGCGACATGGTCAAGCGCGTGCTGCTCGATGCCCTGCCGAACGCGCATGTGAAGCTGGTGCATGCCACGCGCGGCAAGCAGACGCGCGCCATGCCCGCCGCCGCGCTCTACGAGCAGGGCAGGGTGCATCACGTAGGCGTCTTTCCCGAAATGGAGGATCAGATGTGCAGCTACGACGGCTCGGGATCGAGCCCCGACCGAATGGACGCCCTCGTCTGGGCGCTCGCCGAACTCTTCCCGCAGAGCCGCGCCAAACCGAAGGTGAGGGCGCTGTGAAACTCCACTGTCATCCCCGGCGAGTGCGGATCGCCACGCGATCTGCGCGAGGGAAGGGGACCCAGGTGCTGATAGCGGCACGCCGTAGAAAACGAAACAAAGCGGACAACATCCCCTAACGAGTTGGTTTCACCACCTGGGTTCCCTTCCCCTCGCCCGTCTTCGCTGCTTCGCAGCTACGACGCGGCTCGGCCGGGAATGACAATTTAGTTTTAACCGAAAGATCCCCCCATGCTCTCTCGCTTCTTCCGCCGTGCGCCGGAACACCCGCGCGCGTTGCGCGCAAATGAAATAAAGACCGCCCCGCCCTTGATCGCCCTCAGCCTGATGGGCGCCCCGCGCTGGAGCGCGCGCGATTTTCCCGCGCTCGCCCGCGAGGCCGTGATGAAGAACGCGGTGGCCTATCGCTGCGTGCGCATGATCGCCGAAAGCGCCGCCTCGGTGCCCTGGCTGCTGTATGAAGGCGCCAAGGAGATCGAAGCCCATCCGCTGCTCTCGCTCCTCGCCGCGCCCAGCCGCGACGAGGAGGGCACCGCCCTCTTCGAGCGCTGGTACGCGTTCCTGGAATGCGCGGGCGATGCCTATCTCGAAGCGGTCTCGGCCTCGGGCGAGGTGCGCGAGCTTTACGTGCTGCGTCCCGACCGCGTCAGCGTGGTGGCCGATGGGCGCGGCTGGCCGATCGCCTACGACTACAAGGTGGAGGGCCGCACCACGCGCCTCGCCCGCGACGCCACGGGCTTCATGCCGGTGCTGCACGCGACTCTGTTCCATCCTCTCGACGATCACTACGGCCTCTCGCCCATCCAGGCGGCGGGCAATGCGGTGGACGTGCACAACGCGGGCGCCGCCTGGACCAAGTCGCTGCTCGACAACGCGGCGCGGCCTTCGGGCGCTCTGGTCTACAAAGGCCCCGACGGCGCGCCCTCGCTGACCGAGGAGCAATTCCAGCGCCTCAAGCGCGAGCTGGAGGAATCCTATCAGGGCGCCTCGAACGCCGGCCGGCCGATGGTGCTGGAAGGCGGCCTCGACTGGCGCAGCATGAGCTACACCCCCGCCGACATGGATTTCGCCTCGACGCGCGACGTCGCCGCGCGCGAGATCGCGCTGGCCTTCGGGGTGCCGCCGATGCTGCTCGGCATTCCGGGCGACAACACTTATGCCAACTATCGCGAGGCCAATTTGGTGTTCTGGCGCCAGACGGTGCTGCCTCTGGTCTCGCGCACCGCCAAGGCCCTGACGCGCTGGCTGGCCCCGCGCTTCGGCGCGTCTCTGCGTATCTCTTACGACTCCGACGCCGTCGACGCGCTCGCCCTCGAACGCGAAGCGGTGTGGGACCGCCTCTCGAATGCCGGCTTCCTCACCACCAACGAACGCCGCGCCGCCGCGGGGTATTCGCCGGTGGAGGGGGGAGATGCTGTTGGATGACAATGTGCCTCTGCTCGTCCGGCGTAGCGCGCAGCGCGAAGCCGGATGGAGGGGGGGAGATGCGGTGGGGTGAAAACAAACACAATTGTCATCCCGGAAGCCGGCCCGTTGCGCATGCAAACGGGACGGCTGTCCGGGATCCACTTCGGAACCTGCGTTTGCTTCTCAGTGGGTCCCGGCCCTCGCTTCGCTCGACCGGGATGACATTTCAGTTTGGATCGAGAAAGGCATAAACTCCCCCTCAGGGGAAACATCATGGGTAGATTTCTCGGGATCGTCGTCTTCACGCTGCTCTGCCTGGTCGTGATCGGAGCCTGCGATTTCGTGTTCTTCAGGTTTGCCGGGCATGTGGCACACGTTCTGCATCTGCCACCCCTCGCCCAGACAGCCGTACTTGTCGCGTTCATCCTTCTGCCGCTGGTAATCTTGTTGTCGGCAGGAGAGGTGGCCCGAAGGATCGGACTGATCGAAGGGTCGTTTGTCGCCGTGCTGTCTCTCTTTTTATTCGGGTTGTTCCTCTGTTACGAGCAGTTGGTGCTTTTGGGCGCCTACTTGGGAATCTGACATGACCCTCGCCGAAACCTTCCAGCCCGTGCTGGACAAACGCCTCCCGGCCGCCCTCTTGGCGGCCTTTTTGTTGCAGACCGCGGGCGCGCTGTTCTGGGCGGGCTCGGCGGCCGAGCGCATCTCGACGCTGGAGCGCACGCTCGACCGCGATCAGGCCGCCATCGAGCGCGTCTCCGTGCTCGAAACCCAGATCGCCTCCATCAAGCAAACCCTCGACCGCATCGAGGGCAAGCTGGACAGAAAACAAAACTGATTGTCATCCCCGGCGAACGTGGATCGCTCTGCGATCCACGTGAGGGAGTTCATAGCGACAGCGTATGAACGACCCAGGTCATGTCAATAGCTCGGTTTTGAAATTGTGCCGCGATGCCCCCTCCGCGCGGCACGACCCAAGAAATCGTGCTGCTTGAACCACCTGGGTCCCCTTCCCTCGCATCGCTTCGCGATGCTCGCCGGGGATGACAACGCGTTAAAGAGAACACATCCCGACATGACCACCATCCATTACACCCGGCGGATGCTGGCGCACATCAACACGCCCGCGCGCCTCACCGATCTCGCCGACGACGAGTTCGAAGGTTACGCCTCTCTGTTCGGCGTGCCAGACGGCGCGGGCGATGTCGTGGCGCCCGGCGCTTTCCGCGCCAGCTTGCGCCGCCGTCCGCCCGAGAAGGTGCGCCTGCTCTATCAGCATTCGGCGCTCGAACCGCTCGGCGTGTGGGAGGTTATCCGCGAGGACGCGAAAGGCCTCTACGTCAAGGGCCGCCTGGTGCTCGACGTGGTGCGCGCCCGCGAGGTGCGCTCGCTGATCCGCGAAGGCGCTCTCAATGGACTTTCCATCGGCTTCCGCACCGTGCGTGCCCATCGCGACGCGAAAACCGGGCTTCGCACCCTGACAGAAATTGAGCTTTGGGAAATCTCGGTCGTGACCTTCCCTCTGCTCGCGGATTCGAAGGTCACGGCCGTGGGCGGGAAAAGCGCGACGCTTGCGAACACGATCCGCAAGGCGGCGCTCGATCTTCGCCGTCAAACATAAGTGTCATCCCGGCCAAGCGTTGCGAAGCAACGCGCGAGCCGGGACACACCGTGACGCGTCTTGGTGGGTCCCGGATAGCCGCTGCGCGGCTTCCGGGATGACAGGACGTTTTTGTTTTCTACAGGAGAACCGTTCTATGGAACTTGAATCCAAAGCCGTCGCGGCGCCCGAGATCAAGGACGCCTTCGACGAATTCCTGCGCGCCTTCGAGGCGTTCAAATCCGCCAACGACGAGCGGCTGACGCAGCTCGAAACCCGCTCGGCCGACGTCGTCACCGAAGAGAAGGTGGAGCGCATCGACCGCGCTCTCGGCGAGCAGACGCGCGTTCTCGACGAGCTGACGCTGGCTGCCGGCCGTCCCGCCATCTCGGGCGAACGCAAGCTCGCCCCCGCCACGCGCGAACAGAAAGCCGCCTTCGAGCGCTACGTCCGCAAGGGCGACGCCACGGGCCTGGAGATCAAGACCACCTCGCTCGGCAGCGATGCCGCGGGCGGCTACATCGTGCCGCCGGAAATCGAGCAGACCATCGACCGCGTCGTGGCCAAGGCTTCGCCGATGCGCGCGTTGGCGACGGTGCGCCAGATCGGCTCCAACACCTATTACAAGCCGATCACCACGGCGGGCGCCGCCACCGGCTGGGTGGCCGAAACCGGCACACGCGCCCAGACCGACACGCCCACGCTCGCCGCTCTCGAATTCCCCACGATGGAACTGTACGCCATGCCGGCGGCAACCCAGACGCTGCTCGACGATGCGGCGGTCGATCTCGAAGCCTGGCTGGCCAACGAGGTGCAGACCGCCTTCGCCGAGCAGGAAGGCGCCGCCTTCATCTCGGGCAACGGCACCACCGCGCCCAAGGGCCTGCTCAGCGAGACGATGGTGGCCGACGGCGACTGGGAATGGGGCAAGCTCGGTTACATCGCGGCGGGCGGCGCGGCCTTCCCGGCCGAGACCCCGGCGGATCTGTTGATCTCGCTCGCCTATGCGCCCAAGCAGGGCTATCGCACCAACGGCTCCTGGCTGATGAACCGCAAGACCGAGAGCGTCATCCGCAAGTTCAAGGACGACCAGGACAACTACATCTGGCAGCCGGGCGCCGCCGCGGGCCAGCCCGCCACGCTGCTCGGTTATCCGGTGGCGGAAGCCGAGGATATGCCCGACATCGCCTCCAACGCCTACGCCATCGCCTTCGGCGATTTCGCGCGGGGCTATCTGATCGTCGACCGCGTCGGCGTCCGGGTGCTGCGCGATCCGTACTCCGCCAAGCCGTATGTGCTGTTCTACACCACCAAGCGCGTGGGCGGCGGCGTGCAGAACTTCGAAGCAATCAAGCTCCTGAAGTTCGCTGCGTCGTAACATGAAAGGTGTCATCCCGGACGCGTGCGCAGCACGCGATCCGGGACCCACGGTGCAAGCGTTTCGATGGGTCCCGGCTCACGCTCGCTCCGCTCGCTGGCCGGGATGACAGGGTATATGGAATGTCCCTCACCCTCATCACTCCCCCCGCCCTGGAACCGGTAACGCTGGCCGAGGCCAAGGCGCATCTGAAGCTCGACACCGCCGCCGAGGATACGCTGATCGCTTCGTTGATCGCGGCGGCGCGGGCGCGTGCCGAATGGCACACCGGCCGCGCCCTCGTCACGCAAGGCTGGACGCTGTGGCTCGACGCCTGGCCGCACGAGGCCATCGCGGAGATTCCGCTGCCTCCGTTGCAAGCGGTGACGGCAGTGGCCCTGCACGCGCCCGACAATGTCCGCACCGCGCTCGAAACATCGGCCTACCGGGTGGACACGGCTTCCGAGCCCGGCCGCCTGGTGTTCGAAATGGAGCCGCCGGTGCTGCGCCGTTTCAACGCGGTCGAGATCGCCTTCACTGCGGGCTACGGCAGCGCCGTTCCTGCAGCGGTCAAGGAAGCGGTGCTCGAGATCGTCGCCGAGCTCTACACCCATCGCGGCGACGAAGACGGCGCCTGCGGTTTGGCCGCTCAGGCCCTCCTGGCGCCGTATCGCATTTTCAAACTGTAAAACTTGTCATCCCCGGCGAGCACGGATCGCCACGCGATCCGTGCGAGGGAAGGGGACCCAGGTCGTGTCAAAAGCCCGGTCTTGAGTTGTGCCGCGTTGCCCCCTCCGCGCGGCGCAGTTCGGAAAGCCGTGCTGTCTCGACCACCTGGGTCCCCTTCCCCTCGCGTTCTTCGGCAAGCTCAGGACGCTCGGCCGGGGATGACAATTCAGGATGGATCACCCCATGCTCTCCACTCTTGACCAGCGCGCCGCGCTGCAGGCGAAGACGTTGACGCCTGACGGCGGCGGCGGTTTCAGCGAAAGCTGGGAGACCTTCGCCGTCGTCTGGGTGAAGGTCGCGCCCGCCTCCGCCGCCGACAGCTTCGGCCCGGACGCGCTGGAATCACGCGCCCGCCACAAGGTCACGCTGCGCCGCCGCACTGATGTCGCCGCGGGCCAGCGCCTCGCCGTGGGTTCGCGCACTTTCAAGGTGCACGGCATTCTCGACGAAGGCCCGCGCGCCCCCTTCATCACTCTTCTCTGCGAGGAACTGCCATGACGGCCGCAAGCTGGGCTTTGCAGCAGGCGGTGTTCGCCGTGCTGTCGGTAAGCGGCGCGGTGCGCGACATCGCGGACGAGCGCGTCTTCGACGCGGTGCCGCGCGGCGCCGCGTTCCCCTACATCGTGGTGGGCGAGGGCGGCGAAGCCGACGCCTCCACCGCCACGGAGAAGGGCCGCGAGCACACGCTCGAGATCCATGTCTGGTCGCGCGCGGGCGGCCACAAGGAAGCCAAACTCGCCGCCGACTATTCCCGCGAATCCGACGGCGAAACCTATCGTGCGGTGCTTCGTTTTCGTGCGGTGACGGAGCCGACTGCATAAACATGTCATCCCGGCCAGCCGCGGCCGATAGGCCGTGAGCGGCAGCGAACGGCGCGTATTCGGCGCGCGGCGTGTGCCGGGACCCACCGGTAAGCAGGCGCGTGTTCTGAAGTGGATCCCGGACCTCGCATCCCTCGCTACGCGAGGGATCCTCGTCCGGGAAGACAGTCAAGGAAGGAGTCTCCCCATGTCCGCCCAACGCGGCAAAGATTTGCTCATCAAGATCGGCGACGGCGCCTCGCCCGAGACGTTCGCCACCGTCGCGGGCCTGAAAGCGACGACGCTCGCCTTCAACGCCCAGAATGTCGACATCACCAACGCCGATTCCGCCGGCCAGTGGCGCGAGCTGCTGGATGCGGGCGTCAAATCCGCCTCCGTCTCGGGTTCCGGCGTCTTCAAGGACGCGGCCTCCGACGCTGCCTTGCGCAGCGCCTTCTTCGATCAGCGGATCGCCAATTACCAGATCGTGATCCCCAGCTTCGGCACGCTGACCGGCCCCTTCAAGCTCACCGCGCTTCAGTACGAAGGCCCCTACGACGGCGAAGTGAAACTCTCGCTGTCTCTCGCCTCCGCTGGCGCGCTGACGTTCACGGCGCTGTAAAAAAAACTAACCTCCCCCTACGCGGGGAGGTCGATCCTCCGTAGCCGCGAAGCGGCGAAGGAGGATCGGGTGGGGGGCTGCTGAAGCTACCCCCACCCGGAGAATTTCTCGCGCGCACGCGTCCTTCGCTGTCGCTCATGACCTTTGCGCCGCTCGAAATTCTCCGACCTCCCCGCAAGGGGGAGGTAAAAAGTGGAGAAATCCCATGCCCAATCCCATCCGCGGCGAAGCCGAGTTGATCGCCGGCGGCAAAAGTTACCGCCTGCTGCTCACTCTCGGCGCGCTCGCCGAAATCGAGGACGGCCTCGGTCTTGCCGATCTTTCCGAAGTGGGCGCGCGTCTCAAGCAGGTGCGTGCCGCCGATCTTGCGGTAGTGGCGGCGGCATTGCTGCGCGGCGGCGGCCACGAGATGACGCCCGCCGAGGTGCTGCGTCTGCCCTGCGATCTCGGCGCGCTGGTGGCGGCAGTCTCTCTCGCTTTCGAGCGCGCCGGTCTGCCGCAAGGCGCAGGCGAGGCGGGCGCCCCCCCCGGGGGCGCTCGCCCTTTTCCTGGCACGACTGGCTCGCCCTCGGCCTAGGCACCCTGCACCTGGCGCCGCAGGCCTTCTGGAATCTCTCGCTCGCCGAATGGCGCGCGATCACTGCCGTCCGCCGCCGCCCCGCACTCGCCCGCAGCGAACTGAGCGCGTTGATGCATAACCATCCGGATTAACCCATGTCCAAGACCGAAACGCCCCAAGCGGTGCTCGACGCCGCGGCCAAATCGCTCAGCGATTTCGTCAACGGTCCCGTCACCGGCGCCACGCGCACGGTGGAGGACGCCGTGACGCGTTCCTTCCGCTCGGTGGAGAACACCATCGCGCGCGCCGTCGTCTCGGGGAAACTGTCCATCGGCGAACTCGTCGATTCCATCCTCGCCGATTTCGACCGCGTTGCCACCAGCCAGTTCATCATCAAGCCGATCGAGAGCATCGCCAGCTCGCTGGTCTCTTCGATCCTGCCGATCAGCGGCGCCCGCGCCTCGGGCGGTCCGGTCGGTGCGGGCGGCGCCTATCTCGTCGGCGAGCAGGGGCCCGAGCTGTTCGTACCCTCGCAGAATGGAAGCATCGCGCCCAATGCGCGCGCTTCCATCACGATGAATGTCCAGGCGCGCGACGCGGCGAGCTTTGTCAAGTCCGAAACCCAGATCGCGGCGATGTTGTCGCGTGCCCTCGCAAGAGGGCAGAGGAATATGTGAAACAAAAAACTGTCATCCCGGGCGAGCGTCCTTTGCGCAGCGGAGGACGCGAGATCCGGGACACACTGCTAAGCAAGCGTGTGTGTTGAAGTAGGTCCCGGCTCGGCGCGCCGCTTCCGCCTTCGCCCTGCGGGCTACGGCGGACAAGTCGCGACGCTTGGCCGGGATGACACGAGAGTTTGAACCATGACCTTCCACGAAATCCGTTTCCCCACCGCCATCGCCTTCCACTCCACCGGCGGGCCTGAGCGCAGGACCGAGATCGTCACCCTCGGCTCCGGCTTCGAGGAGCGCAACGGCGTGTGGGCGAATTCGCGCCGCCGTTACGACGTGGGCACCGGCGTCAAGACGCTCGACGACGTCCATGCGGTGATCGCCTTCTTCGAGGCGCGCCTCGGCCGGCTCACCGGCTTCCGTTTCAAGGATTTCACCGATTTCAAATCCTGCGCCCCCGGCGCCGAAATTTCGCCCCTCGACCAGCCCGTCGGCCTTGGCGATGGCGAGACGAGGAGCTTCCGGCTCTTCAAGCGCTACGTTTCGGGTCCATCGGGCTGGAGCCGCACCATCTCCAAGCCGGTTGCCGATACGGTGCGCGTCGCGCTCGCGGGCGTGGAGACGACGGGCTTCGGCATCGACACCACGACCGGCATTGTCACCTTCGATACGGCGCCCGCCCTCGGCGCCGAAATCACCGCGGGCTTCGAGTTCGACGTACCGGTACGCTTCGACACCGATGTGCTCTCGATCAACCTCGCCAATTTCCGCGCTGGCGAGATTCCCTCCATTCCGCTGGTGGAGATCAGGCTGTGAAGACTCTCCCCCCCAACCTCCAAGCCCATCTCGAGTCCGGTACGACGACGCTTTGCTGGTGCTGGCGCATCGTGCGGCGCGACGGAGCGGTGCTCGGCTTCACCGATCACGACGAAACCATCGTTTTCGGCGGCACTGAGTATCAGGCGGCGGCGGGCTTCACCGCCAGCGAGGTGCAATCGACGCTCGGCCTCGCCGTCGACAATCTCACCGTGATGGGCGCTCTCTCCAGCGAGACGCTCAACGAACATGACCTCGCCGCTGGCCTCTACGACGATGCGGAAATCGAGATCTGGCGCGTCAACTGGGCCTCGCCCGATCAGCGCGTCTTGATGCGCAAGGGCTCGCTCGGCGAGGTCCGCCGCGGCAAGACGGGCTTCCAGGCCGAAGTGCGCGGCCTGGCGCACGCCTTGAACCAGCCGGTCGGCCGCGTCTTCGCTCACGGCTGCGATGCCGATCTCGGCGACGGCCGCTGCACCGTGGCGCTCACACCTGTCGCCGGAAGCGTCACGCAAGCTGCCGATGCGCGGCGCTTTACGGTTTCCGGCCTCGACGCTTATGCGTCGGGCTGGTTCAGCGGCGGCAAGCTCGTTTTCACCGGCGGCGCCAATGCCGGCCGTGCGATGGAAGTGAAGCGTCACACGCTGTCTTCCGGCACGGTCGCCATCGAGCTGTGGCAGGCAATGAGCGAAGCCGTAACCGCGGGCGACGGCTTCACCGTCACGCCCGGCTGCGACAAGCAGTTTGCCACCTGCAAGACGAAGTTCTCGAACGCCGCCAATTTCCGTGGGGCACCCTACATGCCCGGCAACGACGCGGTGCTCGCCTATCCCACGACCACCACGCCTCTCGACGGAGGCAGCAGATATGGAAACTAAATCCCCCCTCCGCTCCGCTTCGCGGAGCACCTCCCCCGTGAACGGGAGAGGAAAGATCACTGAGCGCGCTCGTTCGCTTTCCTCCCCCGCTTGCGGGGGAGGTGGCGAAGCCGAACGAAGTTCGGCTGAGACGGAAGGGGGAGCAGCGCGCATCGTCTCTCTCGCCCGCAGCTGGATCGGCACGCCTTATGTGCATCAAGCCTCGCTCAAGGGCGCAGGCTGCGATTGCTTGGGCCTGTTGCGCGGCGTCTGGCGCGAGCTGCACGGCGAGGAGCCGGAGATCGCGCCGCCCTATTCGCCCGACTGGGCGGAAGCGCACGGCGCGGAAACTCTGCGCGATGCACTCTCCCGTCACTTCGAGGAAGTCGCACTTGCAGAAATCGTCCCCGGCGATGTCGTGCTCTTCCGCATGGCGCCGCGGGCGCCCGCCAAGCACTGCGCCATCGTTGGCGAGCGGGACGGCGCGCTCACGTTGATCCACGCCCGCCAGAACAAACGCGTTTCCGAGGAGGCGTTCACGCTGTTTTGGCGCCGCCGTCTCGCCTGTGTTTTTCGGATTTGAACGATGAAAGACTTTGCGTCGCAATGGTGCGTGCCGGTAATCCCGGCTATGCTTTTCCCGGTGTGGGGGATGCCATGAGAACAAAAACGATCGTACTGACCGCTGCGGCTTTCCTGATTGCGGCGTTGCCGGCCTTGGCTGCGCTGGACAAGGGCAGTCCGGTCACCAGCAAACCGGAAAGAGACGAACCGGCCGCCGGCCCGGAGGAAACCTTCGACGATCTCGCCAAGCAGTGCGTGCCGGGTGCCGACGCAACCAACGCCGCGCAGGTGATCTACGCCTGCACGCGCCTCGACAACGGCTTCCAGCTCGACGACAAGAACCGCGCCATCGCGCTGGCCGACCGCGGCTATGCCTATATTGCGCTCGAAAACGGCGAGCGCGCCTTGTCCGATTTCGAACAGGCGCTCGGTCTCGACAAGACCAACATGGCGGCTTTGAAGGGCCGGGGCGTTGCCCGGATGATGGCCAAGAAGTTCGATGACGCCGTCGCCGATTACACCGAGGTGCTAAGCCGGTTTCCCGCCGATCTCGGCACGCTCTACGGCCTGGCCTATGCCGAGAGCCAGCGCGGCCGGTTCGACGCCGCCGACGCAGCTTTCGACAGGTTGGCGGCGACGGATGCTTCCTTTGCCTCGATCCGTGCCTTCGGCGACGACGGCAACGGCAAGCCGCACGACGATGCCGTACTCTCGCTCGACGAGCTGAAAAATCTGAAGCCCGGCTCGCCCCAGGCTTTCCTCTATCACGGCGCGCTCTACACCTCTCTCGCGCTTTACGACCAGGCCCTGGCGGAACTGGACAAGGCGGTCGCGCTCAAACCGGACTACATCGACGCTTACGGTTATCGCGGCGCCGTCCATCGCCTGCAGAAGAAGGACGAAGCCGCCATCGCCGAATTCGACCGGGTGCTGGCTATCAAGCCCGACAACATCAAGGGATTGAACGAGCGGGCGCGCGCCCATTTCCGCCTGCATCACTGGAAGGAATCGCTCGCCGATTTGGACCGCGTGCTCGCGTTGACACCGCAGGATGCCTATTCCTACGACTTGCGCGGCCGCATTCACTTGGTACTCGAGGAAAACGAAGCGGCGCTGGCGGACTTTAACAAGGCGATCGCCTTGAAACCGGATTTTGAGGAGGCCTATGTCGATCTCGGCCTCTACCACGGCGCCAACAACAAATACGAAGACGCCGAGCGGGATTTCGACCGCGCAGTTACCCTGGCCCCCGACAACGACTTCGCCTTGTGCAGCCGCGGACACGCCCGCTCCTCTCTCGGAAAATACGAAGAGGCGCTTCAGGATTACAGCCGCTCGTTCGAACTCGATCCCGGCAACAGTTGTGCCCTGAACGGCCGCGGCAACGTCTATACGGAACTCGGCCGCTACGCCGATGCGGTGCAGGACATGAACCTGTTCATCGAGAAGTATCCCGAGGATGCGGCGGCCTATAACGGGCGCTGCTGGGCGCGCGGGCTGTGGAACCGCGATCTCGACGCGGCGCTGGCCGATTGCGAGAAGGCGCTCAAGCTCAGACCGGGCGTGGCGAGCATCCTGGATTCGCGCGGGCTCGTCCGCTTCCGGATGGGCGACTGGAAGGCTGCGCTGGCGGACTTCGACGCCGCGCTCGCCAAGGCGCCGAAGCAGGCGGCCTCGCTGTTCATGCGCGGCATCGTCAAGCTGCGAACCGGCGACCAGCAAGGCGGCCTTGCCGACATCGCGGCGGCCAAGGCGCTCAACCCCAAGATCGCCGAACGCTACGCGAAATGGGGCATCAAGCCGTAGGAAATAAGTAACCTCCCCCTTGCGGGGAGGTCGATCCGGCGTAGCGGAGCGAAGACGGATCGGGTGGGGGTCTGCCCCCACCCGGCTCGTGTCGCTCGCTGTCGCTCGCGATCTCGCCGACCTCCCCGCGAGGGGGAGGTCAAGGATCATCACACATGGCCTCTCTCGTTCTCGGCGTCGCCGGTGCGGCGCTCGGCCCGACGCTGTTCGGCGGCGGCATCTCGATCCTGGGCGCCACCATCACCGGCGCGCAGATCGGCGGCGCCATCGGCGCCTTAGTCGGCACCCAGATCGACGCGGCCCTCATGCCCGCGGTCAAGCGCACGGGTCCGCGCCTTTCCGACATCAACATCCAGTCCTCGACGGAAGGCGCCTCCATCCCGCGCGTTTACGGCTCCATGCGCCTCGCCGGCCAGCTCATCTGGGCGAGCCGCTTCAAGGAAACTACCGGCAAGACCCGCAGCGGCGGCAAGGGCGCTTCCTCGCCCGCGGTCGAGACGACGAGCTATCTCTATTCCATCTCCTTTGCGGTGGGGCTTTGCACCGGACCCGTCACGCGCATCGGCCGCGTCTGGGCGGACGGCAGCCTGATCGACGTCTCGCAATATACGGTGCGCGTCCATCCGGGCGACGAGACGCAAGTCCCCGATCCGCTGATCGAGGAAATCGAAGGGGCGGGCAACACACCCGCCTATCGCGGCCTCTGCTATGTCGTGTTCGAGGACATGCCGCTCGCCGCGTTCGGCAACCGCATCCCGCAGCTTCAGTTCGAAGTGGTGCGCGTTCTCTCCTCCGGCAATCCCTCGGCGCTGGAGAACCGGCTGCGCGGCGTGGCGCTGATCCCCGGCGCGGGCGAGTTCGTCTACGCGCCCGAGATCGTCACCGAATACAACATGTTCGGAAAATCCATTCCCGAGAATGCCCACAACGCGTCGGGCCTCTCGGACCTCAAGGCTTCGCTCGACGAGTTGCAGGCCCTGGCGTCCGGCCTCGAAACCGTCTCGCTGGTGGTGGGCTGGTTCGGCAACGACCTGCGCGCCGGTTCGATCGCCATCAAGCCCGGCGTGGAAGAGGCCTACCGCGTCACCTATCCCGAAAGCTGGAGCGTCGACGGCCTGGCGCGCGAGAACGCCCATGTGATGAGCCGCATCGACGACCGTCCCGCTTACGGCGGCACGCCCTCGGACGACAGCGTCAAGGCCGCCATCGCCGAACTGAAAGCGCGCGGCCTGCGCGTCACCTTCTATCCCTTCGTCTTCCTCGACGTGGCGTCGGGTAACTCGCTGCCCGACCCGTATACGGACCATGCCGCGGGCAGCGGCCAACCCGCTTATCCCTGGCGCGGCCGCATCACGCCGTCGCCCGCCGCAGGCTTCGCCGGCAGCGTCGACCAGACAGCCGCCGCGGCGACGCAAATCGGCAGCTTCTTCAACGCCACTTGGGGCTATCGCCGCATGGTGCTGCATTACGCCAACCTCTGCGCCGAGGCGGGTGGAGTGGACGCCTTCCTGATCGGTTCGGAGCTGGTGGCGTTGACGCGCGCCCGCAGCGATACCTCCAGCTATCCCGCGGTGACGGCGCTGAAGCAGCTTGCCGCAGAGGTGAGCGCCATCCTGCCCGGCGCCAAGCTCGGCTATGCCGCCGACTGGTCGGAATACAACGCCCATCAGACGGGCGACGCGCCCGGCGCCCTGCGTTATCCGCTCGATGCCTTGTGGAGCGACGCCGCCATCGACTTCGTCGGCATCGACAACTATCTGCCGCTGGCCGACTGGCGCGACGGCACGGCCCATCTCGATGCGGCGGAGTTTTCGGACATCCACGATCCGGCCTATCTCGCTTCCAACATTCGCGGCGGCGAGGCTTACGACTGGTACTACCAGAGCGACGCCGACCGCACCTCGCAGACCCGCACCGCCATCACCGACGGCCTCGGCAAGCCCTGGGTGTGGCGCGCCAAGGATTTGTGGAACTGGTGGTCGAACCTGCACTATGAACGGCCGGACGGCAGCGAAAGCGCAAGCCACACCGCCTGGGTGCCTCAGTCCAAGCCCATCCGGTTCACGGAACTCGGCTGCCCCGCCGTGGACAAGGGCGCCAATCAGCCCAACGTCTTTCACGATCCCAAATCGAGCGAGAGCTTCTTTCCTTATTATTCCAGCGGGGCGCGCGACGACCTCATGCAGCGCCGCTTCCTGGAAGCGCATCTCGCTTTCTGGAGCGATCCGGCCAACAACCCGGTGTCCGGCATCTACCACGCCCCGATGCTCGACACCGCCAACCTCTCGGTGTGGTGCTGGGATGCGCGGCCCTATCCCTTCTTCCCGCTGCTCGACGACGTCTGGGGCGATGCGGGCAATTACGCCACCGGCCACTGGCTGAACGGACGGCTGGGTGCGGTGCAGCTTGCCGATCTTGCGTGCGCGCTATGCGCCGAGGCGCAGTTCGACGCCTTCGATGCGGCGGGGCTTTCGGGTCTCGTCACCGGTTATGCCGTCGCCGATACCATGAGCGTGCGCGATCAGCTGGCGCCCCTGATGACGGCCTTCTTCTTCGACGGCGTCGAAAGCGAGGGGCTCATCAAGTTCGCGATGCGCGGCCGTGCCGCCCCCGCGTCCTACGGCGAAGGCGATGTCGCGCTGCCCGAGGAAGGCTTCGGCTTCTCCTTCGAGCGCGCCCAGGAGACCGATCTGCCGCTCGCCTCGCGCGTGCTCTATCTTGAGGCCGCGGAATACCGCCAGTCGGTCGCCGAAGCGCGCCGCCTGGTGGCGTTGTCGGATCGCGTCGCCACCTCTTCGCTGCCGCTGGTGCTGTCCGAGAGCGAAGCCGCCGGCATCGGCGAGCGCCTGCTTCAGGATGCCTGGGTGATGCGCGAGCGCGCCTCGTTCTCGCTGCCGCCGTCGCAGATCGCGCTTGATCCCGCCGACGAAGTTGTGCTCGACGCTGGCGGTCGCGCGCGCCGCCTGCGCGTCATGGGCATCGACGATGCGGGCGAGCGCCGCATCGAGGCCGTCGCCACCGATCCTTCCATCTACGAAACCCTGCTCGGCGCGGAGCGTTCGATACAAGGCCTGCAAAGCCTGGTGCAGCCAGGGCGTGCGCTGGTCGTCTTCCTCGATCTGCCGCTCCTGAAGGACGGGCAGAATCCCAACGCGCCCTTCGCCGCCGCTTATGCCGATCCCTGGCCCGGCGCGGTGCAGATTCTGAAAAGCGCCACCGGCACCGATTACGCACTCGATACTTCGCTGACGCGCGCCGCCTCCATCGGTGAGACAACCGCGGATTTGTGGCCGGGTCCGCTGTGGCGCTGGGACAGGGTGAACACGCTCTGCGTCAGACTGATCCAAGGCACGCTCGCCTCGGCTTCCGATGCCTCGGTGTTCGCAGGCGCCAATGTGCTCGCCGTGCAGAACGCCGACGGCGCCTGGGAGATCGTGCAGTTCGCCGATGCCGAACTCGTCGCGCCGCAGGAATGGCGCCTGACGAAACTCTTGCGCGGCCAACGCGGCACGGAGCAGGCGATGAAGAGCCCCGTCGCGGCAGGCGCCCGCGTCGTGGTGCTCGATGAAACCCTGGCGCAGCTGGCGCTGGAAGGGACCGAGGCCCGCCTGCCGCACTCTTATATATGGGGCCCCGCCGGAAGGCCGATTTCCGATCCCGCCTTCCAGACCGCCACGCTCGCCTTCGAGGCCGCGGGCCTCGTCCCGCTCGCCCCCTGCCATGTGCGCTTTGCGTGGGTTGCGAGCGACCTCGAAATCAGTTGGAAACGCCGCGACCGGGCTCCCGCTGCGGCGCAGCTTGTCCGTGCCGAAACGCCGCTGAGCGAAAGCGCGGCGTCCTACGATCTCGAAATCCTCGACGGCGGTGCGGTGGTGCGCAGCTTCTCCTCGATCCCGCAACATTCGCAAGCTTATACGGCGGCAGAGCAGGCGGCGGATTTCCCCTCCGGTCTGCCCAATCCGCTGACAGTGAGAGTTTATCAACGTTCGTCCGTGCTCGGGCGCGGACGCTCCAAGACGGAATCCCTCTATGTCCGATGAAACTCCGCGCCTCAAATTGGCGCAGCTCGTCTCCATGCAGGAACTGAACAATGTCACCTGGAACGAGGCGCTGGCGCAGCTCGACGCGCTGGTCGACCTTTGCCTCCTCGGCCAGTTCGTCGACACCCCGCCGACTTCGCCTTCCGACGGCGACGCCTATCTCATAGGCGGTGCGCCCACCGGCACCTGGAGCCGGCTATGCCTACAAGATCGCCGCCTGCCTCGACGGCGCCTGGCGCTTCTACACCCCGTTCGACGGCCTCAGAGCTTTCGTGGCGCCGAGCGGCACGGTGATCGTCTATCTCGGCGGCACTTGGACGGCCGTCGCCTCGACGGATTTCGTCACCAAGTCCGGCGCCGAGACCCTGACCAACAAGACCATCTCGGGCGCCTCGAACACATTGTCGAACATCCCGAACGCGGCACTCGCGAATTCCTCGCTGACCATCGCGGGCCATGCCGTGGCGCTCGGCGGCACCCAGGCCATCGCCTTCTCCGATCTCACCGGCAACATCGCGGTGTCGCAGATGAACTCGGGCACCGGCGCTTCTTCCGGCACGTACTGGCGCGGCGACGGTACCTGGGCGACGCCAAGCGGGGGCGGCGGCGGTTCGGGCGATGTCGTGGGTCCCGCGTCCTCCGTTTCCGGCAATCTCGCGAGCTTCAGCGGCACCACCGGCAAGCTCCTCCAGGACGGCGGCATCGCCGTGTCTTCGCTGGTGACGCTGACGGGTTCGCAGGCGCTGACCAACAAGACCTACAACGGCAACACGCTGACCGGCGGCAGCGGCACGTTGACGCTCGGCGCGGGCAAGACCGCAACGATCTCCAACACCCTCACTTTCACCGGCACCGACGGATCGTCGGTCGCCTTCGGCGGCGGCGGCACGTTGCGCGCCGTCGCCTACAGCGGCAGCGCGAGCGATCTTTCCACCGGCACGCTTCCCGCCGCGCAACTGCCCAACCCCTCCGCCTCGACCAAAGGCGGCGTCCAGTCCAAGACCGCCGTCTCGCACCAGTTCCTCACCGCGATCGGCACCGACGGCTCCGTCAGCGCCGCCCAGCCCGCTGCTTCGGACATCAGCGGCCTCGCCGCCTCGGCCACCACGGACACCACGAATGCGGGCAACATCTCCTCGGGCACGCTCGGCGTGGCGCGCGGCGGCACGGGACAGTCGTCCCTGGTCGCGCATGCGCTGCTGGTGGGCGCGGGAACCACCTATGTCTCGCTCGTCGGCTCCGGCAGCGACGGCACCGTGCTGCAGGGTTCCGCCGCCGCCGATCCGTCCTTCACCGCCAATCCCACTTACGGCGTCGCGGGCTCGCTCTCCGGCTCTTTGACTCTCGCCAATTCCACGAGCGGCTCGACCAGGCTCCAGCCCCAGACGCCCGCCTCCGGCACGCTCACGCTGCCCGCCGCCACCGACACGCTGGTCGGACGCGCCACCACGGACACGCTCACCAACAAGTCCATCTCGGGGGCGTCGAACACCTTCTCGAACATTCCCAACGCGGCGCTGACGAATTCTTCCATGACGATTGCGGGCCATGCCGTTTCGCTCGGCGGCACGCAGGCCATCGCTTTTTCCGATCTTACCGGCAACATCGCGGTGTCTCAGATGAATTCCGGCACCGGCGCTTCTTCCAGCACGTACTGGCGCGGCGACGGCACCTGGGCGACGCCCTCCGGCGGCGGCGGATCGTTCGACGGCCAGCTCGCTTTTCCCGCGACGCAGAACGCCTCGTCCGATCCCAACACGCTGGACGATTACGAGGAAGGCACCTTCACGCCGACACTGACCTGCACGACGACGAACCCGACCGGCGTCACCACTTCGTCCGCCGACGGAAAATACGTGAAGATCGGCAGCTGCGTTCACTTCCGGTTGGATTTTCAGCTCACCAGCAAGGGCACCGGCGGGTCCGGCGGCGCGCGGCTCTCGGGTCTGCCCTTCACGCCCGCAGCGAACATCTTCGCGTTCACCAGTCTGGCCGAGTACGTCACCTCGGTATCGAACACGATTGCGCGTCCCGTCGGAACCGACGTTCAGTTCCTCTATCCGAGGGCGAACAACAGCGCCCTGGCGGTCGACTACTCGAGCCTGAACGACACTTCGCATTTCCAGGTCACCGGCTTCTATTTCGTGTGAGGAACAGATGGAAAAGAGAACGGTCCTCGATAGGATCGAGATGCACTCCGACGGAACGATCCGGGTGCGCCTGCTCAAGCAGATCGCGGATTGCTCGGGAGAAGTTGTCTTCTCCGAGCCGCACCGCCTGCTCTTGACCCCGCTATCCGACCCCGGGGAACAGAAGCGCGCCCTCGACGAGCATCTGGGGCGCATGGGCTTTCCCGCGCTCGGTTCGCCAGATTGGCAGAGCGTGCTCGACGAGACCGCCGCATGGACGCCGGATGTCGTCGCCGCCTGGGAAGCGCGCCGCGATGCCTCTTGATCCGGAATCGTGGCTCGGCCCCTCAGCCTTGGCGCCGTGGGACAAAGAGCGCTGGCCGCATTTCTCCCCGCGCGAGATCGCCTGCCCCTGCTGCGGCGAGGTCGTCGTCCGGCCCGGCGCGCTCGACGCGCTCGAAAGGCTGCGCGCGGCGATGGGTGCCCCGCTGATCGTCACCTCCGGCCACCGCTGCGCCCTGCATAACGCGCGCGTCGGCGGGGCGCCGCTGTCGCAGCACAAATCGCTCGCCTTCGACCTCGCGCTCGCGGGCCACGATCCGGCGCGCCTGGCCGCAGCGGCGCACCGGGCAGGCTTTACGGGTTTCGGCTTCGGCCAAACGTTTCTTCATCTCGACGTGCGGGCGCGGCCCGCGCACTGGTTCTACGGCGAAAGGAGCAAGGCAAAATGGACATCGGTTCTGTCTTCGATGCCGGCCTGACCGGCGGCCTGTTCGGCCTCCTCGGCAACGTGGCGTCGAAGGTTCTCGGCCTCTTCGAGGCCAAGCAGGTCTTCGCGCAGAAGAAAGAGGAGTGGAGCCACGAGGAACGCCTGCTCGACATGCAGATGAAGGCCAAGGCGGCCGAGACCGAGCAGGAGCTGGCCGTCACCGCCGCGTCCGGTTCCTGGAGCGGCCTCGGCGAAAGCCTGAAAGCGGAGACGTCGATCGGCCCCGCTTATCCCTGGGTGAATGCGGTGCGCGCTTTGGTGCGCCCGGCCTTGACGCTCGGCCTCGGCGGCTTTCTCTGCACTGCCTTCTTCGCGATGACGCCGGGCGACATCGACCGCGCCTATGTCGCCGATAGCCTCGTCTTCGCCGCGGTCACGGCCATCGTCTGGTGGTTCGGGGACAGAGCGCCGAAGAAGGGGGCCCGCTGAAACGGCAAAAGCCCGCGAGTTTCCTCGCGGGCCTTCGCGCAAACGGTATTTCTAGAACCGGATCTCGCCCATGAAATCGCCCGTATAGGGATCGATTTCCACGAAGACGACTTGGCCCCAACGGTTGTAGGTCCGGATCACATAACGGCCTTGGAACCAGTACGGATCGCCGATCCAGCGATTGTAGTGGTGCTGCCGCAGCTGCCAGAACACCCGGTCGTGGCCGATGTAGCCGCGGTGGCCATAGTGCGACCGCCAATAGCGGTCGTGGTCGCCATGCCAGCCGCCGCGGTCGTCGCGCCAGTGCCAAGCATCGCGGCCGCGCCAATCGTCGTGACCGCCGCCGCCATGACCGCCGGGTCCAGGCCCGCCATGACCTCCGCCATGATCGTCGTGCCCGCCGCCATGACCATGATCGCCATGACCGTGGTCGTCATGACCGTGATCGTCCGGTCGTGCAAATGCACCGGTCAGCATGGCGGCAGTCGATGCAGCCGCCATTATGAGAAGTTTCCGACGCTCCATTTTTCTATACCTCCAAGCCCCTCGCGCATGCGTGGCAAAGCGAATTCTGTCACTTCGGCGCAAAGGATATTTACCACTGCAAGGCGGCGTCCGGCATTTGAAATTTACGCACACGATGCGCAGTCGCAGATATTTGTTATCCGAAAACGCCGAAGGCCCGCGAGTTTCCTCGCGAGCCTTCGCTTGATCGTCGTCTGGTCCTACAGGGAGGGGCTAACTGCGGACCGGGCGACTCAAGATCGGAGCGTTGCCAGGAAAAGTGTGAAGCGGTTTTCCGTCAGGCAACGCGACCATATTCAACTCCTCAGAAGCGGATCACGCCGATATAGGCACCGGTGTAAGGGTTCGCCTCGACGAAGATGACGTGGCCGAAGCGGTCGTAGGTCTTGATGACATAGCGGCCCTGGAACCAGTACGGATCGCCCGCCCAGCGGTAATAGTGGTTGGCCCGCAGATTGCGGAACACCATGTCGCGACCGGCGAAGCGGTTATAACCGTTCCTCCAATAGCGGTCGTGACGTGCGTCGCGATAACCGTCGCGGTCGTGACGCTCGGCCATGCTGCGGTCGGGCCTGCCGTCGCGATCGCGGTCGAACGCCACGGCGCCGGTGGTGGTCAGGATGGCGGCCGCTGCTGCCGTCAAGAGAAGCTTCTGGATCTTCATTTTCGTCTCCTTCCGGGACCCTTTCAGTTAAGGGCTTCGAAAAATTCTCCGCCGAACCGATGCGCAGGAGACTAGAATGGCAGTCCTGAACGGGCTCTGGACGGAACGTTCATTGCGGGTTCATGTGGGCAGGGGTAATAGGAAAGCATGCGCAGGCGCGTTTTTCTTGCATTTCTGGCGATGTGGACGCTGGCCTTCCCGGCCTTGGCGCAGAGCCGTCACGGCTCCTCGCTCGATCGCGTGCTTCCCGAAATCCGGCGCAACGTTCCCGGCACCTTCTACGACGCGGAAGGCCCCTTCTTCGGTCCCGGCGGCCAGGCCAGCTATCGAATCAAATGGATGACGCCGGACGGCCGCATCGTCTGGTTCTATGCGGACGCGCGCACCGGGCGCGTTATGGGCATGGGCGGCATGCCGCCGTTCGGAAGCCGCCGCAACGATTTTCAGGATCGCTTCCGCGATGGCGACTGGCCGCCTTCGGGGGGCGACAGCGAACGCGGCCGCTGGCGCGATAATCGGGGCGGCGACTGGGGCGGACGCGGCGGCAGAGGCGGCGACAACGGCGGTCGCGGCGGGCACGGCGGAGATGGGGGCGGCAGAGGCGGCGACCACGGCGGTCGCGGCTCGGGCGGACGCCACGGCGGGTGAAGCGATGCGAATACTGCTGGTCGAAGACGACGGCGATCTGCAACGGCTGCTGAAGAAAGCGCTGGGCGATGCGGGTTATGTCGTCGATACGGCTTCCGATGGCGAGGAAGGCCACTTCCTCGGCGATACCGAGCCCTACGATGCGGTGATCCTCGATCTCGGCCTGCCCAAGATGGACGGCGTGCGCGTGCTGCAGCAGTGGCGCAAGTCGGGACGCACCATGCCGGTGCTCATCCTCACGGCGCGCGACCGCTGGAGCGACAAGGTGGCGGGCTTCGATGCGGGCGCCGACGATTATCTCGCCAAGCCGTTCTACACCGAGGAGCTGCTGGCCCGCGTGCGCGCCCTGTTGCGCCGCGCCGCCGGCTTCGCCACCTCCGAAATCGAAGTCGGCCCGCTCACCATCGACACGCGCTCGTCCCGCGTCACGCTGGACGGCAATCCGGTGAAGCTGACCAGCCTGGAATACCGCCTGCTCGCCTATCTGGCGCACCACAAGGGGCGCGTGGTGTCGCGCACGGAACTTGTGGAGCATCTCTACGACCAGGATTTCGACCGCGACTCGAATACCATAGAAGTGTTCGTCGGCCGGCTGCGCAAGAAGCTGGAAGCCGACATCATTCAAACGGTGCGTGGCCTTGGCTATTGCCTCGACGATCCGGCNNATCGCCGCCGCCGAACCCGATCCCGGCGGCGTCGTCGTGCTGCAGGACCGCTTCCTCAACCGCCGCTTCGCGCGCGCCTATTCCGGGCTTTACTGGCAGATCGCGCCGGCCAAGGGCGGCGCCGTGCAGATTTCCCATTCGCTGCTCGACCGCACGCTGAAAATCCGCGACACGCGTTACGCCCAGGGGTTCATCTGGGGTTATGCCGACGGGCCCGACAACCAGCATCTTCGCGTGCTGGCGCGCCGGATCAGCTTCGCCGTCACCGCCACGCCCGACCCCAAGGACGAGCGCTCCTATGTCTTCATCGTGGCGGGCGATCTCGCCGGCCTCGACGCGCAGATCGCGGATTTCAACGGCACGCTGTTCTGGTCCTTTGCGGTGCTGTTTGCCGGACTGGTGTTTGCGGTGTTCCTCCAGGTACGCATCGGCCTCTTGCCTCTGCGCAGCGTCGGCGAGGCGCTGGCGCGCATCAGGAGCGGCGAGGCGCAGCGCCTGGAAGGCAAGTTCCCCTCCGAGATCGCCCCGCTCGCTTCGGAACTCAACAGCCTGATCGAGCATTCGGTGGAGGTGGTGGGGCGCGCGCGCAGCTCCGTCGCCAATCTGGCGCATTTCCTCAAGACGCCGCTGACGGTGCTCGCCACCGAAGCGGAAGCCACGCCCGGTCCCTTCGCCGACAATGTGCGGCGTCAGGTCGGCGTCATGCGCCGGCAGATCGACCACTATCTGTCGCGGGCGCGCACCGCGGGCGCGCTGAACGTGCTCGGCAACCGCACGCCGGTCCGCCCGGTGCTGGAGGATCTGGCGCGGGTCTTGCGCCGCATCCATGCCGAGCGCGGCGTCGTGGTGGCGGTGACGAGCGCGCCCTCGCTCTACTTCCGCGGCGAGCGCCAGGACCTCGAGGAGATGGTCGGCAACCTGATGGACAACGCCTGCAAATGGGGGCGCTCGCAGGTGGCGGTGGAGGCGCGGCGCGAGGCGGACGGCATGCTGCTGATCCGGGTGGACGACGACGGCCCGGGCCTCGCCCCCGGGGACCTCAGCCGGGTGCTGGGCCGCGGCGAAAGGCTGGACGAAAGCGTCCCCGGTTCCGGCCTCGGCCTCTCCATCGTGCGGGACATCGCAAAGTTGTACCGGGGAGGCCTGGAAATGGGCAAAAGCACCCTGGGCGGGCTTTCCGCGGTGCTCAAGCTGCCTGCCATAGGTTGAACGCGGGCAAGCTCGAATTAACCAATATATCCGTATCCTGATAAGCCGGCCCGGGACAACTCGATGCTGTCGCACGACAAGACCGAACTGCTGCGCTCCTTCCTCGGTACGCTGCCGGAGGCGGTTGCCTCGCGGCTGGCCCGCGCCGTGGAGATGGACCGCCTGCTCGACGGCTCGGCGCTGCCCCACAATGTCATTCTCGAAGGTTTGCGTCCGTCGCTGCGCGACGGCGAAGTGCATCAGCGCACGCCCACGCCGCTGCGTCTGTTCTGCCGGCCGTTCGAGGATCTCCTGGTCAACACGGTGCGCAAGGAAAAACAGAGGGGCAGGATCGCGCGCGCTTATGTCGTGCCGGTGTGGAACTGGGTCAGCAAGACTCTGCTGCCGGAAGAGGCGGCGTCCTACGGCGCCGACGTCCGCAAACTCGTGTTGCAGCGCAAGCTCGACGAAGCCGTGATGCGGGCCGAACCGTTCTGGCCTCTGGCGGCCGAAGCCATCCGGGGTGCCGTCGCCTCGAATATGCACAGTGCGCGCATCGCGCTCGGCGGCGACCTCGCCGTGGCCGACGCCGAGGAGATGGCGATTCTGTTGAAGAGCGGAACCGCGATATGCGCGGTGCAGGCACTGCTGCCGAAGCCGACGTCGGCTCTCACCGAGGACCTGCTTCATGGTCTGCGGCACATCTACGATCATGTGATCGTCACCGACATGGATGCCGGGCCGTTTATTTCCGTCGTGGCGATGCGCCGTCTGGCGAAGCCCTGGGAGGCGCTCAAGCTGGCGCTGATGATTACGCGCCAGTCGCAGGACACGCTGCTTTCCTCGACCGACATGGGTTTGGCGGGCGACATCCTTCTGGTCGACATGGAAGACAGCCGCAACGCGATCTTGGCGGCGCGCCATCCCGTGTTCGACGCCGACGCGCTGGTCGCCGAGCTCGCCAAGTTCACGGAAATCTCCAGCGCCATCGTCAAGGAAGTCGAGATTCTGCGGCGCGGCAAATGGGGCCAGCGCCTGCTCAAGGACCGCGCCGCGGTGGGCGCGGCGATGGACGGCTTCATGGAGCGCGCCCCGAAAGAGATCGCGGCGGCCCTGCCCTCGCACAAGGCGGGCTTCACGGGCGGCCCGCGCGTGCCCGATTTCACGCACCCCGTCGATCCCGAGCGCGTCGAGCGCGCCATGCGCTATGCGAAGATACTGTCGGGCACCAAGCTCTTGGCGGTGCCCGGCTCGTTCGGCGCCAAGCACCAGGACGCGCTGGACGACGCCGCGCATGTGCTGCGCAGCTACAACGAGGACCTGCTCAAGGAACTGCGCACCGCCGACGGCGAGCGGCGCACTATCGTGGAGCAGCAATACCGGATCGCCGGCGATCTGACGGCGCTGGTGTTCGACGAGAGCGAAGCGGAATTCTTCCACCGCAGAGCCAAGGCGGCGATGTCCCAGGCGGCGGCGTAGAACTGCTTGCGTTCCGATTGAATCAACCCAGCTTGTCATCCCGGACGAACGTCCTGAGCGCAGCGAAGGACGTGAGGTCCGGGACCCACTTCAAAACGCACGCTTGTCTCACAGTGGGTCCCGGGCCGCTCCGCTGCGCTTCGCGCCCGGGATGACAAAATTTGTTTTGTATGATTCTCCAACAGAGCATTCCGTAGCTTACGGTTTCGTAATGCGGCGCGTTGCTTGGCGTTTGCGCGGGATTGACGACGTTACGGAAGGCGGAACTCGCCGGTGATTGTTGCGGGCCCGCCAACGGCAGAATATACCGGTGGAGCGGAGATTTGCATGACGCCCCAGGCTGCATTCGAGTACCTCAATCGGATCGCAGGGATCGCGCCTCTCGCCATGCCGCATTTCGAGGGCAGGGAGGCGGTGGTTCCGACGCCGTTGCGCGCCGCCACCGCGGCGGCTGCCTCGCTTGGTTTTGCGTCCGCCGCTGCCGCAGAGATCTGGCGCTTCCGCGGCGGCGATAAACAGACGGTCGGCATCGATCTTCCCGCCGCCGCCGCGACACTGGTTTCCCACGAACTGGTGCGCCGCAACGGCGAGACCGTACACGCTTTCGTGCCCGGCGGAGCGGCCACCGGCTTCTACCAGAGCGCCGACGGACGCTGGCTCTATCTGCACGGCGGCTTTCCGCATCTGGCCAAGGGCAATCTCGATCTGTTGAACGCCAAGAACGACGTGAAGTCGGTCGTGGAAAGCGTCGCCAGATGGAATGCGCTGGCGCTCGAAGACGCGCTCGCCTTCATGCAGCTCTCGGGTGCCATCGTGCGCACCGAAGAGGAATGGCGCGCCGGCACGGCGGGCCATATCCTCGGCGCCCCCGTCGTCTTGAAGAAGATCGGTCAGGCGCCGCCGGCCCGTCTCAAGGACAGCGACACGCCGCTCGGCGGTCTGCGCGTGCTGGACCTCACGCGCGTCATCGCCGGTCCCGCCTGCGGACGGCTGCTCGCCTCGCACGGCGCCGAAGTTCTGGCGCTGCGCGCCGAGCGCATGCCCTTCATCAAGGAGTTCGACTTCCCGCTCACCGCCGGCAAGCGTCAGGCGTTTCTCGATCTCAGCAAGCCCGCCGAAGCGGAGCAGCTGCGCCGGCTGGCGCGCGACGCCGACATCTTCCTCGATTCCTGCCGGCCGGGAGCGCTCGCCGCCCTCGGCTTCTCGCCGGCTTCGCTCGCCCATATCTCGCCGGGCATGATCACCGTCTCGATCTCCGCCTACGGCAACGAAGGGCCCTGGGCGCCGCGCCGCGGCTGGGAAGAAGTGACGCAGGCCGCCACGGGTCTGGCGGCCGAGCACGGCGCCTTCATGGCCAAGCGGCGGGGACGGCGCGAAGCGCTGCCGGAGTTGATTCCGGGGGCCGTCTGCGACTACGTCACCGGTTATCTGGCGGCGGCGGGCGCTTTGGCGGCGATGGTCCGGCGCATCCGCGAAGGCGGCAGCTGGCATGTCCAGGTGTCGCTGGCGGCCACCGCCATGTGGCTTCAGTCGCTGGGGCGGCTCGAAGCGGGCCAGGTGCCCGAGCACTGGGAACCGCGCGACGGACTCGACCAATATCTCGGATCGTGCGAAACGAGTGACGGCTGGTTCGAATGTCTCGGGCCGGTCGTCCGGATGTCGAAGACGCCGCCCTTGATGTCCTCGCCGACGGACCGCATCGATTCACCCCGCTGGGCGTCCGCGCACGAGGAAGCCAATGCCGCCGAAATCCAACCCGTCCAAGCTTAATCCGCTGCAACTCAGAACCCTGACTTTGCTTCAGGGACTGGCCAGCCTTCCCGACTCCGCCAGCCGCAGTCAGGGCGGCGAGGTTACGGTGACGCGTTTCCCGGCCGCGCACGGCGATCACTTCCATCTGGGCGATGCCGTCGTCGCCGCCAAGGATGCCAGTGGCCTCTACAACGAAGCGGTGTGGAACGCGCTGGCGCGCAAGGGCCTGGCGCGCACCGACTGGCCGCGCTCCATCACGCTGACGCTGGACGGCCTCGCCTACGACACGGGCCTCGCGGGCGAACTTTTCCACCGCTCGCCGCACTGACAACACGCGCCACAAGGGGTTCTCCTCGCCTGTCATCCCGGCAAGCAGCGGCCGATAACGACAGTGTATTCGGCGCGCTGCGCAGGCCGGGACCCACTGCAACACAAGCGCAGATTTCGAAGTAGGTCCCGGATCGCGCCCTTCGACAAGCTCAGGACGCGTCCGGGATGACAAGTTGGGTTAATCCAATCAGAGGATTGCCGACTCTACTCCACCCGCTTCAGCATGATGAACTCAGTGAACAGCTTCGCCGCTTCGGGCGTGGCGAAGTACGCGTCGAGCGCTGCCGGATCTGCGGTGATTTCGGCGGTGTCGTATTCGTAATTCACGTTGCCGTCCCGGTCTTTCGACACGTGATGCTCGTAGGTTCCGGCGATGGCGCCGGCTTTGATAGCGGCGATCGTCTTGTCGGCATCCATCATGCGAATGGTCAGTACGCCGTTCTCGATTGTGTAAAGGTATCTTTCTCTGCTGGCTTCAGTTTTGCTTTCGCCGTGACAGAAGCCTTTTTCCACAATGTTCAAGTAATTGTTTGAACCGAGCGATGCAGTCAGCAGCCGGGAGCATTCCCAGCTGTCATGGCCGGTTCCGCTGGTGTCGACCACCAGCGCTGTAATGGCGCCGCCGTCGGACGAGAGGAAATGGATATAGACATTGTGGGGCTCGTCGCCCTGCGTTTCCATATTTTTCCAGGTTCCATAAAGTCTCGCATCGGCCGGAAAGCCGGTCGTCATGCCGATGGGGTATTTGGTCGTTGCGGTCGAACAGCCGCCGATAAACAGCGTGCAAGCCAGCGCGAGAATCTTCCAATGAAACGTCATGGCGCTTCCTCCGGGAAGCTGCGGTCAACCGACCCTCTTCAGCACCATCATCACCTTGAACAGCTTGGCCGCTTCGGGCTTGGCGAAGAAGGCATCGAGCGCGGCGGGCTCGGCGGTGAGCACCACGTCGCCGTTCTCGCCCGGCTCGACCGTGCCCGCGATCTCGCCCGCCTGCACCGCCGCCTTCGCCTTGTCCTCGTCGAGGAGGTAGAGCGTCAGCGTCCTGCCTTTGACGGTGTAGAGCAGGGGAATGTTGGCGTCCTTCAAACTGCCTTCGGCGGGTGCGTCCTTGTCGAAAGTCTCTACCGCGTTGAGGTAATGGTTCGCCCCGAGTGTCGCAGTGTGCGCGTTGAACACGCTCCAGCCGTCGTCCGAGCCGCCCTTGGCCATCACCACCGCCACGGTGATGCT
This sequence comes from Alphaproteobacteria bacterium, assembly GCA_003158585.1. Classification (GTDB taxonomy): domain Bacteria; phylum Pseudomonadota; class Alphaproteobacteria; order Micropepsales; family Micropepsaceae; genus Rhizomicrobium. The sequence continues at coordinate 33,432 of PMKE01000102.1, forward strand.
GCCATCCTTCGCCTTCATGAAGTGGAAGTAGCCGTCGTCCTTGTTGTCGGAATCGACGCTATGACCTTTCCAGGTTCCGAACAGCGCCGGATCGGCACCGAGCCCCGTCGTGCTGCCGACTGGCGCTTTGCTAGTGACCGGCAGGCAACCGGCGAGCAGCAGCACACAAGCTGCCGCAGCCGCAACACGATGAATCGACATGGTGTGTTCCCCAGCAAATCTCTCCCGCCGTCATCCTGAGGAGCCCTTTTTGCCATAAGGTAAAAAGGGCGTCTCGAAGGATGGACGCGGCGACGGCGCCCATTATAGTCGAGCGGACAGAGCGCAATAGGGTGAAGTGTAAAGCGGTTCACCCGAAATTGCGCGAAATCGAAAAAGGCAAGAGCATGGTCCGATTTGTCATAATCGGATCATGCTCTTGCGGACGTCATGAACGCCAGAAAACGCCGCCGTCTTTATTTCGTCCTGGCCCTCTTCGCAGGGGGCGCGGGCGCGGCCGGGCTTGCCGTCATCGCACTCCAGGACAACGTGCTTTATTTCTACAGTCCCAGCGACGTTACCGCGAAGCATGTGGAGCCCGGTACGGCCTTCCGCATCGGCGGACTGGTCGAGGAGAAGAGCGTCGTCAAAGGCCCCGGCACCGCGCTGCGTTTTGTGGTGACCGACGGCAAGGCGCGCATTCCGGTGGTCTTCCACGGCGACGTACCGGCGCTGTTCCGCGAAGGGCAGGGCGTGGTGGCGATCGGACGCCTGGATGCCTCGGGCAGCTTCGAGGCCGATCAGGTACTGGCCCGCCACGACGAGAAATACATGCCGCCGGAGGTCGCCGACGCCTTGAAGCGCAGCGGCCGCTGGAAGGAAAAAGCGCCTTGACGATGCCGCACCCCTGGGGCCTTGCACGGTCGCAGCAGCTTCTTTCTATGCGTCTTTCGGCCGAAAAACGGGGTTGATGCTCGTCGCAACGTTACTTTCAATTCACACCGGGGAAAGAAACACGAAATGATAGTGGCGTATCTCAGCTGTTCTCCAAGGCGACGGAGATGAGGGCGATGCAAAAAGAACAAATGAAAGAACAGGTCATGGGATTCGTAAAGCGTAACAGCCGCCTCTTGGCGGGGGCTTCGGCGGCGGCGGTGATCCTGGTGAGCTTCGGCGCCTTTGCGCTGCTCCCGGAACGCTCGTCCGAGTCCGTGACGACGGACCCGGTGCGCTACGTCGCGGCGAAAGCCGATCCGGCGCCCGCCCCGCGCATGCTCGAGAACGGCATGCCGTTCAGCTTTGCCGATCTGGTGGAACGCGTTAGTCCGGCGGTGGTCAGCGTCACGGCGGACGAGTCCATAAAGGTCAGCAACCAGCTCGACCTCGACAACATCCCCGACCCGTTCAAGGATTTCTTCCGGCGCTTCGGCCAGGGCCAAGGCCAGGGCCAGGGCCAGATGCCGCAGCAGATACAGCCGCAAGTGCGCAAGGCCGTGTCGATGGGCTCGGGCTTCATCATCGACAGTTCCGGCCTGATCGTCACCAACAACCACGTCGTCGACGGCGCCACCAAGATCAAGGTGAAGCTGCCGGACGGGCGCACTTACGACGCCAGGCTGATCGGCACGGATGCCGCGACCGATGTGGCACTCATCAGGATCAAGGCCGAAAAGCCGCTGCCGACGGTGGAGTTCGGCAACGACCGCGCGCTGCGCGTCGGCGATTGGGTGGTTGCGGTGGGCAATCCCTTCGGCCTCTCCAACACCGTGACGGCCGGCATCGTGTCCTCGATCGGACGCGACATCGGCTCGACCGAGCAACCCTATACCGACTTCATCCAGATCGACGCTCCGATCAACCGCGGCAATTCCGGCGGGCCGACCTTCGACCTTCGCGGCCAGGTGATCGGCATGAATTCGATGATCTTCTCGCCCACGGGCGGCAGCATCGGTATCGGCTTTGCGATCCCGGCTTCGACGATCAAGGACGTCGTGGTGCAGCTCGAAGCGCACGGACACGTGGCGCGCGGCTGGCTCGGCGTGCAGATTCAGAGTCTGACACCTGAGATGGCGGCCTCGCTCGGCATCTCCGAACCCAAGGGCGCAATCGTGGCGGCCGTGGTGCCCGAGAGTCCTGCGGCACGCGCAGGCTTCCGGCAGGGCGACGTGATCGTCGCCATCAACGGCAACGAAGTCGCGGACTCGCACGAACTGACGCGCCGCGTGGCGGGACTTGTCGCCGGCAAGACGGCGTCCTTCGCTATCGTGCGCGAGGGCGCCAGGCGGACCGTCGATGTCATGATCGCCGCCAAGAAGGACACGCAGCTTGCTTCGGCCGACGAGGATCAGCAGAACCCGACGCTGGCCGGCACCCCCGTCTCGGGCAAGGCGATCGGCCTCGGCCTCGTCGCCGTGACCCCCGATGTCCGGCGCGCCTACAACCTGGACGACAATGTGCAAGGTGTTCTCATTACCAAAGTCGACCCGGAAAGCGACGCGGCCGACAAGGGAATCCAGCCGGGCGACATCGTAGTTTCTGTGAGCAACAAGGTCGTGCGCACCCCCCAGGACATTGAGCGAAGCGTCGCCGCGGCGCATTCTGCGGGTCATAAGAGCGTGCTCTTATTGGTATCGACGGAGGGCACGTCTCACTTTGTCGCAGTCGATATTGCTAAGACGTGAGTTTGCGTACCGGGCTTCTTCCCGTCACTGGGGAGGCGCCCGGCCCCCGCGCCGGTAGTGGCGGCCCCAATCCCCCCGTTGCTGCTGCCGGCGCGGACCCAATCACCCAAAGCGGAGGCAGGGCATGCGCATCCTCGTCGTGGAAGACGATCTTGAGGCGCAGCGCTATCTTGTTAACGGACTGAAAGAAGCAGGCCATGTCGTGGACGATGCCGCCGACGGCGACACCGGTCTCACTCTTGCGCTTTCCCGTCCTTACGATTGCGCGATCATCGACCGGATGTTGCCCAAGATGGACGGGCTGAACGTCGTGGCCGAGATGCGCGAGCACGGCAACACCATGCCGGTGCTGTTCCTCAGCGCCCTGTCGGAAGTGGACGACCGGGTGAAGGGCCTGAAAGCGGGCGGCGACGACTACCTCACCAAGCCCTATGCCTTCGTCGAGCTCCTGGCGCGCATCGACGCCTTGATGCGGCGGCGCTCGCCGGCCTCGGTCAAGACCAAGCTCACAGTGGGCAGTCTCGAGCTGGACCTGTTGACGCGCACCGCGACGCGCGACGGCCAGGCGATCGACCTTCAACCGCGCGAATTCCGCCTCTTGGAATATTTGATGCGCCATGCGGGCCAGGTGGTGACGCGCACCATGCTGCTGGAAAGCGTGTGGGAGTATCACTTCGATCCGCAGACCAACGTGATCGACGTGCATATCTCGCGGCTGCGCGCCAAGATCGACAAGGGCTTCGAGGCGCCGCTGCTGCACACCATCCGCGGCGCCGGTTATATGATCCGTGCGCGGTAGCGCCTTTCGCCGCTGGGTTCCGCGGATCTTCCACACCCAGGCGTTCCGCATCGTCCTGGTCTACGTCTTCATCTATGCCGTCTCGGCGACGGTGCTGGTCGGCTTCACCTATTGGAACGCCGAGCGTTCGCTCGACGCGCAGACCGACCAGACCATCGAGGCGGAAGTCACCGGCCTCAACGAGCAGTATCAGCGCTTCGGCTTCGGCGGGCTGATCGACGTCATCAACAGCCGCGTCGCCCAGCACGGCTCGGGCGTCTATCTCTTTGTGGGGCCGAACGGCAGCGCGCTGGCGGGCAATCTCACTGAATGGCCGGCGGGCGTCGTTCCGGAGCCGGCCGGAGGCTTCGCCGAGTTCGACTACCGCCGCAACGTACAGGGACAGGACGTGATGCGGCGCGCCCGCGGCCAGGCGTTCCTCTTGATCGGCGGCTTCCAGTTGCTCGTGGCGCGCGACGTCTCCGAGCGTTTTCTGACGCGCCGCCTGTTCACCACCACCTTGCCCTGGAGCGTCGGTTTGATGCTGCTGTTCGGTCTGGTCGGCGGGGCGGTGATGAGCCGCGACGTGCTCAGGCGCCTCGACGCCATCAACCGCACCAGCGCCCTGATCGTGGCGGGTGATTTCTCGCGCCGTGTGCCGCTGACCCAAGCCCACGACGAGTTCGACTCCCTGGCCGAGAACCTCAACTTCATGCTGGAGCGCATCGAACGGCTGATGAAGGGGATGCGCGAGGTGGTCGATTCCGTCGCCCACGATTTACGCACGCCGCTCAACCGCCTGCGCAACCGGCTGGAGGAGATGCAGCGCCGCTTCGGTCCCGACAGCGCCTACCTCGACGACATCGATGCGGCCATTGCCGAGACCGACCGGCTGATCGGCACCTTCAACGCCCTGCTGCTGATCGCCGAAGCCGATTCCGGCATGACGCGCGGCGCCATGACCCATATCGACCTCTCCGCGGTGGTGGCCGATGTGGCCGAGCTTTACGGCCCGCTGGCCGAAGAGAAGGGCGTGGCGCTGGAAGTCGCCCCGTCCGGTGTCCTCACGGTGGAAGGCAACCGCAGCCTTGTCAGTCAGGCGCTCGCCAATCTGATCGACAACGCCATCAAATACACCCCGTCCGGCGGGCACATCCTGGTCTCCGCCGCCCAGACCCCGTCCGGCGCCGATCTGACGGTCGCCGACAGCGGCCCCGGCATCCCGCAAGAGGATCGCGTCCGCGTGCTGGATCGCTTCGTGCGCCTGGAGACCAGCCGCAACTCGCCGGGCACCGGCCTCGGCCTCAGTCTCGTCGCCGCCGTGGCGCGCCTGCACGACGCCCGCCTCACCCTCGCCGACAACACCCCCGGCCTCAAGGCCACCATCTCCTTCCCGCGGGCACCGGCGAAGAAACGTGACTAAAACCTGTCATCCCCGGCGAGCACGGATCGCTCTACGATCCGTGCGAGGGAAGCAACCATTATGTTTTCAG
>PMKE01000002.1 GCA_003158585.1 Alphaproteobacteria bacterium
GGGTATCCGGCGGCATGGTGTTGACCGTGTTCGGTCCGACAAGTTCATCGACGTACATGACATCCGAGAATGACTTGTCCTTGGTACCGGTCGACGCCCATAGGAGTCGTTGGGGACAGGCCCCGCGCTTGGCCAGCTTGGTCCACCGCGCGCTGCTGTAGATTTGTCGCCACAGATGAAAGGCGAGCTTGGCGTTGGCGATCGCAGTCTTGCCCTTCATCGCACCGAGTTGCCCGGCACCGACCTTCTCCGACAGAAGGGCGTCAACCTTATTGTCGATTCGGCTGATGAAGAAGCTCGCCGCACTCGCAATCGTCGCAAGATTCGCGCTTCTCGGTAGCGCTTCAAGTCCGGCGATGTAAGCCGTTGCGACTTTCGCGTACATATCTCGCGAAAAGAGCAAGGTCGCATTCACGTTGATGCCGTCGGAGATGAGCGCCTTGATCGCCGGGATGCCCGCTTCGGTCGCCGGAACTTTGATCAGGAGGTTCGGGCGATTGATGTCGTGCCATAGGCCCTGGGCTTCGGCGATCGTTCCCAATGTGTCGTCGGCAAGCTGTGGCGACACCTCGACACTGACGAAGCCGTCATGCCCACCGGTTTCCTCATAAATCCGGAGGAGCACGTCACAGGCGGCTTTTATATCGTCAATTATGAGGATGCGAAGGATGGCAACGGCATCCTTGTCACGAGCGAGCATCGCAATTTGTTGGTCATAGTCGTCGGAGTATGCGATGGCCTTTTCGAAGATCGCCGGATTTGACGTAACGCCAGTGACACCGTTCGCGACGAGCTTCGACAGTTTACCGCTGCGCAAAAGACTGCGGCTTACGTTGTCCAGCCATACGGACTGACCATACGCATTGAGCTCCTTAAGCGGCTCCATTGTCCTCTCCCTAAACTTGGCCATGTGCGACGTTTGAACAGAGATCGTGCTCTGCTCTGCTGTCGACGCGTGTCGCACTGGCCTTCTGTTGTCCGGGGAGAATAGAAACGGATTGTTTGTAGACACCACATGCCAGTTGGCAGCCGGCTAATACGCTTTTGCGGCCCGGATGCTTAATGCCGGCCTGTGCGGCGGTGTCACCGTGTTTTTTGCTTTCGTCTCAGAACATGCAACAGTGTCCCATTATTTTGGGATGAATTGGCAAGCCCTATTGCGATGGCGCGCGCCATGCCGCCTATTGGGTGGCGCCATGCAAGTGCGTGCTCGTGCGGAATCTTGGATGCCCGGGAGCGGCGGAGAACCGCCTGCACGGATAGGGCGTGCCGAGGAAAAGCTGCGGACGGCGCTGACCGGCTGCGGGAGGCAGCCAATGGACCCACACTTTGAATCCGTTCATTCGGACATCGACAGTTCTTTCCGTTGCCTGCAGTTTTCTTGTGAGAGGTTCTCGGACGACCACGCTTGGCACTATCACCCCGAATACGAATTGACGTGGATCATCCGCAGCGAAGGCACTCGCTTCGTCGGGGACAGCATTCAGTCTTATGGCGTGAACGATCTTGTCCTTGTGGGTCCGAACCTGCCGCATTGCTGGCATAACGAGCCGACGGCCAACGGGGCCTGTTCACCCGATCTGGTGGTCGCGCAGTTCAAGGCAAATTGCTTTGGAGACGATTTTTTGGACCTCGGTGCGGCCCAAGGCTTGCGCAAGTTTCTGACGCGCGCGCAACAGGGAATTGCTTTCGATTCAAGATGCGCGAATCAGGTCGGGCCGCTGCTAATCAGCATGACTGAGGAGCGCGGTCTCCACAGGCTCGCCAAGTTGCTTGACGTACTGGTAATCTTGTCGGAGGCCGCAAATACGAAGACATTGGCTTCGCGGAATTACCAGCTGAACAACGACATCACACCTGTCAGCAGATTACGGATTGAAAAGGTCCATCGGTACATCCGGGAAAACATGGCAGGCGACATCAGCCAAGCCGAAATTGCGGCAGCGCTCGGAATGAGTTCGTCGGCGTTCAGCAGGTTCTTTAAGACCGCCATGGGGCAGACTTTCGTGAATTTCGTCAATATCCTCAGAATCAACGAGGCCTGCAGGTTGCTGAGCGGCGCCCAACCGATCACCGAAATCGCGATGGAATGCGGTTATCAAAACATATCGAATTTCAATCGACAGTTTCTCGCACTGCGCGGGATCAATCCGACAGAGTATCGCCGGCAACTAAGGCAGCGGGACAGCCGCGTTCTTGCATTCCCCAAGAGGCAGGCCGCGTCGTAATCGCTCCTCTCTGAGCAACGTCGCTTTCACCGCCGGACAGGTCCAGGCGGCGGTGTAGGTCCGTTTACACCGGCGGCGGATTGCGTTCGGCGAATTGGCTCTGGTGCCAATAAGGATAAGCCCGGTTGGCCGCGCTTGCGCCGTCCAGTTTCGCGATCTGCGCGGGCGTGAGATTCCAGCCCACCGCACCCAAGTTATCGCGTAATTGCGCTTCGTTGCGCGCGCCGATGATGACCGTCGAAACCGTCGGACGCTGCAAAACCCAGTTGAGCGCGATTTGCGGAATACTCTTGCCGGTTTCCTTCGCCACCTCGTCCAGTGCGTCGACCACGGCGAACAAATATTCGTCGGCAACCTTGGGGCCGATGTCGTTATCCGGCTTGCTGTTGCGGCGGCTGACGGCGGGCAAAGGCGCTCCGCGCCGGATCTTACCGGTGAGCCGGCCCCAGCCGAGCGGGCTCCACACCACCGCGCCGACGCCTTGGTCGAGACCCAGCGGCATCAGCTCCCATTCGTAATCGCGCCCGATCAAGGAATAATAAGCCTGATGGGCGACATAGCGGGCAAATCCGTATTTCTCCGACACCGAAAGCGACTTCATCAAATGCCAGCCGGAGAAATTCGACACCCCGATATAGCCGATCTTGCCGGCGCGGATCAGCGTATCGAGGGTTTCGAGGGTTTCTTCCACCGGCGTCAGCGCATCGAAGCCGTGCAGTTGCAGCAAATCGATATGATCGGTGCCGAGTTTTCCCAGCGCGGTTTCGACACCGCGGGTAATGTGATAGCGCGACGAACCGACATCGTTGGGACCGCTGCCAAGCCGGAAGGTCAGCTTTGTCGAGATCAGAAGCCGGTCGCGACGCCCCTTGATCGCTTCGCCCAATATCTTTTCCGCCGCGCCGCCGCCGTAAATATCGGCGCTGTCGAACATGGTAACGCCCTCCTCAAGGCAGATATCGACCATGCGCTTTGCGTCATCGACATCGACACGGCCCCAGGCGCTGCCGCTGTCCCGGCCGCAGAATGTCGCCGTACCCAAACTTAAAACCGGAACCTTGAGGCCGGAACGGCCGAGCAGACGGTATTCCATGCGAGCATCCTCTTAACCGACCTTCCCGGCTGAGCCCAGGTTGGAGCGGGATTATACTGCCGGTCTGAGCTTTCCGGGGTTCACCGTCAGCGTCAGCACCGCGGATTTGAGCCCCGGCGCGCTCGCTTCGATGCGTATTGTACCCGGCGTCTTGAACGCCTGCACGATCGCGGCACACAGGCCGTTGAACGCGGTGCGCTGCGGGGTTTTATCCGGCTCGTGACTGCGCGGATCGCCGTTGCCGACACCGATCAGAGCGCCGCCGCTGACCTTGAACGACACCAGATCGTTTGCCGTCGGAACAAGGCGGCCTTTGCTGTCGGTGATTTCCACCGCTACCACCGCCACATCTTCGCCATCGGCAGCGAGCGCGGCGCGATCGGTTTTGAGCACGATTTGCGCCGGGGCGCCCACGGTTTCGCGCTTCGCCGTAAGCACGAGCTTGCCGTCCTTGTAGCCGCGCGCTTCCAGTGTGCCGGGCGCGAACACAACATCCCATTCGGCGTGGCAGTATGGCTCTATCTTGCGCGTACCGAGCGGTTGGCCGTTTAAGAAGAGCTCGATGGTGTCGAGATTGGAGTGGCACCAGACGTTGACCTTTTCGCCCGACGTCCAGTTCCAATGCGGGAACAGATGCAACACCGGTTCGGCACCCCACCATGCTTTATAATACCAAGTGGTGTCTTTCCAGAAGCCGCAGGTATCGAGAATGCCGAACTGGCAGGACACGTTCGGCCAAGCGCTGAACGGGAACGGCTCACCGCGATAATCGAACCCGGACCACACAAAACCGCCGGCAATACGCGGGTCCGGCATCACCACTTTCATCCACGCTTCCGCAGTGGTCGCCCAGCTTGCCGCCTCCGTATCGTAGGCGACGCTATAACCGCTTTCCTTGTCTTGGGTGTAGATGCCGCGCGTTGTGGTCGCTGCGGCGGTTTCGGTGTTGATCGCGATCGACTTCGGCGATTTTTCCAGAAAATCGGGAATCATGCTGGTGTGGTAATTGACGCCGATCACATCGAGCACCGGACCGATGCCCTTGCCCCAGGCGTCGGGATTTTCGATCGCCGCGTTGACCGGGCGTGTGGGGTCCAGTTCCTTGCAGCGCCGTTTCATCACAGCCGCGATACGGGCGCCGCGTTCGGTCGGCTGTTGCGGCTCTTCGTTTCCTACCGACCACAGGATGATGCACGGATGGTTGCGGTCGCGCCGGATCATGGCTTTGAGATCGGCCAGACTTTCCTCGTCGGACGACATGCGGCGGGTCTCGTCGATCACCAGCATCCCAAGCCGGTCGCAGGCGTCGAGCAGTTCCGGCGTCGGCGGGTTGTGCGCGGCGCGATAGGCGTTGCAGCCGACCTCCTTGAGTTTCAAGATACGCCAATCCTGCAGCGCGTCAGGCAGCGCGGCGCCGACGCCGGCGTGATCCTGGTGATTGCAGGTACCCTTCAGCTTCAGCGGTTTGCCGTTGAGGGCGAGCCCCTTCGATGGATGAAAGCGGAAGCTGCGCACGCCGAACGGCGTGACGACGTCATCCACCACCTTGCCCTTCGCCACAACCTGCGTGAGCAGGCGGTAAAGCGCCGGATTTTCCGGCGACCATAGTATTGGGGCTCGGAGCGAAACGGTTTGCCTGGCCGTGCGCTTCTTGCCCGCGCCGAGTTTCAATTCAGGTGTTGTCACGGCGGCAACGACGCGCCCGTCGGGGTCGAACAGCGTCGAGACGATGCGGCAGTTGCGCGCCGTACCGTCGTTGACCAGGTCCGTGGCGATGGCGAGTTTTCCCGATACGGACGATTTGACGAAGGTGCCCCATTGCGCCACGTGTAGCGCGTCCTGCTTGACCAGCCAGACATGGCGATAAATGCCGGCGCCTTCGTAAAACCAGCCTTCGCCCAGGCTGGCGTCAACCCGCACGACAACTACGTTCTTGCCGCCATAATTGACGAAATCGGTGATATCGACGCGGAAGGAGCGATAGCCGCTGCTCGATGTGGCGACGATATAGCCGTTGAAGATCACCGTGGCGGCGCGAAAGACGCCGTCGAATTCGAGCGCCAAACGACGGCTGAGATCGAAGGCCGGAATATCGAAGCTCTTGCGGTACCAGCCGATCGAAGTCTGCGGATATTCGCGCCCCAGGGGCTTGAAACCGTGCGCGGCGCGCGCGGCGCGCAGGACTTCCTCGGTCGGAAAATTGACAGGAGGCACGAACGGCAGTTCCACCGCCCAATCGTGCGGCAGGTTGATCGCCGTCCAGTCGTCGTCCTTGAAATCGGGCTCGGCGCAAGAGGCGATGCCGGTACCGGCCTTGGCAAACGTGCGCTGGTTGGCTCCGAAACCGAAGTCCAGGGCGGGATCGGCGGCGTGGCCGAGATGAAACTTCCAGCCGAAATCGAGCAGCAGCTTGTCGCGCACCGATGCTTCGGGCTTCAACGGCGCGTTTGCCTTTGCGGACCGGCGATGCGATGCCGCGGAGCCGGCGGGTGCAGCCTTCTTTGGGTTGCGACGCGGGTTTACCATGAGAACTCCTCCCCGGACGGCGCGGCACCGGAAGGTACGCACCTTGAGTATGATATATATTGGGTTGAGCTTGCGGGCTCCCGGTCCGGGATACTAGCGGCGAGGGTTCCCGCGTCTTTTTGCATTCGTCTCAGAACATGTTTATTTGTTCCAATATTTTGGGATGAATTGGCATGCCCTATTGCGGCGGCACCGATCGAGGCGCCTACTTGGGGTGAGGCTACACAACGAATAATGCCCGTCTGAACGGGAGCGTGGGTGGTCAGGAGCAGGGAGTGCCATAGAACGCCAGGAGACGGCGCCAACCAGTCTCCCCAACGCATTTTCCTGCGCTCGGCAGAGCCGCAGTTGTGGCGGGCCAGAATTACATCATAGGGGGAGGCAATGCGCATACTGCCACTCGCCTTCTGCGCGGCGCTGGTCTTCCAGTCGGCAGATGCGATGACCTACTACGTCAGCCCCCATGCCGGCCGTGACACGAATGCCGGCACCTCGAAACAACACCCGTGGAAAAGTCTCGGGAAAGTGAATTCGCACCGCTTCCGTCCGGGCGACCGCATCCTGCTGCAGGCCGGTTCACGCTGGCGGTCCCCGCTTACGATAAGAAGTTCCGGAACCGCGACAGCCCCCATTCGCGTCGACCGGTACGGCACGGGTCCGATGCCCAGGATCGACGTCGGGGATATTGCCGAAAACGCGGTGACGATCCGCAATGTGGAATATGTCGAGGTCCGGAATCTGGAGCTGACCAATCGCGGGGAAAGCTCCGCCCTGCGCAGAGGCGTCCTCATCGCGGCAGACAATATCGGCACGCTGCATGGGATCGTCGTTGCCGACCTTTACATTCACGACATCAACGGAACCAACGAGAGAAAAGACAACGGCGGCATCCTGTTCCGCAGCACCGGCGACCGCATCCCCAGCCGGTTCGACGGCCTTCGCATCGAACGCAACATCGTCTGGCGTGTGGACCGGACCGGGATTACCGCCCAATCCGACCAGATCGGCCCATCCAAACAGCCCGAAATCTCTCCGTGGCATCTGAGCTTCAACGTCGTCATTCGCGACAACTATGTCGAAGATATCGCCGGTGACGGCGTTGTTCCGTGGCTTACGGACGGTGCGTTGGTAGAGCACAATATCGCGGTGCGCACGCAACAGCGCGGGTCCTACTACAACGCCGGCATCTGGCCCTGGAACACCGACAACACGCTGCTGCAGTTGAATGCGGCCTCCTTTACCAAAGGGACGACCGATGGCGAGGGCTTTGATTCCGATTACAACTCGCGCAACACGAGATTCATCTACAATCTGAGCCGCGAAAACGACGGGGGCTTCATGCTGATCTGCGCACCCGGCAAAGCCGAATCCGACAATTTTATTGATAATAGCGGCACGGTGATACGCAACAACATCAGTTGGCACGACCGTCACCTTACCTTCGCCCTTTCCGGTCCCTCGGAGAATACGCTGGTCGAGGACAACGCCATCTACATCGGCGAAGGCGACAGTGTGCGGTCGGTGATTACGACCGACTGGGGCGGCTGGGCGAAGGACGTACTGTTTCGGGGCAATTTATTCGCTTCCGAAGGAACGGCGGTCTACGGTCACGCCGTGTCGCGCGCCGACGACGGGGTATTCACGCTCGCGTCAGGTTGGGGTGGTGCCGTGGGTAACATCCGCTTTGAAGGTAACCGCTTCTTGGGCAACCACGTCGACCCGCCCGAAGCCGTGACGCCGGGAGACGCATCCGGCCAAGAAATCGCCGCGTTGATGCAGAAAGAACCGCATTTCGATCCCGCGAATCCGGCCGGTTTTGCCGACTATCTGACCAAGCACCGCGTCTGGATGATCGAACTGTTTACACGGCAGTTCGGCCATCCTCCGGTAATGGAAGGGTCGGCGCACGCAACGACAGATCGCTTCGGAAATCCCAAATAGCGGCGCGGACCATGCGAAAACTGCAAATCCAAGAACGACGGCGGGCCTTCGCGTTTTGTGCGATTGCGGCGCACGCCCGACGCGATGGGTCGATTGCAGACATGCAACGCGCCGGTTTTGCCGCCAATTGTGTGACCTTTTGGCGTGGAATGGCTTGTCGGACCAAAACAACGAAATGAGGGGGAGCCCAATGCGGATACTGCTACTCGCCGTCTGCGCAGGATTGATCTTCCAGGCGGCAGATGCGACCACCTACTACGTCAGCTCCGAGGCCGGCCGCGACACGAATGCCGGCACGTCGGAACAGTCCCCTTGGCAAAGCCTTGACAAGGTGAATTCGGGCCGCTTTCTCCCAGGCGACCGCATTCTGTTGCGGGCCGGTTCGCACTGGCAGTCCTCGCTTACGATCCCGAGTTCCGGAACCGCCGTTGCTCCGATTAGCGTAGACCGCTACGGCGACGGTCCGATGCCTCGGATCGACGCCGGTGATGTTGCCGAAAACGCTCTGACAATCCTCAATGTGGAATATGTCCAAGTCCGCAATCTGGAGCTGACCAATCACGGCAAGAGTCCCGCCGTCCGCAGAGGCGTTCTCATCGCCGCAGACAATATCGGCACGCTGCACAGGATTGTCATTTCCGATCTTTACATTCACGACGTCAACGGAGCCGCCGAAAAAAAGGACAGGGACTACGGCGGCATCCTGTTCCGGACCACCGGCAAAAGCGCCCCCAGCCGGTTTGCCGGTCTTCGCATCGAACGCAACATCATCTGGCGCGTGGACCGGACTGGGATTGCCGGCCTATCCGACCAGTTTGGTGTGACGACCAAATTCGAGTGGGTCTCCTCATGGTACCCAAGCTTCTACGTCGTCATTCGCGACAACTATATCGAAGATGTCGGCGGCGACGGCATTACCCCCTGGGTCACCTACGGTGCGCTGGTGGAACACAATATCGTGGTGCGTACGGCACAGCGCACGACGGAAAACAGTGCCGGCATCTGGCCCTGGAGCACAGACAACACGCTGTTCCAGTTGAATGCAGCCTCCTTTACCAAAGGAACCCACGATGGCGAGGGCTTCGACTCCGATTACAACTCGCGGGGCACCAAGTTCATCTACAATCTGAGCCGCGAAAACGACGGCGGCTTCATGATGGTCTGCACGCCTACCATCTGGGAAGCCGGCAATTTCATAGGTAACACCGGTACGGTGATACGCAGCAACATCAGCTGGCACGACCATACCCGCAGCTTCGCTCTTTCCGGTCCTTCCTTGAATACGCTGATCGAGAACAATGCAATTTACATCGCTCCGGGCGACAACGTGCAGTCGGTGCTTACAACGGAGTGGTCCGGCTGGGCGAAGGACGTGACGTTCCGCGGCAATCTGTTCGCTTCGCAAGGGACCGCCGTCTACGGTCATGCCGCGGCGGCAAATAAGGACGGAACATACGAATACGGCGCCGGCTGGGGTGGTGCGAGGGGCCACAACATCGTCTTTGAAGACAACCGTTTTTTGGGAAATCACGTCGACCCGCCCGAACCCGTGACGCCGGGAGACGCATCCGGCCAAGAAATCGCCGAGCTGATGCAGAAGGAACCGCATTTCGATCCTGCGGCCCCGGTTGGTTTTGCCGACTATCTGGCCAAGCACCGCGCCTGGATGATCGAGCTGTTCACCCGGCAGTTCGGCCACCCTCCCGTGTTGGAGGCGCCGGCGCCGATCCCGGTGAGCAGCAGTGCGAATCCCAAATAGCTGAGCCTGCATCAACGCTGGGCCGCCGCCCCAGCCAATCTCCAGGCCATGTAACTCAATGCGGGCCGTATTGCCCTGAGGAAATGCCATGAACCAATTCGTCGAGCGGCCGGTTGCAGTCGAAACCAAGCGCGAGACCCTTACGGTCGCAAAGAAACTCGCTGTGGGCACGGGTGGTCTGGCCGTGTCGCTCGGCAATCAAAGTGTGAGGGTCACAGGACAGGGCGTCCTGAACATGATCCTGCACATCAATGCGCTCTGGGTCGGTCTCGTTCTTGCGGTTCCTTTGTTTTGGGACGCTATGATCGACCCTGTTGTGGGGCACATCTCCGATAACTTCCGCTCGCGTTTCGGCCGCCGCCGCCCCTTCATTGTGTTAGGCGCACTTTTAATGGGCCTGGCATTTGCCAGCATCTGGATGGTTCCGCTGGGATGGAGCGATGTGGGCAAGCTGGCTTGGTTCACCGTCACCAGCCTGCTGTTCTACACTGCCTACTCTATCTTCTCGGTGCCGTATTTCGGCCTGACCTATGAAATGACGCCCGATTACGATGAACGGACGTCCGTACAAGGATTTGTGACGTTATGGAACAGGCTCGGGGAGATGTCATACATGGGGTTAATCCCGTTCTCCCTGACGTTCATCGCCTGGAAATACGGGTATTCGGATACTACCCGTCTCACGACTCCAGAGAGAATGGAAGGCATCCGGACCATAGCGGCTGTTTACGGTTTTCTGGGGATGACGATTTTCGGAATGCTTCCGGCCTTCGTCGGCAAGGAACGTCTTTATGAGACGAACATCCGGGAGCAACGCGGCAAGAAGGACTCGTTTTGGCGATCCGCCAAGCTCGCCCTGCAAAACAGAGCTTGCGTCTATCTGGTCATTCTAACGGTCAGTGCCATCATTGCCGGCGTAATTGCGGCCAATATGGATTGGTACTTGCTTATCTACTACCTTTCGGACGGCAATATTGCTCTTGGAACGCAATGGAAGCTGATCGTCACCATCGGATATGCAGCCACAGGGATATTAGGAATTCCGTTCGTTGTCTGGCTGACGGGCAAGATGAGCAAAATCCGCGGACTGCAGTTCGTCTATTGCATGGAGGTGGTGAACTCAATCATTCGCTGGTTCGTTTATCAGCCCGGCCGTATTCAAGAAGCGCTCCATTGGGGCAGCTTAGCACAAGCCGCCGAGTCCCTCGCCGTCATTGGAAAATCTCTCATCTGGCTGGACCCGCTTACCGGCGGCATATTCTGGATCGGCATCGGCATCCTGGGGCAGTCCATGACCGCCGATATCTGCGATGAAGACGAACTCAAGAATGGGCACCGGCGCGAGGGCATGTTCGGCGCCGTCTACAGCTGGGCCACGAAGGCGTCCATCGCCCTGGGATTCGTGGTGGTCGGCTTCGTTCTGAACCTAATCGGATTCGACCCGGCTCTCAGTGCACAGACTCCGAGTACCTATCTCGGCATGCGGATCGCGATGTGTTTCGGCGCCGCGATTCCGTCCCTGTTTTGCCTGCTTCTTCTGAGGTCCTATCCGCTGACCAGGGAAAAATCCAATGAGAATCGGCGCAAATTGGATGCGCAGCGAGGCAACGTGTGATGGCCCGGGTCATGCCGTGAAGAAGTCAGCGCTATCGCCTCTGTGAACTTCGATGCACAGCGGCAAATTGTGAGGAGACAAAAAACGATGTGTGCGCACGTTCGCCGAGTACTTCTGCCGCTGGCGCTTGCTGCGGCGATGGTCCCTGCAATGGCCGCCGGTTCGCACTCCAAGGGATGGACGGAAGCGTTCGAAGCGTGCCCGGCGGAAATTGCTATCAGCCAGGAATACGCAACGACCTATAATATCCCCGGACCTCAGACTGTGGTGGGAACGGTGCGGTATACGCTCTTTGTCACCACGGGAGGAACAGCCGTTCGCGTCCGGCTGACAAACGAGACGGGCACCACGCCGCTTCTCATTCAAGCGGCTTCGATCGCGCTTGCCGGCGACGTGCCCGATACCGCGAAGGGCAACATCATGCCTCTTCGTTTCGGCGGGCAAGCCTCCCTCACCGTGCCTGCCGGAGCCCCGGCGCTCAGCGACCCCGTTCCGCTCAAAGTATCGGCGGCGGATCGATTGGTCGTGAGCATCTATGCGCCACAGGGCGCCAGATTCAGCCCCATTGGGGGTGCATCCATGATCTCTGCCGAAGGCGATCAAACGCAAGCGGCTCAATTACAGGGCGCCCATTCCATCTCGGGCCGGCCGTTCGTGAGCGGGGTCGCTGTGGAAAGTGCTCGTCCGCTGCCGGTCGTCGTCACCCTGGGCGATTCCCTGACGGATGGGGTTCGGGGAAATCCCATGCAGCTGCGCGGTTATTCGGAGGAGCTGTCGAGGCGCTTCGCCAAACTGCCGCCGGCCAAACAGCGGTCCGTGATCAACGCCGGCATCGGCGGAAACCGGATACTTCAAACGGGCTGGGGCGACAACGCGCTCGCCCGTCTCGAAAGGGACGTGTTCCGCGTCGGCAGCGTGTCTCACATCATTCTGTTCGAGGGAATCAACGATATCGGAATGAGCGGAAAAAGCGTGTTTGGCGACTATCCCATCATCGAGGCGGACGACATCGTCGCAGGGTATCGTCAGATCATCGCTCGCGCGCACGCGAAGGGAATCAAGGTGATCATTGGAACGCTGATGCCGTTCAAGGGCTCTGGATATTACAGTCCCGAAAAGGACCAGATCCGTCTGGCCGTCAACAACTGGATTCGATCGTCGAAAGAATTCGACGGCATCGTAGATTTCGATGCCATCATCCGCGATCCGGGCGACCCGCTGAAGGTCAAAACGGAATTCGATTCAGGCGATCACATCCATCCGAACGACGCTGGTTACACTGTCATGGGCGATGGAATCGATTTAACGCTATTCCGGTGATTGTGATCAAAAGCTAACAGGCGTGCGGCTCTCCAACTCCCGCAGTGCATTCAAGGCCGCATTAATCTTTCGGCTCGTTAGCTCCGTCATCGTCCGCTCCGTTTACCAACGAAACGGCCGCTTTCCCGGTCAAGGCGGCGATCCCAAATCCGCGGTCCGCTTTACTCCGGACGAATGCGCCGACTATTTCGCAGCCGCAGGACACGACCTTAACTGAACGACCGATGCGCCGGCGTCTTTTTGAGATACCCGGACCGGCATTTTGCTGTTTCGTGGGCGGTGTGCCTGCGCTTTTCTTTTGTCTCAGAACCTGCACTTTTGTCCCAATATTATGAGATGCATTGGCATGCCCTATTGCGGCGGCGCGCTTCAAGGCGCGTACTAGGTAGAACCATACAACAAAAAAGGCAGGTCGCTCGGCAGAAGGGGTCATCGTGATCTCTTCCACAACAAACACTAAGAAACTGTGACATTGAAGGGGGGAAACCATGAGCACTCATTCGAAACTACTGGGCAGCGTGTCGCTTCTGGCTACGGCATTGGCCACGCTCCAATGCGCCTGGGCTCAAGACCAGACGATAGAAACCGTTACGGTGACGGGCATCAGAGCGGCGATCGTTCAAGGTCTGGAAATCAAGAGAGAATCGAACGTAATCGTCGAATCCATTGCGGCCGAAGACATCGGCAAAATGCCCGACGCCAACCTGGCCGAGGCCTTGCAGCGCGTTCCGGGCGTTTCGATCGACCGTGACGGCGGCGAAGGCCG
>PMKE01000021.1 GCA_003158585.1 Alphaproteobacteria bacterium
TCGGAGAGCGATTGGTAGCTGTTTCTTAGGGTCGTATGAGACATGGAAGCCTCTGGAGCGCAGCGATGATTTTGCCGATTATAGGTGTATGCGGGCAGGATGCTCCGGTGTGATTTTCACACGCGCATGATTATCATCTCTGCTCGGGTTGGCGGCGGAAATATTTTCGGGGTGCGCCGGTGCGTCCTCCCGCGCGATCCGCCGTCCGTGTTGCGCCACATCCGGTTATTCACCTACGGTCGGCGATTAAGGCCAAATCCTCGAAAGTGGTCCGTCGGGGAGCACTTCGTGCCCATTGCCCCCTAGCCATTCGCGAGGCACAGGCACGGGGTTTGCTGCATCGGTTACGGACTGTCCGCCACCCCAAACATCGAAATTTATGGCAAAGGCTATCGGACCTACGCGGACCGAGACAGGGGCTACGGCCTCTGCTTCGGCCTTCATCCTGGCGAGTAGCGGTTCGGGCAGACCATTAGCTCCCATGACAATCCATGCTTTCGATTGCCGGCCCGGCTTTATCGCCACGACAATCGCACCAGAAACTCCGGGGTATTGCCCGGCATTCGCCAAAACGTCTACCTCGCGCGCCACAATTTGCTTGATGTAATTCGCAAGCGATGCGGTATCGCAGTCAAGTCGTGCAACGAGCACATCGTTGGGTTGATACAATGCAACGCTTGTCATTTTGAATGCTGGCTCAGCTTTCGCGGTTCCAAAAGCAAGTATGGCGGTCGCCGCGAGCAAGGCCGCGGTAACTCTTAAGAACGTAAAACTGGCTGCGATGCGATGTGTCATGTACCCCCCATGCGCCGGGCTTGAACCGGCGTTCATCCCTGACCTCTCGAACATACCGCGAATTGGTGTCAGAGAAACGGCAGGAATTGGTGTTAAGCGGACGAAGGCGCAGGCCATTCGGCGGGACGATCCCGCAAAATCGAAAATTCGATTTTCGATTCAGCGCGATACGGCGCGAGAAGAATCCGAGATGAACGAAATCAGTTCAGATTTATTCGCGGCTTCGCGGGGCGGCGGCGGAAATATTTTCGGGGTGCGCGGGGGCCGCGCGATCCGCCGTCCGTTTTGCGCCAGAACCCGTCATTCCATTGATTCTCTACTGCGCCCTATATGGCATGCGCCATCGTACCATACGCACTTACTAACATGTTGAATTGGCTCATGGTTTACGCCATTATAGCCCTCCGGCCGGGCGGTGCTTGGCGGTGTGTACCGGCCGAGGCACGCGACTTAGAGTCTGCGGGCCTGCAAAGGGGGATATGGATGTATCGCGCAGGGATTGTGGTTACAGTCGCGGCCTTGTGTCTGACCGGCTGCGCGCTAGCCGGACCCGAACAATGCTCGGCAGATTTTTCAATCAAGGTGGATGTGCGGCTTGCCGCATGCACCGCGATTATCGAATCCGGACAAGGCGACGTCGTCCAGGCACTGATCAATCGCAGCATCGCGCTGCGGGGGAAGAACGACTATGTCCGCTCGCTTGCCGATCTCGATCAGGCCGTTGTGCGCGCGCCCAATTCCTCCCTAGCGTTTTACGCGCGCGCCGTGACGCGCGTCTACAAGGCGGAGCTCGATGCGGCAGCTCACCGGCTTGATCCGGCAGACTTCGATCGTGCAATGGTCGATTATTCGGAAGCGATCCGGCTGCGCCCGGATTTCGCAGAGGCGTTTGCGATGCGCGGCGAGGTCTACGCCTCGTACCAGTACCACGGCCGCGACGGCGCGAAAGCGCTGGCGGACTACGACGCCGCGCTGAATCTCAAGCTGGGCTATACCGGGGCGCGCGAAGACCGCGCCTGGCTTTACATCGCGATGGGCAGGTTCGAGGATGCGATCCGCGACTATCAGTTCGACGAAGCGATGGCACACCGGAAGCTGGCCGGATGCGACCGCAGAATCCTCAAGGAGGATGAACTCGAACCGTTCCTGGCCGAATGCAAGCGCTGGACGGGGTTGATCATGGGCGGCTCGGTCGCGTTGTTCTATCTCGACGGTCGTGCCTACGCTTATCTGCGCCTTGGCGAATACGACAAGGCGATTAAGGATTACAACGCGGTGCTCGCCGCCAATCCCCGCGTCGCAAGCTCGCTTTATGGGCGCGGAATCGCCAAGTTGCGCAGCGACGACACCGCCGGCGGAAGTGCCGATATCGAAGCTGCCAAGACCGTCGATCCGCGGATCGCGGAGGAGTTCGCCCGCTATGGCGTGACGCCCTAGACTACGCTGACGTTGCCGCGGGGCGGCGGCGAAAATTTATTCGGGTGCGATCCGCCGCCCGCGTCGCGCTCTTAACCGTTACGCCGGGACCCGGCCCGCGCTTTCGTCCCGGGCGGCGCAAGTGGTAAAACACGCCGGAGGCGGGGGGTGTGCGTGACCGGGGCCATCCAGACGATCGCGTCGCAGTCGCTTGCGGCCCTGAAAAGGCCGTCCCTCCTCTTGGGACTCGCAGTCCTGGCGCTGCACCTGCTGGCGAACGGCGGCTATGGATTTTTCCGCGACGAACTTTATTTCATCGTCTGCGGCAGCCGGCCCGACTGGGGTTATGTCGACCAGCCGCCGCTCATTCCGCTGATCGCCTTCTGGTCGCATGCCGCGTTCGGCGACTCCCTCGCCCTCTTCCGGCTGGCGCCCGCGCTTGCCATGGCGGCAACGGCGGCCATGACGGCGGAGTTTGCGCGCAGCCTCGGCGGCGGGCGCCTGGCGCAGTGGCTGGCGGGATTTTGCGTGATGTTCTCGCCGGTCTTCCTCGTTTTGGGGGTGATCTACACCACCGACATGCTGCAGCCCTTGACCTGGCTGGCGCTGAGCTGGTGCTTCGTGCGGCTGGTGCGGACGGGCGACGGCCGCTGGTGGCTCGCCTTCGGTGCGGTGGCGGGCGCGGGGCTGTGGAGCAAGTATCTCGTCGCGTCTTACGCCGCCGCGCTGATGCTTGGGATGCTGGCGACGACGCTCCGCCGCTGCCTCACTCGGCCGTGGCCCTATGCGGGCGCGGCGATCGCCTTCCTGATGATCCTGCCGAACCTCTATTGGCAGGAGAGCCATGACTGGCCCTTCCTGGACGTCGCCTCGGCCCTGGCGCACGGTAAGAACCGCGTGCTGACGCCTTTCGCCTTCCTGGCGCAGCAGTTCTTCGCGATGGGCCCGCTGACCGCGCCCGTGTGGCTCGCCGGGCTTTGGGCATTTTCCGTGCGGCCGGCGCACGCCGCCTTTCGCGCCTTCCCGATAGCCTTTGTGCTGCTGGCCGCGTTCCTGATTGCCGGGCACGGCAAGGTCAACTACTTCGTCGCGATCTATCCGGCGCTGTTTGCCGCCGGTGCGGTGTTGCTGGAAGCGAAGTTCGGTGCGGGCGCGGTGCGCGCGGCGCTTGCCGCCGTCGCCGTCGAAGGCGCCGTGTTCGCGCCGCTGGCCTTGCCGATCCTGCCCGAGGAAGCCGCCATCCGTTACCTGGCCGAGCTAAACATCTCGCCGTCGCTGACCACCGCGGAGATCCACGAAGAAGGCCGCATGCAGCAGCATTTCGGCGACATGCACGGCTGGCCCGAAATGGCCGCAAAGGTCGCGGCCGTCTATCGCGCGCTGCCGCCGCAGGAGCGCGCCAAGGCGGTCTTCCTGGGACGCAATTACGGAGACGCGGCCGCCATCGACGTCTTCGGGGCGAAGCTCGGCCTTCCTCCCGCCATCGGCGGTCATAACAATTACTACCTGTGGGGGCCGCGCGGTCACGACGGCAGCGTGGTCATCACCGTCGGCGGCGACAGGAGCTGGTATTTGCGGCGGTTCCGCTCGGTGGAAGTTGCGGGACACACCGACAATCCCTATGCGCAGCCGAGCGAGATCCAGCCGATCTACGTTTTGCGGGGACCGAAGACGCCGCTTCCCGTCATGTGGCGCGACTTCAAGCGCTACGGCTGAAGGCCGCTCCGGAGCGAGCGGCGTACTGGTTTACCGCGGGCAGTACTTCGCTGCGTCGGAGTCGAGTACGACGTCATTCGCCTCGAATTCGGCCTTCGTCGCATAGTGTTTGCCCACTGCATCGCAGCCGCCCGTTTTATCCAAACTGACGACAAGCGGAACGTGTCCAATCGTGTGATAGGGAACCACGACGGCAAACAGACCGGCCGCGGCGAGCTTGTAGACGCCGGTACTGTCGTCGTCGGGCGCGATCGCCTCCAAAATCTTCTTTTGACCGGCGGAAGGCGTACCGCCTTCGTAGGAGGCGTAGCTCACGACAATGCCGGCGGAGGCATACAAAGGCATCGCGCCCAGCGTGCTCCACAGATTGGTTTTCGTGACGATCCCGCCGGCCGCATTGTGGATCTTCACATACAGTACCCGGCCGCCGTTCCGCAGCACGCTGGCGGCGGCGTATGCCTGCGCCACCTGGTTCAGATTGCCCGGCGCCGTGGCATTTCCCGATGGGCCGCCGAGCAGCCAGGTGCCGAAGCTGCCATAGTCCGCCAGGTCATTCTTGAGATTGGTGACCGCGGCCTCGATCGACTTTTTCTTCGCGGGCGGCAGGGTGTTGCTGGCGACGACAGCGTCATTGGCTTGGTTGGCGAGGTCCGTGAGCGCCGAGAATCGCTCCGCGATCTTCTTGTTCGCCGCCAACGCAACCATCTGCGAGTAGATGATCGCTCTTTCCGGCATGCGCCCGGCAATCGCGACGGCGAGCATGTCGTCGGTCGTCGATACCGAGACAGAGGACGCTTGGTAGCTCGTGGCAAAATACGACAGAATCCCCTTGAGGGCGATGAGTCCTTCACCGATGCCCGTTAGACTCAACCGATCCGTACCCCAGTTGTGTTTCCTGGACGGATTTGCCAGAGCACGATATGTCGCCAGATCGTTATCGAAGCGACTTTTCAGCGTTTCAATTTTCGTGTCAAACAGCATCCACGCCGAGACATCCAGCCCCGAATTCCCCGCTATGATCAGAGTCTCGAACTGGTCGGCACCGGTACGCGAGATGATCTGATTAGCCGCCGTGTTAATCGCCGCGGCAGTCAGCAGATTGGCTTCTTCGGTTCCGGTGTTCCCGCTCAGCTTCACGTCAGGCGTGATCCCGCTGCTGGGAAACGCGGCGTTTGCGGCATCGAGTTCCGCCTTCGTCGCCGACGGTCCGTTAGCAGTGGTTGTCGTGGTCGTCGTGCCGGTCGGGCTCGTTACGACGGTTGTTCCCGTGACGACCGATTGATCGGCAGCGAGCGCCGCACCGCCAAGAGCAACCAGCGCAATCGCAACAATAAGAATCCCGCGCATCTCAGCCCCCGCAAGTAAAATCAACCCAGGAGGGAGTATATACCAACGGTTGAATGGCGTGCAGGTTCTTACGAGTACCCACCGCTTCGGCACGACGTTCGACCGCTTCGGCATCTCCTGGATGGTCGTCTGCGAAAAGCAGCCCTGAGCGAAGAGACTTTCCCGCGGCCGCAAGAAAGTACCGCGGGAGGGCCGCGGATGCGGCCTTCGTGAAGGTTGCGGCATATACTCAACCAGTGGTGGAATAGGAAGGGTTGCCTGGGTTTTGGCGTGGCCCGCCCCCTGTCCCACTATGCGACACAGCGCGCGAGGCGCTTGATAATTCATAACAACTCGCAAATACTCTCGGTTAATGAAATATTAACCTTTGGATGAGGACGGCGCCGGCAAGAATCAATGCCGGGCTGTGGATAAAATGGAGTTAGGGCGTACGCGTCAGAGTGCTCGCAGAGAAGTTGCCGCCGAAGCTTCCAGACAACGAACCCGGGAATACGAGTCGCTGCGCGGCTCGCAGGGCCGCGAGGCGTGGTACCGCCCGCCCCGCTACGACGCCTATAGGTTGTTCCGCGGAACGCCGCCGCGCATGCGGGCGGCCGGGGGCACCTATCAGATCCAGAACCTCTGCCTCGGCGGCGTCGCCACCACGACGCGCAACGCCGACGATGCGCTGGAAGTCGGCCGGACGCTGCCCATCGCCATCCAGCAGGCCGGCATCGCCATCTTCGAATCCCTGGCCACGGTGTGCCGCTCGGAGAAAAACGTCTTCGGCGCCAAGACGGCCTTCAAGTTCGTCGACAACTACATCGACTTCGACCAGCTGCTGACCAGGAACCTCAAGGCGCAGATTGCCACGCGCTCATCGCTGATCGATTCGGCCGCGACGCAGCTCGTTCCGGTGGAGTACCGCGTCTTGTGCGCCGACGTGCTGAAGCTGCTGCGCGGCTACAGCAGCATCCTGAC
Source organism: Alphaproteobacteria bacterium (assembly GCA_003158585.1). GTDB lineage: Bacteria > Pseudomonadota > Alphaproteobacteria > Micropepsales > Micropepsaceae > Rhizomicrobium. Next base: position 6,235 of record PMKE01000021.1, read on the forward strand.
CCCCGATCTTTCGCTGGCGCTGGCGACCAACATCGATCGCAACGCCGCTTACGAGGCCTGCGAAGCGCGCCTCGTCGAGCACTGGCGCGTGTTGTGGCGTACCGGCAACGACGTGGTGCGCACCGTGATGGGCGACCGCGAGAAGCATATGGCCACCAAGGAACTCACCGAACTGGTGCTGACGCCCGAGCTGCGGCTGGGTGCCATCTGGGACAGAAGCTACGCCAAGCCGCTCGGCTATCCGGGCGACTACGAGATCATGAACCAGGTCTACGACTGGCAGCGCGTCGGCGAGCGGCCCTACGACATGCTGCTGCACCGCATCGGCCTGGAAGTCGCCGAGTGCATCAAGACGCGCATGGAGGTCGTCCGGGACCGCATCGCCGAGCTGGCGTCGAAGAATCCCGAGCGTCCGGCGCACATCCTCAGCCTGGGCAGCGGCCCGGCGCGCGAAGTGGAACTCTATCTCGCCGGCCCGGACGCCGAGCGCGGCAGCGCCGCCTTCACGCTGATCGACCAGGAGCAGCAGGCGCTGCGCTACGCCCTCGAGCGGACATATCCGAACGTGCTCAAGTCGCACGGGCGGCACAGCGTCAAGGCGCTCAACATCAGCTTCACCGACGTGCTGCGCGGGACGAGCGCCATGGAAGGGCTGCCGCCGCAGGACATGATCTATTCGGTGGGGCTGCTCGACTATCTCACCGACAAGCGTGCGGCGGGCCTGACCAAGCGGCTGTTCTCCATGCTGGCGCCCGGCGGAACGCTGATCATCGGCAACATGTACGAGACCCCGCTGAGCAATCTGTGGCCGATGGAGTTCCTCACCGACTGGTCGCTCAACTACCGCGACGAGGCGCAGATGCTGGCCTGGACCGAAGGCCTCGACGCCGCGCAGGTGCGGACGGAAACCGATCCGACGGGGCGCGTGCTGCTGCTTTATATTGTGAACAAGGGGTAAGGTGCGTTGGCTTCATACTGAACCAACACAACTTGTCATCCCGGCCACCCGCCTGCGCCAAGGCTTCGGCGGGTCGAGAGGCCAACTTGGTCCGCCGTAGCTTCAGCGTAGGCGGAAGCGATCGAACCCGCGAGCGATAGCGAACGGGTAAGATCGCGCCGAGCCGGGACCCACACCGGAACAAGCGCTTGTATTGCGGTGGGTCCCGGGTCTCGCGTCCCTCCCCTTCGACAAGCTCAGGATCGGGACGTTCGCCCGGGATGACAATTTGGGTTTTTCAAACAGAAGACAATCCGCTCCAGCGCTTCAGCCCGCCAGCCGGACGGGATCGGCCGCCGGGCGCGACACGACGCGCTCGGGCGGCAGGCGGATCGTCACCGTGGTGCCTTCGTTCACCTTGCTTTCGATGCGCAGCGTGCCGCCGTGCAGCTCGGCGAGTTTCTTGGTGTAGGGAAGGCCGAGGCCGGTGCCGCCGTTCTTGCGGGCGCGCGAGGATTCGACCTGCTCGAACGGCACCAGGATGCGCTCCAGATGCTCGCGCTCGATGCCGATACCGTTGTCGCGCACCCGGATGTCGAGGCCTTCGCCCGGCCGGTGCGGCAGGACGCTCAACTCTACCGTTCCGCCGGGCAGCGTGAATTTTATGGAATTGGTCACCAGGTTGAGCATGGCCTGAAGCAGCAGACGCCGGTCGGCCAGGACGCGGAAGCCGGGGGCGCCGTCGTTCGCCGCCAATCCGAGGCGGCCCTTCTCGGCGCGGCCGCGGCACATCCGGATGCAGTCGTCCATGATGGGGCCGAGATCGCATTCCTCGGTCACGAGCTCGAGCTTGCCGGACTCCGCCTTGGCGAGGTCCAGGATGTCGTTGATGATCTCGAGCAAGTGCTGGCCGCTGTCGTTGATGTCCTTGACGTATTCGCCGTATCTGGGATTGCCCAGCGGACCGAACATCTCCCGGCCCAGCACGTCGGAAAAGCCGATGATGGCGTTNNTGGCTCATATTGGCGAGGAACTCGCTCTTGGAGCGGTTCGCCTTGTCGGCCTCCACGAACAGGAGGTTGAGCGCCTCGCGCTTGGCCTCGATGATCTTCTGGCTGGCGTAGCTGCGACGGATGTAAAGCTCCTGGATATAGGCCGAGAAGAGGCCCACCCCCGTCGCCATGATCAGGAAGAAGTCGTTGCTTAGGAGAATATCACCCGGCACCGGATTGATCGTCAGCGCCACCACCTGATAGCACAGGACAAGAAAGGCGGAGATCATCGCCGACAAGGCGATGTGAAGCCGGATCAGCGCCGAGCAGTAGATCACCACCATGACGAGACCGCCGTAGTACATGCCGGCGAAAGGCTGCGTCATGACGCCGGTCATCACCACGATGCCGAGCCCCGACACCAGCATGGTGGAGCCCAGCGCATACTGGCCGAAGCGCTCGAAGGACGGGTGGTAGGTCGACGCAAAGACGCCGAGCAGCGCCGGGCAGACGATCACATAGCGGATGAACCACATGACGCCGACGGAATTGCCGCCGACGATGGCGTCGAGCGCGCCGAACGCCATATAGAGCCCGGTACCGGCGATAAGATAGGCGCGGATGATTCCGATGGAGTCGACCAGGGCGTCGTGCGTGAACGCCTTTTCCTGCTCGCCGTCGACGAACACCAGGCGCAGTTTATCGATCGCATATTCGGGTGCGCTGAACTCTGCGGCTGACCCGTAATCCGACATGCCTGGTTTCGAAGCCTTTTCGCCCAGACGCAATTGTGGTGACTGCGAGTAAAGATCGATATAACTCGGAATGATGATATCGATTCCCGGCGGTAACGATTTCTTAGCCGTAGTTTTCCCGCAAATCCGTATGCCGCATACGGATGATCTCTCCCGCAGGCTGCCCCCGTGGTGAAAAACTCCGCGGAGCAAAGCTAAGAACCGCGGCGGCGGCGCCCCTCAGGGACGGAAAGGCACCGAACTGCCGAAAAGGCGCCGAATTGCACAGCGTTAACGTGCAACGTCTTGAATCTGCCCTAAAGATCGGTCAGGAAGCTCCGTCCTTCGAGGCTCCCCCGCATCTTGTGCGGGGTCGCACCTCAGGATGACGGGGAACTCCGATGGGCCAGATGGGGCAAGCTTTCCTGCGCGGGGTCGACGCCTTAGGCGGCTGGATCATCGAACACAGCCGCGTGCTGCTTAAAATCTGCGTCTGGCTGGTCGCCGTCCCGGCCGTGCCGCTGCTGCTGTTGTTCCTGCTGCCGGGGTTCCTGGGGCTGATCGCCCCGCCGCTCGACCTCGACACGGACCTCTACGCCGTCAACCGTCCCGTCGCCTTCACCTTCCTCGACGCCAAAGGCGAAGTGGTGGGAAGGCGCGGCGCCGCCGTCGGCGACCGCCTCAAGCTGGAGGACATGCCGGCCTGTCTGCCGGCCGCCTTCATCGCCATGGAGGACCGGCGCTTCTATTCCCACAACGGCATCGATCCGCGCGGCATCGCCCGCGCGTTGATAGCCGATCTGCGCGCCGGCCACGTCGTCGCCGGCGGCTCCACCATCACCGAGCAGACCGCCAAGATCGTCTTCACCAATTCCGAGCGCACCTTTTCGCGGCGCTGGAAGGCACTGTACGACGCGGCGATGCTGGAGAAATCGCTTTCCAAGAAGCAGATCCTGGAACTCTACCTCAACCGCATCTATCTGGGCTCCGGCGCCTACGGCGTGGACGGCGCGGCGCGGGTCTATTTCGGCAAGTCGGCGCGCGAGCTGACGCTGGCCGAAGCCGCCATGCTGGCGACGTTGACCAGCGCGCCGAGCGTGTTCTCGCCGCGCCGCGATCTGGCCGCCGCCCAGCTACGCGCCGACATCGTGCTGACCAAGATGGTGGAGACCGGCGCGATTACGGAAACGCAGGCGGCGGAGGCACGCACCCATCCCGCCGTCGTGGTCGACCGCACCGCCACGGATGCGCGCAACTATTTCCTCGACACCGCGCGCGACGAGGCGCTGAAGCTCGCCGCCGCAAGCGGCAGGCCGCTGGGCGGCGATCTCGTCGTCCACACCACGCTGGAGCCCAGGATCCAGGATGCCGCGCGACAGGCCGCGGTCAAGATCGTCGAAAGCAAGCAGGGGCAGAGGGCGCGCGTCCATCAGGCCGCCGTGGTGGTGATGAAGCCGGACGGCGCCGTCTCGGCCATGATCGGCGGCATCGACTACACCGAGTCGACCTTCAACCGCGCCACCCAGGCGCATCGCCAGCCCGGCTCGGCCTTCAAGCCGTTCGTCTATCTGGCGGCGCTGGAAGCGGGATTGACGCCGTGGGACGTGCGCAACGACGAGCCCGTCGATATCGGCGGCTGGATGCCGACGAATTTCGGCGGCCGCAGCTACGGCACGCTGACGCTGGCCGACGCCCTGGCGCATTCGGTCAACACCATCACCGCCAATCTAGCGCAGGAAGTCGGCCTCGATGCGGTGGTCGAAGCGGCCAGACGCTGCGGCATCACCTCCAAGCTCGAAGCCAACGCCTCGCTGGCGCTGGGCACCAGCGAAGTCACCCCGCTCGAACTCACCGCCGCCTACGGCGCCTTCGCCTCGGGCGGGCTGAAGGTCACGCCCTACATGGTAACGGAAGTCGACGGGCCGGACGGCAAGCCGCTCTACCGGCGCAAACCCGCCGAGCCCGACCGCGTCATCGCCTATCACGTCAATCGCGATCTCGTCGCCATGCTGTTCGGCGTGGTGACGGAAGGTACCGGACGCGGCGCGGGCATCTGGACCCACGAAGCCGCCGGCAAGACCGGCACGACGCAGGACTATCACGACGCCTGGTTCGTCGGCTTCACCACCGATTACGTGACGAGCGTGTGGATCGGCAACGACGACGCCTCGCCGATGCGCGGAGTGACCGGCGGAACTCTGCCTGCCGCGATCTGGCGCGACGTGATGACCGTGGCGGAAAAAGGAATGCCGGTAAGGCCGCTCGACCGCTCGCCGCCGCAGGTGCCCATCGACGAGACGCTGATGGCTTCGGGCGTGTCCTCCACCGACGACGAATCCCAGCTCGCCGCGCCGCGGGAAACGCCGCAGCAGCAGCAGGAACAGCACCCGCGCCATCGCGGCCTGGGCGGCATCTTCGACTGGCTGTTCGGTTCGAGCGAGGAAGACAAGGCCGCGCAGGAAGAAACGCCGCCGAAAGGGGACGACGGAGACAACTGACGGACGCGACTACTTGTCCGCAGGAAGCGCGTCGTGCCAATCGATGCGCGTTCGGACAGTCATCGACCGCCATTTGTCGACGAGCGTGCCGTCGGGGCCGATCATCGTATCGCGCTGATAATGCCGGCTGGCGACGCATTCCACAGCAGCACGGTCCAAAGCGGCATTGCCGCTGGAGTATTTGACGGTTACGTCCCGCACTTCTCCGGCCGCGATGACGAAGCTCACTTCCGTCACCCCATCTATGCCCGCGAGGTCTTCGGCCTTGACGGGATAGGCGCGCAGGCAATCCGGTGCCGGCCCCGCCAAAGGCGGGATGCGAGGCCCCTCGATCTTCCACACGACTTTCGCCTTCCACGGGACGGCGACCGGCTTGCCCGCCTCAAGGGCCGGTAAATATCGCCAAGGGCGAGCGCACAGCACGGCGGCATTGTCGAGATTGGCGTTTCCGCTCGACTTGGCGACGGCGATGTCTTCAACCCGCCCCTCGTCGGTGATGGTGAAACTTAGCGTCGTTACGCCCTCTGTGCCCGCTTCGCCCTCGGCTTTCGGATAATACGCCGAACAAGTATGAGGCCGACCGATGAGCACTCCCGCGGGCGGTTCACCAGGAGGAAACCCGGACAGTTTCCAGTCGATGTTCGTTTGATGATCTCCGCGACGGAAGCTTGCCGTCGGGCCGTCCGGATCGAACCGCCAGCGGCTCACGCATTGCACGCTCGCCGCATCGAGATAGGCATTGCCGCTCGACCGCACGACGGCGACGTCCGTAAAGTGCCCGTCCCGCGTTCCGCGATAGGAGACCAACGTGGCGCCCTCGGCGTGCGCGTTCTTTGCAGCATCCGGATAGGGACAGGGCGAACCGAACTCCGTGCCTGTTTCCGACGGCGGCGGCGCCGGTTGCGACCATGCCGGTACGGGCAACAGAAACAGAAGCACGAACAGCCGTTTCATGGACGCCTCCCCAGACGGCTCTCTACGATAAGGGGATACTAGCCCGTCGCAGCTGTACCATCCAATGCCGTCGAAAAGCGCAGCCGCAAAGAGAACGAGAACGATTAGCTCGTCGCGCGGACGGCAGGCGCATTGCTCGCCATGTCGGCGTCTTTCGCCTCGCGTCCGAACCAGACCAGCAGCACAATCACAAGGCCCGCGGCGGCGGCGACGAAAGCCTGCGGAATGGAGAAATCATTGCCGTGCTGTGCGGCGTACCAGGTTTGCAGCGTGAGGTTCGACGAGGCGATGAAGTTGCCGAGCTGATAGACCGTGCCGGGGAAAGCGCCGCGCGCCTCGGGCGGCGACAGCTCGTTCAGATGGGCGGGGATCACACCCCAGGCGCCTTGCACGCAGAACTGCACGAGGAAGGCGCCGAGGCCGAGCATCACGGCGGTCGGCGAGAAGGCCCACAGCCAGATCGCCGGAATCGCCAAGAGCGCCGCGGCGACGATGGCACGTCTGCGCCCGAACAGCTGACTGAGCGAGCTGAAGGCGAGGCCGCCGAGGATGGCGCCGATGTTGTAGACGATGGCGATGGTGCCGACCGTGCCGTGGCCCAGATGGCGCTGCTTCAGAAGGAAGGTCGGATAAAGGTCTTGCGTGCCGTGGCTGAAGAAGTTGAAGGCCGTCATTAGAAGGATGGCGTAAAGCGCCAGCTTCCAATGCCGGGCCAGCACACCTAGCGTGGTGACGGAGGCGGCGTACTCCTTCTTGAAGGCGGGCGATTCCGGCACCTTGCTGCGGATGTAGAAGATCAGCAGAGACGGCAGGATGCCCACCATGAACAGGCCGCGCCAGCCGATCATGGGATAAAGCAGGGCGAAGGCAATCGAGGCGAGCAGGTATCCGGAAGGGTAGCCCGATTGCAGGATGCCCGAGACGAAACCGCGGGCGTGCGGCGGCACGGTCTCCATCGTCAGAGAGGCGCCGATCCCCCACTCGCCGCCCATCGCCACGCCGAACAGGGCGCGGATCGCCAGAAACACCGTCAGGTTCGGCGCGAAGGCGGTGGCAAAACCGAATAGGGAATAAAGCGCCACGTCCAGCATCAGGATCGGCCGCCGCCCGTAGCGGTCTGCCAGCCGCCCGAAGACGAAGGCACCCAGCGGACGCAGGCCGAGCGTCAGCATCACGGCGAGCGACACAGAGGTGATCGAGGTGGCGAACTCGCCCGCGACGTCCTTGATGACGAACACCAGGAGAAAGTAGTCGAAGGCATCCAGCGCCCAGCCGAGATAGCTCGCCAGCACGACATGGCGCTGCGAAGCGGTCCAACCCTGCCAAGCCCGTTGCATGTTTTCACCCCCCGGCGGATTCGACTTTGTAGCCGTTGCCGTCGGGAAAATCTTTATGCCCGTCGGGGCCGGGGCAACTTACGCACAATCGGGGGGGCGATCTGCTGGAGGCTCGGTGAATTTCCTTCTCGGTATCCGGCTCGCGAACGGCGCCTTCCCCGGCATGGAGATCGCCGAGAACCGCAGCGAGCCTTCGCCCTTCGATACCGGGTTAATTCCGAACGACCTGACGGCACGGCATCGCGCCACCGGCGACGTGCTGCCCCACCCCAGGGAGAGGATCGGGCTGGCTTGTCGCGCGCTCGCTCAGTGTACGGAATAAATCGCTCCACCCGCTTGCGCTACTTTGCCTGCCGTCCGTGGTTTAATATACTTGTTGTTTATGTATAATTATTATATTTACATCATTTCTATTGTATAGACTTGTTTTTGCGTACTACGGTGTGATTTATAGGACATGGCTCAGGTTCTTACCTCAAACCGGCTGGCGGACGGCGACGTCGTCTATTGGCGCGCGGGCGATTGGGTTCCGGCGCTGGAGGACGCCGAGGTCTTTGCCGAGGAGTCCGAGGCGAAGGATGCGCTCGCGGAGGCGCAGCTCTCCGTCGCCGCCAACAAGGTGGTGGCTCCATATCTATTCGAGCTGCGCGGCGACGGCAGGCCTGTGCAGGAGCGCGAAATCATAAGGGCCTTGGGACCGAGCGTGCGCAGCGACTTAGGAAAGCAGGCGTACGCCCCCACCCTGCCCGGCTTCGCCGGGCACTCGTACGCCGGCGCTACTCGCCCCCTCAAGGGAGAGGTGAAAAACAGCGACGATGTATCGATATGACGAATTCGATGCGGCGTTCGTGAGCGAACGCGTCGAGCAGTTCCGCCATCAGGTGCAGCGGCGGCTGACGGGCGAACTCAACGAGGACCAGTTCAAGCCGTTCCGGCTGATGAACGGACTCTATCTCCAGCTTCACGCCTACATGCTTCGGATCGCCGTACCCTACGGCACGCTGTCGGCGCGTCAGCTGCGCATGCTGGCGCACATCGCGCGCAAATACGACAAGGGCTACGGCCATTTCACCACCCGCCAGAATATCCAGTTCAACTGGCCGAAGCTGGTGGACGTGCCCGACATCCTGGCCGAACTGGCGACGGTCGAGATGCACGCCATCCAGACCAGCGGCAACTGCATCCGCAACGTCACCGCCGATCATTTCGCGGGCGCCGCCAAGGACGAGATCGAGGACCCGCGGCCGGTGGCGGAGACGATCCGCCAATGGTCGAGCCTGCATCCCGAGTTCAGCTTCCTGCCGCGCAAGTTCAAGATCGCGGTGAGCGGGGCATCGCACGACCGCGCCGCGCTGCGCTTCCACGACCTGGCGGTCGAGATCGTCAAGAACGACGCGGGCGAGACCGGCTATCGCGTCCTTGTCGGCGGCGGCATGGGGCGCACGCCATATCTTTCCTATGTGGTGGGCGATTTCGTGGCGAGGCCAGACTTGCTGGCGTTCCTGGAAGCGGTGCTGCGCGTCTACAACGAGAACGGACGGCGCGACAATATCTACAAGGCGCGGATCAAGGTCCTGGCGCATACGCTGGGTCCGGACGAGATGCGCAAGCTGATCGCCCGCGAATTCGCCGAGATCAAAGCAGCGGGGACGCTTCAAGTGGCCGAAGCGGAACGCAAACGCATCGCGGCCTATTTCGCGCCGCCCGAGTTTGACGTGCTGTCAGACGAGACGCCGCACAGCGCCGATCCCGATTTCGCCACATGGCTGAAGACCAACACCCATCCGCACCGCGCGAAGGGCTATGCCATCGCCACGATTTCGCTGAAGCCCATCGGTGGAGTACCGGGCGATTGCTCGCACCAGCAACTCGATGCGCTCGCCGCTCTGCTCGACGATTTCGCGATGGCGGAGCTGCGCGTCAGCCACGAGCAGAATCTGGTGCTGCCGCATGTGCGCAAGAAGGACCTGCCTGCCGTCTTCGCGCGGCTGAAGAGCCTGGGGCTCGCCACCGCCAATGCCGGACTGGTCACCGACATCATCTGCTGCCCGGGACTTGACTATTGCGATCTCGCCAATGCGCGCTCGATCCCCGTGGCGCAGCGGATTTCCGAACGGCTGGCGGCGCGCCAGGAAGAAATCGGCGAGCTGAAGATCAAGATTTCCGGCTGCATCAACGCCTGCGGCCATCATCACGCGGGCCACATCGGGATTCTCGGCGTCGACAAGAAAGGCGTCGAGTTCTACCAGCTTCAGCTTGGCGGCTCGGCGGCCGAGGACGCCGCCATCGGCGAGATCATGGGCCCCGGCTTCGGCGAGCACGAGATCGTGGACGCCGTCGAGCGCGTGATCGACGCCTATCTCAAGCTGCGCCGGGACGGCGAACGGTTTCTCGATACCTACCGGCGCATCGGCATGGAGCCGTTCAAGAACGTCGCCTATCTGGAGCAACTCCATGCCGCTCATTAAACAGAGTGTCATCCCGGGCGAGCGTCCTGAGCGCGGCGAAGGACGCGCAGACCCGGGACCCACCCCGACGCCGGCGTGCGCATGGAAGTGGTCCTGGCTCTGCGCGCTCGCATCCGTTCGCTGACGCTCACGAATACGACCGCTTGGCCGGGATGACAGGAAGGGCTTATGTGACCACGACGCTCATCAAGAATGGCTGTGTCTGCAACGACGATTACACCTTCGTCGCCGACTACGCGCCGCTGCCCGAAGGCGCCGTCGTCGTCACGTTGACGCGGCTGCGGCGCGAGCGCGGCGAGCTGCTGGCGCGCAACACCCCGCTCGGCGTGAAGCTCGCCTCCGACCAGTCGCCCGAGGCGCTGGGTTCGGACCTCGATCACCTTTCGCTGGTGGTGCTGGAGTTCCCCAAATTCCGCGACGGGCGGTCGTTCAGTTGGGCGCGGCTGTTGCGCACGCGGCTCTGCTTCAAAGGAGAAATCCGCGCCACGGGAGATTTCCTCTACGACCAGCTCGCCTTCATGGTGAGGGTCGGCTTCGACGCCTTCGAGATGCAGGGCTCGCCGGAAGCGTTCGGGCGGGCGCTGGCCGAAATCTCAAATGTCTATCAGCCGAGCGCCGACGGACGGAAGACCATCCTCGACCTGCGCCGCTAGAGCGCAATCCGGAAAAGTGGTCGATAGCGACAGCGTATTCGATGCGGTTTTCCGTTAGATTGCGCGACAATACAAAGAACTAAAGCAAAACCGCGATTCAATAATCGCGGATTTTGCTTTAGCTATTTTTTCGCCGTGGCGTAATCCATCACCGTCGAGAACGGCGCCACCCAGATCCTGTCCCGGTTCGCTTTCAGGTAAGCAAGCAACTCGGCATGGGCCTCAGCCGACACCTTCAAATGATCGCCGCCGATGCCGTGAAAACCGAAGACCAGCAGGCCGCCGTTCTGTTCGGCCTGCTTCACGGCTTCTATCATCTCGGCACCCGTGGCGGTTTCGGGAAACCACGCGCTGGCGATGTGCTGCCGGTCGAGGCCGAGGCGTTCAGCCCACTGGAGATCGCGGTCGTAACGCACGAGGCCGCTCAGGCGCAGAGGTTCGAGATAGTCCGTTCCGCCTGCCAGGGTATCGCCGCACGGCACCGCAAAGGCGTGCTCGGCCCGCCCGTCCATTGCCGTCAGCATGGCGTTCATGGTGCGGATTTCCGTCAGCATCGTTTCGACGGTGTAGCTCTCGATCTGATACTGCACGGGCATCGGGTATTTCACCCGCGCGCACGGATGGAACAGCGTGTGGTTGCCGAGCTCGTGTCCTTCGGACGCCGCCGCTCGCCAGCGCAAAACCGTCGCCGGCGTGACGCCCGATCCGACGAGGAAGAACGTTCCCTTCAGGCCTGCCGCATCGAGCGCCGGTATGGCGATGTCGAGCTGCGAGGACAAAGCGTCGTCGTAGGTGAGGACCACGGCCGCCTTCCGTCCGCCGGGCCAGGACACCTGCCCGGCAGAAGCCTGTGCCAAAACACCAACCGCCATCAGCACCGCCAGCAGGTAACGCATGCCGTCCTCCTCTCTTTTCCCGAAGTTCGTGAACCTTGACGCGTCACTTACACAAGCGCGTTGCTCGCCGCGAGCGGGCAACGAAAGATATCTCGAATGTCTATCAGCCGAGCGCCGACGGATGGAAGACCATCGCACAATTGAGGGAAAGACGCCCGCACCCTGAAGTGGGAGACTGGCAGCAGCGCCAAGCACTTGAGGCAGTGTCGAGGTCGCTCTCAGTTGACTTCGGGTCGCAAACTCCTTGTCGGGGGGAAGAATCTCACGACAAAGAATTACGCGCTATTCAGAGGGGAATCAGACGGAGTGCGGCCATCGGCGCGTTAGAATAAGCGTAGAACCCCCACAATGAGGAATTCCCATGCACTCCAGGATCGTCCTTCCCTTCATCGCCTCGCTGGCGCTCATGGCGTCGGCGGCCATAGCCGAGAATGCGCCACCGCCCGGCGGTCAGATGCCGATGCATATGGACAGGGACCAAATGCAGAAGCACCACGGCCAGATGTGCCAGGACCGCTACCCGCACGCCGTAGGCAACATGGCCTATCTCGAAACCAAGCTGGCGCTTACGGCGGCGCAGAAGCCGCTGTTCGAGCGCTGGAAGAGCGTCCGGCTGGCGTCCGTCAAGGCGCATGCCGACAAATGCGCCGCCATGACCCGGCCGGAACCCGGCATCATGGAGCATTTCAAGATGGAGACGGCGATGCTCGAAACGCGGCTCGCCGACCTCAGGGCCGAGATGCCGGCGCTGGAAGCGCTGGTGGCGTCGCTGAGCGAAGAGCAGCAGAAGACCTTCGAACACGCGGCGATGGAAGCCCGCCACGAAGGCATGGAGATGATGGGGCATCACATGCGGGGTGGAGACCGCATGGGACGGCACCACGGCGATCACGGCGGCGACGACGCGCCGCAGACGCAGCATTAGAGTTTCTCTTTGCACCCGTTCCGGCCTCCCTCACGGGGAGGCCGGACGGTGCTTGAGCAGATTGCGTTCAAGATTCCCCATTAAACTAACTTGTCATCCCGGCCACCCGCCTGCGCCGAGGCTTCGGCGGGTCGTGTGGCACACCTGGTCCGCCGTAGCTTCAGCGAAGGCGGAAGCGATTGGCCGATAGGCCGTGAGTGGCAGCGAACGGCGCGTATCGGCGCAATCGCGCGGTCCGTAGCATCGGCGTGCGGACGGACCCACTGCAAAGCATACGCAAGTTTTGAAGTGGGTCCCGGACAGCCGCTATGCGGCTTCCGGGATGACAAGTTGGGTCGATTCAATCGGAATACAACCGCCTCTTGACTATCGGCGACCGGGCACACGCCTCTTGACCCCCACTCTTTCCGGCCCCATGTAACGCGCGAAATTCTGGGGCAGCGCCGATGAACGCGCGCACCGACATCCCGCGTTTCGCAAGCATGGAGAAGGCGATAAGCGCCTTGCGGCCGGCCGAGCCCGTCTATTGCCTGCACCCCGAGAAGTTCAAGGTGGCGGCGCAGCGCTTCCTCGACGGCTTTCCGGGCGACGCGATGTATGCGGTGAAGGCCAATCCGGCACCGCAGGTGCTCGATCTCGTCTGGGCGGCGGGTATCCGCCACTTCGACACCGCCTCGCTCGGCGAGGTGGAGATGATCAAGACGCGTTTCCCCGAAGCGATCTGTCACTTCATGTCGCCGGTGCGCATTCCCGGCCACGCCAGGGTCTCCTTCGAGCGCTTCGGCGTCACCGACTATGTGGTGGACTGCGATTTCGAACTGGACAAACTGATCGCCGAGACCGGGGATCCCGGAAAGCTGCGCATCTTCGTGCGGCTGGTGACGCAGCTGGGCGGGGCGCTGCTGGAGCTTTCGAGCAAGTTCGGCACTACGCCCGACGAGGCGGCGGCGCTGCTGAAGCGTATCGGAAAGCTGGGCGCCCAACCGGCCCTCACCTTCCATGTCGGCTCACAGTGCCTGTCGCCCTTCTCCTATGCCCAGGCGATCGAGATCGTGCGGCGCACCCTCGACAAGGCAGGCGTCAAGATCGCGGCGCTCGACATCGGCGGCGGCTTCCCCGGCCCCTATACCAACAACGACGTGCCGCCTTATCTCTGGTATTTCGATACCATCAAGGAAGCGCTGGCGACGCTGGACCTGCCCGGCATGCCGATCTTCTGCGAACCGGGGCGCGCGCTGATCGCCGAGGGCCTCTCGCTCATCACCCAGGTGGTGCTGCGCAAAGCCGACCGGCTGTTCATCAACGACGGCACCTACGGCAGCTTCGACGAGCTGACCCTGCCCGGTTTCAACGCGGATTATCCCAACCGCGTCTTCACCGTGGACGCCAAGGGCCGCGCCCTGCCGCTGCCGGGAGCGCCGAGGCCGTTCCGCGTCTACGGGCCGACCTGCGATACGCTGGACGTGCTGCCGCGCCCGCAGATGCTGCCGGAAGGCATCGGACCGGGCGATTTCATCGTGTTCGACGCCATCGGCGCCTATTCGGTGGCGGTGCGAACCGGTTTCAACGGATTTTATCCCGATCAGTGGGTGCAGATAGGGAATTAGGCGAACGCCTCGCTTTGCCCGGCGCCCCCTACGCCTCACTTCGCTACGCTCGTTCGGCACTTCCCCCGCTGCGCGGGGGCAGAAAACGCCCCTAAGAAAAGCTTAACATTGGGGCTATAACCTCGTCCCTTCGGGAGCGGGATATGTCTTCAGCGAAGGAACGGCTGGGCCGGTTGCTGGTGCTGGCGTCGGAAGGACGCTGGAGCGCGTTGGCCGGCGAGCTGGCCGATCTCGCGTTCGACTGGCCCGCGGATTTTCCCGAGGCCATGCGTGTGCCGGTGATGGCGCTGCTCGAATGGACGGCGCGCGAAGCCGACGAGGCGACGCGCACGCTGTTGGCGGCGCGCATCGGCGGCCATCCCGAACTGCCGCTCAAGTTGCTCAACGAGCTTTATCTCGCCGCGCCCGCTCGGGTGCGCCGCGAAATCCTGATGCGCGACGAACTCGACGGGCTCCGGGACGAAGAGACGTCCCCGGCCGACACGGAGCCGCTGCTCGCCGCCGCGCGGCAGGAGGGGCTGCACGATTTCGCCTCGGTGATGAGCACCGCCTTCTCCATTCCGCGCCGCATCGCCGAAGCGATCATGGCCGATGCTTCCGGCGAACCGCTGGCCGTCTTGTGCCGCGGTACGGGGACGGATCGCGCGACCTTTACCTCGCTGGCGCTGCTCAAGGGCGTGGAGGCCATGTCGCTGGCGGTGTTCGACACCGTGCCCGAGCACGCCGCACGGCGGCTGTCGCAGCACTGGCGCCAAGCGCAAGCAGCACCGGCCTTCACGCACGCCACCGCCGCGGAATAGGCGGCGGTTCGGATTACTGGTTGCCGTCCGAGGAATCGTCGTTCGAGGAAGTGTCGCCGCAGCTTGACGTGTCGAAGCAATTGCCCGACTCGTCCTTGGCGCTTTCCGCCGGGCCGGTCAGCGAGTCGGGGTCTTCCTTGTCCACCTGATCGGCCTGCTGAGCCGCCTGCTGCGAGGACTGCGCGGCGCCCTGAAGCTGATCCATCGCGCTTTGCGCCCGGGCCGGAGTCAGCGCGAAGGCGCCGAGAGAGAGAACCGTCGCCGCCGCGATCACCAGCATCTTCGAAGTAAAGTTCATTGCATCACCCTCCGATAAGACCGCAGGAGCCCCATAGCGCCGAATGCCGCCCTGCCTCGATCAACGAGACGATGATATAGCCGCACGCCTCCCGCTCACAATCGTCGCGGGTGTGAAATCGGCGTCACGACGTATTCGCCGCAGGGGCCGACAGCGCAACATTTCTCGCGCTGAAGTTGCGATTCAGGATTCAACGGGCAGCGCGCCTAGGCGTCATATTTCGGCATGCACGTCGGCGCGTGGGCGAAGAGACACCGCCGCCGCGGGACGGGGCGCGGCGGCGCATCACGTCGATAGCGCAGGTCTGTTGTGCTCCTGAATTCGGACAACTCCGCCTGCGCAAATACTCCCGCTTGGCGCCAGAAGCGGACGTAGTCAGTCCGCCTACGTTCGACCGTGCAAATGCGCTATGATCTCTTTGAGGGGAACGCTATGGCATGGGTCGCGCACGTCGTGCTGGACAGCCGTTGGATTCTATATATCGCCGGCGCGGTTGCCATTCTCACGGTTTGCCTTGTATTCACTGTGGTCAAGAAAACGTGGGAGGGGATCAGTGCCGCCTTAGTTCTGATCTCCGCCTTGTCGTGGTTCGCGTACTGTGGACTAGCTGATTATTGGGTGTTCAACAGACCGGCTGCACCAGTTCCCCAAAAAGGACAAGTCGTCGAGCGGGAACAACACGGCAGTTTCTATTACATAAGCCAGGACGAGGAGTCTCTATCCGCGTGCCTATCGGATTTGGCCCTTGTCGGATTATTAGCGGGAGTAGGTAGTCTTGCCGTCTCGGAGATCAGATGTCGTCGCTCGCCGAGCAAGATGTGATGCACGCTGGATGTCCGACTTTGGCGCATTTGCGAGGTATTCCGAACGGCAAGAATTGGTTCGAGAGCGGACGTACGTCGAATGCGGAAGAACCACCATTAGCAGGGTATCAAGCTTTACTCCATTTGCCGCTCTTTATGTCGAACTTCACCTTTCCTGCGGCTCGCATCCGCATCAGCAAGTCCTGCAGGGCGTCGGTGCTCTTGTTGCTCGGGTCGAGCAGTTGTTGCAGCGAGTAGATGGCGCGGGGTTTGTCCAGCGCGGCCAGCACGTCCTCTTCTTTCGTCATGATCGATGCTCTTTTTTTTTGCGGCTAGGCAGGAAATAGCCGCAACAGACTGTTCCGGCAATGGCAAATTCCGGCGCATTTGAGACGTATTCCGAACGGGAGGAGTAAATCCGGAATTGGACATACGCCTGTCTTCGCTGCGTCTGCGTCCATACGCAATCGATGTGGACCGGCGCGGCTCGCCGGACAGCCTGCCACCCTCGCTTCCAGGCGGCGGAGTAACCAGGAAGGCCCCCCACACGTCCTGCTTCGCCTTCGGCTACGCAGGGCGACCTCCCCACAAGGGGGAGGTTATTGTTCAGCTTGTACGTCGGCGCGTTCGCGGGTCTTGGCGAATTTCACGCGCGGGAACTTGTCGGCGACGTAGCCGAGTTCCCACTGGCTCTTGGCGAGGAACACCGGCGCGCCGTCGCGGTCGGACGCCATGCCGCCGCGGTTGGAGTCCACGAACTTCTCGAGATCGGCCGCATCGCCCGCGATCCAGCGCGCCGCGTCGTAGGGCGAGGCTTCCAGATCGGCCTCGAGGCCGTATTCGGCGTTGAGGCGCGACTTCAGAACGTCGAGCTGGAGCGGCCCCACCACGCCGACGATCCAGTAGTTGCCGAGCGCGGGCTTGAAGACCTGCGTGACGCCTTCCTCGGCAAGCGAGACGAGGGCACGCGACAGATGCTTCTGCTTCATGGGATCGGCGAGCCGCACGCGGCGCAGGATTTCCGGCGCGAAGTTCGGAATGCCGGTGAAGACGATGCTGCCGGATTCCGACAGCGTATCGCCGACGCGCAGAACGCCGTGGTTGGGAATGCCGATGATGTCGCCGGGGAACGCCTCGTCCACCGTCTCGCGCTCCTGGGCGAAGAAGAGGATCGGATTGTGCACGCCGATTACTTTGCCGGTGCCCGATTGCGTCAGCTTCATGTTGCGGTGGAAGCGGCCCGAAGCCAGCCGCACGAAGGCGACGCGGTCGCGGTGGTTGGGGTCCATGTTGGCCTGGACCTTGAAGACAAAGCCGGAGACTTCGCTGCCGGAGGGCTCCACGACGCGGTCCCTGGCGGCCTGGGGGCGCGGCGACGGTGCATGCTCCGAGAGTGCCGCCAGCAGATCGCGCACCGCGAAATTCTTGAGCGCCGAGCCGAAGAACAGCGGCGTCAAATGCCCTTCGCGATAGGCGGCACGGTCGAAGCGCGCGAGGCCGGCGCGGGCCAGCTCGACTTCCTCGAACAGCTTCACCTTCTCGTCGAGATCGAGGAACTCCGCCAGCGCGTTGCCGGCGAGGCGTTCGTCGGGGCCGGGTTTATCGCCGCCATAGACCAGGAAATCGTCCGCATAGAGGTCGTAGATGCCGCGGAAGTTCAGCCCCTGCCCCACCGGCCAGGACATCGGCGCCACGTCGAGCTGGAGCTGGTCGGAGATCTCGTCGATCAGCTCGAAGGCGTCGCGCGCCTCGCGGTCCATCTTGTTGACGAAGGTCATGATCGGTATGTCGCGCAGGCGGCAGACCTCGAACAGCTTGCGGGTCTGGCTCTCGATGCCCTTGGCTGCGTCGATCACCATGACCGCGGAATCGGCGGCGGTCAGCGTGCGGTAGGTGTCTTCCGAGAAATCCTCGTGGCCCGGCGTGTCCAAGAGGTTGAACACCGCCCCGCCGAATTCGAAGGTCATCACCGCCGAAGTCACCGAAATGCCGCGCTCCTGCTCGATCTTCATCCAGTCGGAGCGGGCCCGCCGCGTCTCGCCGCGCGCCTTGACGCGGCCCGCGGCATGGATGGCGCCGCCGAGCAGCAGAAGGTGCTCGGTCAGCGTGGTCTTGCCGGCGTCGGGGTGCGAGATGATCGCGAAGGTTCGGCGCCGCGAGGCTTCTTCGGCAATGGTCATGGCGGCGGGGAGTTACACGACTTACCCCGGCTTGTCATCCCCGCCGCGGCAGCCTCACTCGAACTGGAACGACTTGAGGAACTTGTCGAGCGCCGCGATTTGGCCGTCCGAGGCCAGCGGCGTGTGCATGGTCACGATCATGTAGATGCGCGGCTTCTTCGACGGCACCAGCACCACGATGCCGCTGCCCGCAATCGATCGGTCGGCGGTGGCGTAGGTGAAGAACCGCGCCGGGCGGCCTTCCAGCTTGCCGGGCTTGGAGGAGGTCGCGACGGCGTCGAGCTGCGCCACGAAGCTCCTCACCATCGCCGTCAGCGTCGGCGACGCGTCGATCTTTACCGGCACGGTGTAGGAATCGACCGTCACCATCGCGGTGTAGACGCCCTGCGACTCGGCCATGATGTTTACCGATTGCGAGACGAACTTGCCCGAAGCATCCGTCTCGGAGCCCTGCGGAATCCCCACGCTCGGCTGACTGGGGAACTCGGCGGAGAAACCGTATTTGTTCGAAACAAAACTCTCGCCGTAGGCCGCCGGAATGAGTACGAGAAACGCCAGTACCGCCGCGATGGTCCGCATGGCACACCCCCTCTATCCCAACTCGATTTTGGCGCGCCTGGACGAGCGGGGTCAAGGCGACTCGCTGACGCTTACGGCCGCGAAAACGGCCTGAAACGCGGGGCGGCGGCGCAGCGAGATGTAAAAGGTGCTCGGAAACGATTTCACATCATAGCGAGACGCCGAACGTGCTCAAGAACCTGGGTCCCGTTCATACGCTGTCGCTATGAACCCTCGCATCGCTTGCTTCGCTCGCGATGCTCGCCGGGGATGACAGCGGGGGCTAAACCACCTTCTCGTCCACGAAGGGGCGGCCTTCGCGGTCTTCGATCTCCACGATCCAGAGGTCGGGATCGAATTTCATCTGCTTCTCGAAATAGGCGGCGGCGCGCGCTTCCTCGCAGGAATCGCCCAGCGGCCGCGCCCAGACGCGTTCGCCCTCGCCGGCCGTGGCCTGGTTCAGCACCGTGCAGCTGCCGTCGAGCCGCGACACTTTCAGGAACACGGTGCCCGCTTCTTCGGAGCCCTTCTTCACCACATAGGCCTGCGCGCCCGCCACTTCCGCGCGGCGGATGAGGGCTCGGACGAAGATGCCGGCTTTGAGACGGGGAGCCATGCGAACGCCTTTCCGGCGGCCAAGGTCGGCCGGAACGCCGTAGAGGTCAACAGGCGGTCAACGGTCCAGGCGGCCCTTCCAGAAGGCGACGTCTTCGGCGTACTTGCCCACCACGTCGTCCATGCCGCGATCGACGTTGAGGTTGTCGAAGCCCAGCCAATCGGCCTGGTTCATCTCGTCGATCGAGTTCATCGAATTGCGGATCAACATGCCGGCGAGCACCACCAGAACAGCATAGGCTACCCAGAAGTAAAGCGGCGGAATCGCGAGCTCCGCCTTGAGATCGACACCAAAGCAATTGACGAGCAGCAGACACGTCACGACGATCAGAAGCGACATCAAGACGGGAACGAGCACGATGTAGTAGCCGCAGTTGCGGCCGATCTGGAACAGGATGTTGCGCACGAAGGTCTCGATGAAGAAGGCGCGGAACGCCAGCCACATCATGATCTTGTGCCAGAGCTGCGCCTTGGTCCTCAGCTTCTCGCCCTCGGTTTCGTCGCCCACCGTGACCGCGCGCGCATTGGCCATCGAGTCGCGGTAGCGGTCGCTGATCCGCGCCAGATACCGCGTCAGGAAGCTTCTGAGCTCGCGGCCGTTGTTGCGCTGATAGGGCGAGTACTCCGTGGAATAGGTGAGCCACATGATGAAGGCGCCCGCGGCGCACAGGAACAAACCACCGACCGTGTTGTCCACAAAGGAAATGTCGATGCCGAAAAAGGTATTATGGTCGATGATGAACAGCTCCAGCACCAGGACGGCGAGCAGTATGGAGGTGTAGAGGAAGGCGAGCTTGCGCACGTTGTCGTCGATGACGCGGCGCATCTGATGCATCAGATAATAGGCGTTGCGGTCGCGCGCGCGGAACATCGAGATGGTCACGGCGGCGTCCACGTCTTCATAGAGACTCGTCACATCGGCCTGGATGCTGACCTGCCAGCGGAAGAAGCGCCTTGCGGTCTTGAAGTAGAGGTCCACGATCTCGTCGTTGATGAGCGAGATGTCGGCCAAGTACGACGGCTTGACCGCGATCCATTTGAACAGGAAGCCGTGCCGCGCGATGTGCTTTTCCTCGTTACCGGCATAGTCGTACGGGCCTTCCGACTTGCCGTCTTCCCGCGGAAATTCGGGATCGACACCGGCCAGCGCCCGCTCGGTCGCCGTGTCGGGCCGGAAGGCGCGCCACAGGAAGGCGTACGCGCTGCGGCCAAGCTGGCGTTTGAGATCCGGCGACTGATTGAGCACTGCGCCCGTTTCGCCCGGCAGGGGGGCCTGCTGCTGGGTGCGACGCAAAATGCCGATCGCCCGCAGGAAAAAGGCGAAGCCCCTGAGCGGCGCGCGGCTGACGAACACGACGATAAGAATCGTCAGGATTTCCGCGAGCAAAACGGTCCCGCAAGTCGACGACGAATCCCAGTGAAGCAATTTATCCCCCGCCTTTTCCGGCAGCGGGAAAGATACACGATCCCCAGAATATATACAAAATTCCTATGGAGCGTGCGCTTTGCCGCATCTAACCTGAACCTAATTCTGACAAACTGCCGTTTTTAAGCTTGGACCAAACAGGGGGCCAGTGTGAACGGAAGATTGCGCCTGCCGCACTTCATCCAGATCGAAGCGGCCAGCGGATTTATACTGGTCGCCTGCGCGGCGGCGGCGATCGTCTTTGCCAATGTCGGCGGGCCGCACAATTTGTACAGCCGCGTCCTCGAATACGGCTGGCCCGCTCCCGATTCTCCCTTCGCTAGAGTGTTTCCGGTGCTCGCCGTGCGCGAATGGGTCAAAGAAGGCCTCATGGCGATCTTCTTCTTCGTCGTGGGCCTCGAACTGAAGAACGAATTCGCCACGGGCCAGCTTTCGGACCGCCGCGCGGCGATGCTTCCCATCGTCGCGGCCCTGGGAGGCATGATCGTTCCCGCTGCCATCTATTATTATATCAATACGCACGGCGGCTTCCTGCTGCTGGCCGACCAGGGCAACGTGCACGGCTGGCCCGTGCCGGTGGCGACCGACATCGCCTTCGCCGTCGCGGCGCTGGCCGTGGTCGGACGCGGTCTGCCGCCGTCGCTGCGCATCTTCCTCTTGACGCTGGCGGTGGTGGACGATCTCGGCGCGGTAGTGCTGATCGCCATTCTCTACACCGTCAACGCGCCCATCGATCTCGTCTATCTCGCGGGTACGGCGGTCGCTCTGGCCGCGATGCTGCTGCTGTCGCGCCGGCGGACCGCCGCCTGGATCTACGCGCTGGCGGCGCTCGTCGTCTGGTGGCTGGCGCTGCATTCGGGCGTCAACACCTCGGTTGCGGCGGTGGCCGCCGCCTTCACCGTTCCGGTGCATCAGAGCACGCAGCTCCAGAAGGCGCTGCGCCACCTCTCAAGCTACATCGTGCTGCCGATCTTTGCGTTCGCCGCCGCGGGCGTGCCGCTCAGCCTGGAGACGCTGCCCCATTTGTGGTCCTATGTGCCGGTCGGCATCGCGCTCGGGCTGGTGATCGGCAAACCCATCGGCGTACTGGCGGCTTCCTACTTCGTCATCGCGATACGCTGGGCCAGATTTCCCACCGACGCGGGCCACTGGCAGCTCGTCGGCGTGGCCTGCCTGTGCGGCATCGGCTTCACCATGAGCCTGTTCATCGCAGCGCTCGCCTTCGGCGGCTCGACAGAGCTGTACTCCGAAGGCGCCTCGCCCGGCGATCTTTCCCGCCTGGGCATCATGATGGGCTCGCTGCTCTCCCTTGTCGTCGGAGGAATCGTGCTGTCCTTTGCCAAGCGCCACCGGCGCCATGACGAACCGGAAGAACAAGCCGGCGCAATAAACGGCAAATAGCGAACCGCAGCTTGTCGAACCGCGGCACCGCATAGGCAATCGCATCGTTCGTGGAATCTGGTAGTATGCGATGTCGAATTGATGGAGGCGAAGATGCAATGGTTGGTTCGACGTATCTCCGTCGCGGTTTTGGTCGGTCTCGTACCGCTTGTTCCGCTGCAGGCCGCGGTCAAGCACACGGTGCCGGTGATCGTGGAAGGCGTGCCGCAAACCGCACCGGATCGCTTCGTGATCATGACAGGGGTCGGAACGATCAGGGCCATGCCGGACACCGCCGTGATCTCCGGCGGCGTCATCACCCGCGCGCGCCGGGCCGGCGATGCGCTGCGCGCCAACAGCGAAGCGATGGCAAAAACCGTCGCCGCGCTCAAGGCGCTGGGGATTGCGGAGAAGCAGATCGCCACGTCGAGCTTTTCCTTCGAGCCGCAATACGAAACGGACTCGAAGGGCAACATCGATCCCGACCGCCGGATCGTGGGATACAGCGTTTCGAACCAGATCGCGGTCACCCTGACCGAACAATTGGAACGCGCCGGCGACGTGCTCGATGCCTTGATCCAGAACGGCGCCAACGATTCCTCCACGATCGCCTTCGAAATTCGGGACCGCGAAGCGCTCGAGATGCGAGCCCGCGCCGAGGCCGGCAAGAACGCGCTGCAACGGGCCCAGGCCTACGCGAATGCACTCGGCGTCGAACTCGGCGCCGTGCGCTCGGTGCGCGAAGGGCGGGATAGCGTCGCCATCGTAGCGGAGGATATCGGGAGCTTCCCGGACAACGATCTGAGCGAGTCGCTCCAACGTATCCCGGGCGTCCAGGTGCGCGTGACGGCCGGCGAGCAGACGATCACGCAGGTGGTTACGGTGGTGTGGGCGCTGAAATAGCAGCGTATAGCGAATAGAAGCGACTGTCTGCTTCGACCCCAATTAGCTGTTCGCTTGTCAGGCCGCCGCCCCGCGGAACGGGATGATCCTGGCCTCTTCCGGCGCGACGCGCTCGCCGTTCTCGCCCACCGCGGCGTAAGGCAGGCGCACGCGCACCGTGGTGCCTTCGCCGAGTACGGATTCGATGGTCGCTTCGCCGCCGTGCATGGCGGTGAGCGCCTTGACCAGCGAAAGTCCGAGGCCGGTGCCTTCCTTGACGCGCCCGCCTTCCACCTGTTCGAAGGGCTTGCCGAGGCGCACGAGGTCCTTGGGCGAAATGCCGACGCCGGAATCGGAGACTGCGATCTCGATGCCGCGCGTATCGAGACCGGCGCGGATCGACACCTCGCCGCCGCGCGTGGTGAACTTGACGCCGTTCGACAAGAGATTGACCAGAATCTGCTTCACCGCGCGCTTGTCGGCGAAGATGGTCCGGGCACCCGGCACGATGGTGGTCTTGAGCACCACTCCGGCGCGCTCGGCCGGCAGCTTGACGAAGCGCACCGAGGCCTCCGCCACGGCGGCGAGATCGAACACCTCTTCCGACAGCTCGAACTTTCCCGCCTCGATCTTCGACATGTCGAGGATGCTGTTGATCAGCTCCAGGAGGTGGTTGCCGGATTCGTGGATCAGCCGCGAATATTCGAGATAGCGAGGGCCCCCCAGCGCCCCGAACATCTCGTGCGTCATCACTTCCGAGAAACCGATGATGGCGTTCAAGGGGGTGCGCAGCTCGTGGCTCATATTGGCGAGGAAGCGGCTCTTGGCGCGGTTGGCCTCTTCGGAAAGATCGCGAGCCTCGATCAGCTCGCGCTCGTGCGCCTTGCGTTCGGTGATGTCGCGCGTCACCGCGACGATGTCGGCGCCTTCGCCGTCGGGCCTGGGCACCGGACGGCAGCGAATCTCGGCCCAGACATGGCCGCCGTTCGCACACTTCAAGCGCACCTGGGCGCTGGCTGGGCGGCCGAAATAGCTGGCGTCCATGAACACCGACTGCATCGCCTTCTGATCGTCGGGATGCACCAGGGTTGCGGGCGCCTCGCCGACGAGGCTCTCCGGCTCGACGCCGAGCAGCGCCCGCGCGGCGGGACTGGCATAGCGGATGCGTCCGTCGGAGGAATGGCGCGTGATGAGGTCCATCGCGTTGTCGGCGAGGAAGCGATACATCGCGGCGCCTTCGCGCGCGGCTTCGTCGGCGGCGCGCTGGCGGTCCTGCGCGGCGGCGGCGATCAGCGCGGCCTGGAAGATCGCGACGAAAATCGAGACGGCAAAGAATTGCCAGGCCGGTTCCGGCAGGCGCGAGGCCGGCAGCATGCCCATCGCCTGGACCGCCGCCAAAGCGACGAGCGTGAGGGAGGCCGCAATCGCTGCACGCAGCACCGCGGGCCGTCCGCCCGCCAGCGCCGCTTCAGCGGGTACCAGTGCGAACCACACCACCAGCGGCGACAGCACTCCGCCCGTCAGCGCGGCGAGATAGCCGATCAAGACCGCGAAGATCGCCAGCGCCGCCTGCTCCAACAGCGCCAGCGGCACGGAGAGGAAGGCCAAGAGCACGAGAACCGCGGGGGCGACAAGGCCGAGGATGGCCAGCGTCTCGGCGGTGTCGGGCCGGCCGACAATGAGGACGAAGCCGAGCGAGAGCAGCGCGCCAAGTGCCGCTTTCGACGACTGAATGGCAACGAATTGGCGGCGGACACCCGGCGAACGCTCTTTTTTCCTGTGAATATCCATTTGCCCGCCGACGCCGCACTGCTCGATGCGCGGGATCGTTGCCCGCATCTGCTTAACGAACTTTGAACGCGCGGCGGAATCGTTCGTTAATTGACAAGAATTATGGCAGCCGCAATTTACCCTTCGTTAAGGATGGTGACGCGATTCGGGCCGCTCCCGCCACTCTGTAACCCTTCCGAAATTCGCCTGGGCCAAATTCGCAGCGGGTAGTGGAATCTCGATTCAAATGATGCCGGCGTGTCTGCCTTTGCCAGACGAACTCGACGAGGCCGCAATGCCCTCCGTATTGGAGGCGCTGCATTGCCTGCGCGTGGCGATTACCGTGTTCGACGAGGAGGAACGCCTCGTCTTTGCCAACGAGCATTTCAACTACCTGTTCCGTTCGCTGCCGCGGCGCGAGGAACTGGTCGGCCTGCGCTATGAAGATATGATCCGCCTGGAAATCTCCGGCGGCGAAATCGCCGACGCCGAAGTGCTCAAGGACATCGACGGGTTCGTCGCCAAACGCCGCTCCCAGTTCAAGGCGGGCGAATACTCCCCGCGCGACGTGAAGCTGGCTGACGGGCGCATCGTCGAGATCAAGGCGCGCCGCACCGTCGGCGGCGGCTGGATCGCGCTGTGGAGCGACGTCACCCAGGCACGCAACAACTTCAATCGCCTGCAGAACGCCATCGCGCTGTCGGCCGACGCTTTCGCCTTCTACGACAGAGGCGACCGGCTGGTGTTATGCAACGAGGAATACGCCGCGCTCAACGGCGCCGCCTCGCCCGCAGACCTCATCGGCCGTCCATTCCGCGAGGTGGCGGAGCTTCAGTCGAACAACGGGCTGATGGGCGCGGACGGCTGGCTGGAGCGGCGTCTCGAAGCCCATCGCCTGCCGGCCGGCGCCATGACCGTGGAGTTGAATTCGGGGAAGGCTTATCTGCTGCGCGACCGCGCCACCGGCGACGGCGGGCGCGCCGTCGTCTTCACCGACGTCACCGAACATTGCCGCGTCGAGAAGGCGCTGGCTGAACAGACGCACACGCTCGACGCCACCCGCGATGCGCTCGCCAAATCGAAGGCCGAGACCGTCCGCCAGGCGACCTATCTCGCCGACCTCAGCACGAAGCTAGACCGCACCGCCGCCGAGGCGCATTCGACCAAGACGACGCTGCTGCGTACCATGAGCCACGAGCTGAAGACGCCGCTCAACGCCATCATCGGATTCTCGGACCTCTTGGGTTCGCTCGCCGAGCGAGCCTCGCCCGAGCAGGTCAAGGAATATGCCGGCCTGATCCATCAGGGCGGCAACAACCTCTTGAAACTGATCAACCAGATCCTCGACCTCACCAAGATCGCCGCCGGGCGCTACGATCTGCGCCGCCAGACCATCGACGCCGGCATGGGGCTGTGGCTCGCCAAGGAGAATTTCGACGAGAAGGCGCTGGCCAAGAACATCGCGATCGACGCCGACGGCTGCACGCTGGGGATCGCCGTCGAGGCGGACGAGAGCGCCCTCACCTTAATGATCCATCAGTTGGTGGAGAACGCCGTCCGCTTCACCCAACAGGGTGGCACCATCAGGCTGACGGCGGCCAAGGACGGCATGATCGTGCGCCTCACGGTCGCCGACAACGGCCCGGGCGTGCCGGTCGAAGCCCTCGGACGCATCCTCGAACCCTTCGAGCAGCTCTGCCGCGGCACCGCGGACCATTCCGGCGGCGCGGGCCTCGGCCTCACCCTGGTCAAGGCGTTCTGCGAGCTGCACGGCGGCGCGCTGGCGGTCTACAGCGCGCCCGGCGAGGGCTTCACGGCGACCATCGAGCTGCCGGCGGCAGCGTAACTCCACAAACGAATTGAGACTTTTCTGCCCGGCGCCTGCGGGGGCAGAATTTGTCTCGAATTTGAATCAACCGCGCGTAAAGATCGTCCCGATTTTGAGACTTTCTTGAATCGAGACGAAACGATTCCGGAAAGTCGGCATTTTACCTGATGATGGGAAAAGCCCGTATTAACTGCGTCGTATCAAACTTTACCGATTCCTTTCAATCTGCGGCAAAAGACAGCGGCTACAGTTTCAGCGCGTAAGACGGAAGCTGTCCCATG
The DNA here is from genome assembly GCA_003158585.1 of Alphaproteobacteria bacterium. Classification (GTDB taxonomy): domain Bacteria; phylum Pseudomonadota; class Alphaproteobacteria; order Micropepsales; family Micropepsaceae; genus Rhizomicrobium. Next base: position 33,057 of record PMKE01000021.1, read on the forward strand.
ATCCTGCGTGCCGCGTTCTGGATTGCCGTTGTGGCGGTGTTCATGCCACGCGAACCGGACGTGGGCTTCGGTCGTCCCGACGCGCCGAGCATAGTGCCTCCTAGAGCCGCCGAGTGGATTGCGCAAACCTTGCATGTCCCCCCCTGCGAAGATCGTGCGCAATGCCTCGGCGGTCCTTCTTGGACCGCCGATCTGAGGGGCGCGCTGCTCGAAAGCCTCGAGCGCGCCAAGGCCGACCTCAAGGCGAACGACAACGCGCACTTCACGGCGCGTCTGCCGCACTACTGAGCCTCGCCGTCATCTTCCTTCTTCCAGGCGCGCAGGCGCGAGCGCGGGCGGCGGTTCATGCCGTAATGTTCGGCCAGACGGTCGAGTGCGATGCGCAGCACCACCTTGGCGGAGGCGCGCGGCCAGTTGCGGGCGTGTTCGCTTTCCTCCAGCCCGCGCAAATAGCAGCAGACGTCGAACAGGATGTCGGCAAGGCCGGGCCCCGTCGCACGCATGGCGCGGTTGAAGCGCTGCTTGGCGGCGAGCGCCGTCTCGGTGAGCAGAATTTCGGGCTTGTGCGAGCGCCGCCCGACGGGAGTGCTGTAATCGACGCCCATGCGCGGCGACAGCTGCGCCATCGTGAAGTCGCGCCGCAGCCTTTCGCCGGCCTCGAACTGAATCCGATCGACCAGGCCGCGCCTGTGCATCCAGCCGAGCGGCGATTCCGCATCGTTGACCACGACGTGGCATTCGCGGCCGCGTTCGTCCACCATGCGCCGCGTGCGCAGGAGGCGGTCCGGTCCGGCGACGGCATCGGAGCGGTTTGCCAGCCAGCCTTCGCCCGCCGCCGCGATCACGAGCACGCCATTCTCTCGGCGCACCCAGCCGTTGGCGAACAACAGCGCCGCCAGCGAAGCCGCCACTTCCGTGCTGCGGCCGCCTCGCCCGACCAGCGTGCAGCGCCCGTCTTCGCTGCTTTCCAGATGCGCTCCCGCCTTGAGGCGGCGCAGCACGCGACGCGCTTCGCGGGCGCCGTCCGCTTCGGGGCTCATGCGTCCCTCCCGGCACGGCGCAGCATCGTCTCCAGCCAGCTCAGCATGCGGTCGAGATCGCGGTCCTCGCGCAGTTCCTCGATGCGATGCAAAGCGTGGCGCACCGTGGTGCGGTCGCGGCCGAAGGCGCGGGCCAGCTGGTAGGCGCTCAGCTTGAACGTCAGATGGCAGAGATACATCGCCATCTGCCGCGCGAAGGCCGTCCTGACGCCGCCCCGTTTGACGGAACAAAGCTCCGTCAAGCCCACTCCGGTCGCTTCGGCGACTGCCACCTGCACCAGCAATATCTGTTCGGCAGCCGCCGAGACGCGCCGGTGCACGCGCGGCGGTCGAAAATTCTACCAGCTTCAACATGATCTTCCCCTCTTGTCGGCAACCGGACGCTCCGGCGCAGCACTGAGGAACATTATCCTACAGAATCGGCGGAGGGGGATAAGGAAACAACCACAAATGGTATACGGACGCGAATTTCTGTTTGCCGGCATGTGATTAGGCGAAAAGTTATTCTGCCGCAGGGGAGGGGATAAGCCAAAAAGAGGCTGAACGCTCTCGCGTCAGCTACATCTTGTAGTTGTATGACTTTTTTCCGATAATAAACCTCAAGGCTCGTGATCGCGCCAAAAAGTCCCTTCGCAGCGCCCGGCACAAGAGATTTTGTATGTAGTACTTACGATAAACCGCATGGCCTTCCGGGCACGCTTGTGCCGGAGAAACACGGCGCCTGCCCCGCCAAACGGCCGTCCGCCAAGTGTTACTTTACCGGGCGTCGCGACCTGATAGACTTCCCCCATGAGAAGTATGTTTCGAATTTGCGTCGCAGCCGCGGCCGCCCTGTCGCTGGCCGGATGCGGTATCGTGTTTCCCAGCGCACACTCGCGCGCCTCCAGGAACACGCCGGGATTCAAGGCCGGCTATACCGACGGCTGCGCCTCGGCCACCATACAGGACACCAACTATCGCGCGGACACGGTCCGCGACGAGCAGTCCTACGCGAGCGACAAGAATTATCGCGCCGGCTGGAGCAGCGGCTTCACCAACTGCCGCACCAACCTCACCCACGACACCACCATTCCCGGCGGCGGCCCCATTCCCGACAACAACCCGGGGGCCCAGCGCCACTAACCCGTCACGGAGGGGGACATGATCCGCAATACGATTGTCTTTTTGCTGTTCGTCTTCGGCATGTTCTTCGCCGGAAATTATCTCGCCTACGGCCAGATCGATCCCTGCCGCGCCCTGGCGGTGGAAGAGGCACGCCGCTCGGCCGCCCCGACCGGCATGGCCGAGACGTGGACCCGCATCGATACCATCGGCATGAGCCGCCCCACCTGCACCAAGAACCTGGTGCGTTCCTGGTGGGAACGGCTGACCGGCTGAGCTACTCCAAGACGGTCATGTCGATATCGCGCGTGGGCGCGTAGTTCTCGCGCGCTTTACGGCATGACGCGTCCGGATCAGTTCAGCGGCGCGGCGGATTCGAGCACCAAGAGGTGGAGGTCGCGTGCGGGCGCGAAATTTACCGCCGTGAACTCGAAGGTGGTCGGCCCCGTCTTCTTCAGCGCGCCGTCCCAGCACAGCGTCAGGATGTTGTCGGGCTTCAGCTTGTCGAGCGTCAGATGGAAGCGCCCGATGGGGCCCTGCCAGTTGTTGGCGGTCCGCAGGATGTAATCCGTCTGGTAGCCGTTGAGATAGCCGCCGCTGTCGGGATTGGTCTGAGTTGTGGCGCCGCTCATGGCCTTGAGCGCCGCCCAGGTCGGTTCGTCGAAGCAGTAGTCGATGCCGCCAACCTTCTCCGTGCGCTTCTGGTATTCGGTGCTGAAGAAGAACTGGCCGGTCACCGGCTGGTAGGAATGCTCGATCACCACGGTCTGCTTGGCCGGAAATTTCTGCGTCCAATAGAAGCGCGTGCGCACCGTCCATTGCGGCACGAATTCGCTCGCCCCGTCGCCTTCGGCCACGCCCGCGGCGATCAGCGCCTTCTGCTTGTCGCGCGCCAGCTTCTCGAGCTTGAGATAGCCCTCGTCGGTCACCGGATTGATCGGGGCGCCCGCAGCGACGATCAACGCCGTCACGTCCTTGCCCTTGAAGAAGGCGCGCTGCTCGACGGACAGCGCCACGGGCTTGCCGTCCACCACCGCCTTGAAGTTCACGAAATTCTGCGGGTCGTCGGCGACCGTGCCGATGGCGCTGCCCCAGAACGTAGCCGTGTCGATGTCGGGCAGCGGGAAGGCGACGACGGTCTGGACGTCCTTCGCCGTCGGATTGACGAATTCGAAGCGGATGCGCACCGCGTTGGGGCTGATGGTAAGATCCTCGGCCGCCATGCGGATGGGCGTGTTCTTGGTGAAGACAATGCCGCCCGCCTGGAGCGCCGCCGAGCTGTCGTCGGCCCGGGCTGCCCCCGCCAGCATCAGGACCGCGAGCGCAAAGCTGCCGTAGCGCATGGAATCCTCCCTTCGATTTGACGGACGGATTCTAGGACACTTTACGGTAGGGGGAAATCGAGGCGCGCTGCGAGCCGCTCGCGCTCTCAGCTTGGAAAGGCAACGGCGAGGGGGAGGCCGTCCCCCTCGCCGTTTTCAGGAAACAAGCTGCCGCGTTACGCTGCGGCGGCTTCGTGTACCATTTCAAGCGGCCCGGACTTGTGATCCGCCAGGCGGTCGTCGACCTCTTCGATGCTGCGCTTGAGTTCGCCGATCGCCAAGTCGATCTCGATCTTCTGACGCTCGAAGGCGGCGATGCGCTCTTCGAACTTGCGGCGGGCGTGCTGAAGCTGGCGCACGTTGAGGGTCTGATCGTAGAGCTCGAGGTATTCGCGAATCTCGGCCAGCGAAAAGCCCAGTCGCCGGCCGCGCAGGATGAGGATGATTCTCGCCCGGTCGCGAACCGAATAGATGCGGGTCTGGCCGCGCCGTTCGGGTCCGATCAAGCCTTCGTCCTCGTAGAAACGCAGAGTACGCGCCGTTACGGAAAATTCCTTGGTGAGCTGACGTATCGTGAAGGTGCGGTTCATTGTGGTTCCCATCGTTCCACCAGGGCCCGGCCGCAGCGGCCTTTTGCATTTTGCTCTTGAAGAGATCGTGCCCTGACAATTTCTCAGATAGGGAATAATACGGATACCCTTACGTCAACGTCAAGACTAATCCCTATTACAGTACTGTATTTATACAGAAAGCTAACGTGAAGTTTTTCCCCTATAATCCTCCTCTACAGCTACGTTATTGAGTGTTCCTTAAACGCATTCTATTTGGAATATCAAGGTGTTCGCGGGTTAAGATCGCCCCACCTGAATTTGGGGATTTGCCATGCTCGGGCTGATGCAGGACTGGCCGCTGCTGTTGCACAAAATCATCGATCACGCCGCGATTTTTCACGGCGACCGCGAAGTCGTGACGCAAACCCCGGAAGGCACGGTGGAGCGCAGCAACTACCGCCGGATCGATTCGCGCGCCAGAAAACTGTCCGAAGCGCTCCTCGCACGCGGCATCGGCATGGGCGACCGCATCGCCACGCTGGCCTGGAACACGGCGCGCCATCTCGAAAGCTGGTACGGCATCGCCGGCGTGGGCGCCGTCTACCACACCCTCAATCCGCGCCTCTTCCCCGACCAGATCGTATGGATTGCAAACCATGCCGGCGATCGCGCCCTGTTCTTCGACGTCGCCTTTGCCGAACTGGTTGCCAGGATCGCGCCGCAGCTCGAAACGGTCGAGTTCTTCGTGGCGCTGAGCGACCGCGAACATCTGCCGGACATCGGGATTCCCAATCTCGTCGCCTATGAGGACTTCATCGCGCCGATGAGCGACAGCTTCGCCTGGAGGGAATTCGACGAACATACGGCCTGCGGGCTCTGCTACACCTCGGGCACCACCGGCAAGCCCAAGGGCGTGCTCTACAGCCACCGCTCCAACACCCTGCTCGCCATGATGGCCTGCGCCACCGACACGCTCGGACTTTCCAGCCGCGACACCATGCTGCCCGTGGTGCCGATGTTCCATGCCAATGCCTGGGGCATCGCCTTCGCCGCGCCGATGACCGGCGCCAAGCTGGTGCTGCCCGGCCCGCGCCTCGACGGTGCCTCGCTCTGCCGGCTCTTCGCCGACGAGAAGGTGACGATGACCGCCGCCGTGCCGACGGTGTGGCTCGCCGCCCTCAATTATCTGGAGGAGACCGGCAAGACCCTGCCCGCGCTCAAGAAGGTGCTGATCGGCGGCGCCGCCGCTCCGCGCGCCATGATCGAGATCTTCGAGAAGAAATACGGCGTCGAGGTCGTCCATTCCTGGGGCATGACCGAGATGAGCCCGCTCGGCTCGCTCGGTACGCTGAAGGCGGGGATCGCCGACCTCTCCTGGGAGAAGAAGCTCGACTACAAGGTCAAGCAGGGCCATCCGCCCTTCGGGGTCGAGATGAAGATCACCGACGCCGAGAACCGCGAGCTGCCGCGCGACGGAAAGACCTTCGGCCGGCTCAAGGTGCGCGGCCCCGCCGTCGCCAAGTCCTATTTCCGCGGCGACGGGCCGGGTGCCTTCGACGCCGAAGGCTGGTTCGACACCGGCGACGTCGGCACCCTGGACCGCGACGGCTACATGACCATCACCGACCGGGCCAAGGACGTCATAAAGTCCGGCGGGGAGTGGATTTCCTCCATCGAGATCGAGAACCTGGCGGTCTGCCATCCGGCCATCGCCGAGGCGGCGGTGATCGGGGTCCCTCACCCCAAATGGGACGAACGGCCGCTGCTGATCGTGGTGCTGAAGCCGGGTCAAACCGCCACAAAAGGGGATATACTCGCCTTCCTCTCCGGGAAGATCGCAACATGGTGGATACCCGACGAGGTTGTATTTATCGACGCGATTCCGCATTCCGCGACAGGGAAAGTGCAGAAGGTGGCCCTGCGCGAGCGTTTTGCAGGTTATCGCCTGCCCGGCTAGCGGGCCGGTAAGAGGGGACGATGCGTTACCAGCCGCTGCTCGCGAGGATTTCCTTCGCGGCCTTTCTCGTCGGCCTCGCGATCGCCGCGGTGGCCTGCGGCGGCACGCGGCTGCACCAGTGGGACATCGACTTCGGCGTCACGCTGCTGACACCCGGCTTGGGATTCGGCGCCGTGGGATTCTTCTGCGGCCTCGCCTGGATCTGGCGGGCGCTGGCCATGAACAACAGCCTGGGCTGGCGGCTGGGCGGCATCGGACTGCTCGGCTCGTCGCTGTTGACCGGCATTCCCGCCGATCACGTCTGGCACTGCTACACCCTGCCGCCGATCCACGACATCTCCACCGACATCGGCGACGCGCCCAAATTCGAGACGCTGCTCGAATGGCGCAAAGGCGCGCCCAATCCGGCGAGCTATGACGGGCCCGTGATGGTCGTTTACGACGGCGAAAAGATGACGACGGCGCTGGCGCAGAAGAACGCCTATCCCGACATCAAGCCGCAGGAGAATCTGGACAACCGGACGCCGCAGCGCGAATTCATCGCCAAGTATTTCTGGCGCGCGCTCAATGCGGTCAACGCACTGGGCTGGCAGGTGGCCGCTTTCGACATCAAGAAGGGGCGCATCGAGGCGACCGACACCAGTCTGTGGTTCGGCTCGGTGTCCGACATCGCGATCCGCGTGCGCCCGGCGGGCGCCATCGGCGTGCGCATCGACATCCGCGCCAAGAGCCGCGTCGGGACGGCCGACGCCGGCCGCAACGCCGAACTGGTGCGCGATTTCCTGGAACGGGAAAAAGGACACTGAGGCCGGCCATGAACGGGCGGCGCGGCGAAGGTGTCGTCAGCGCTTGCGCATGCGCGCGTGGCGGTAGAGCGCGTGCGGCCGCGTGCGGTGGATCATCACCCTGACGATGCGCGGGGCGCGATGCACGAAACGTTCGAGCCAGCGCGAGAGGAACGCGAAACGATGCCGCAGGCCCTGTATCCTGCGACGAAACGGCTTGGAATTGGCCGCAACGATGGCGACGCCCGTCAGCAGCGGCACGGTGCCGATCAGGGGGATCGGAACAGGCGCCAGCACCAGCACGGCGCCGACCCCGATCAAGCCCCATCCGCCTGACAAGACAATCAGTTTACGCATCGATCCGACCGCGGCAGCTTCTCTGCCGGCATCGCCGGCGGCCGTTCCGGCGCCGACACGCGATACAAGAAAAGGCCCTAAGCAAAGCTTACTATACGACGGCGGCGTTAATCATGCCTTAAGCATTTTCGCCCGCCGCCGCCCCGATATGGCTAAATTAGGGCATGGAAGACGGAGATTTTCCGATAGTCAGCGAGCGCGCCACCCTGACGGCATGGGGACTCTGCGTGGCGCTGTTGCTGGGCCCCGCGGCGCTGGTGTGGATCGTGCGCGGCGCGGCTTACGCAGCACAATGCCAGCCGGGTCCCGATCTCTGCCACGGCATGACGCTGGGCGCCGGCCTGCGCGACACGCTTTCGCTCGCCTGGTACCTCACCACCGAGACCTCGCTGCTGATCGGCGTTTCGATTATCGCCACGCTGGCCGCCTTCCGCGCCCACCGTCCGCTGCTCGGCACCATGAGCCTCTTGCTCCTGCCGATCCTGTCGCTGGTGCTGCCGATGATAGCGGTGCTGGTCTCCAAATACGAAGACTGCCCGGTTTCGACCGACGGCATCGGGAGCTGCACCTTGTGGGGCGCTTCGATGGGCATGAGCTTCCACACCGCCGCGATGGTGCCCGACATCATCTACGGCATCGCGCCCTACACCTTCGCGCTGACGCTGATGCTGGGACTGCTCGGTTTCTTCTTCGCGCGCCCGCACGCGCTGCCGCCGCCCGATCCCATGTCGCACATGCGCAGCCGCGGCGGCGAGGAGTAGTGGTTCGAGGGCGATCGTAAATCGCCCCCTCCCCGAAATTTGCTTCGCAAATTTCGACCCTCCCACAAGGGGAGGATGATTCAATACGGTTTCGAATCGATGGCGTGCACCAGGCCGCGGATCGTGCGGTAGAGAAACCAGATCACCAGGATTCCCAGAACCCCAAATCCGACCACCACGAAGCAGAGCGGAATAGCGATCACGCCGACGACCAGCGAGATCCAGAACGTCTTGATGATGGCGTCGAAGTGCGATTCCCAGATCGTGCCGCGGCTGTCCGTGCGCTGGACATAGGCCAGGACGACGCCGCCGATGGTGGCCAGATGCAGCGTCGGCCAGCCGATCAGGAACAGAACATAGGCGACCAGCGCCATAACGCGGCCGGAATCGCCGTCAACCGCGGCGCGCGGCGCGTTACTCTCGGTCATGGGTCCCTCTCGATGAGACTTCATACCATGTGGGGTTGGTCCAGGCCGATGTCAACATGGTGTCCCGGAATAATCCGGCGCGACAAAGCGCGATGAATTCGTGCGGCGTCGCGAATTCTTATCAGACTTGTCATTCGACAATCCCGAACCGATATCTGAAGGTGGGTTCGGCGGGTGGGCTGGCCGGAGGAGTAAGACGCCATGCCGAGTTACGACATCCGCTACCTCAACGACGACGGTACGCTGGCGGCCGAGATCGCCGCCGACTGCAGCAACGACATGCAGGCCAAGGTGCTGGCCCACGCCATGAAGCTGAGAGGCTCGAAGCGGATCGAGGTTTGGGAGGGCGTCACCCTCGTCTACCAGCGGCCCGAGACGGCGAACTGAACGGCGGAAAACAACAGCCCGTGTTTCAGTGCGGCAGGGCGCTCCATGCCGTGTAGCCGCCGTTGAGGCTGACAGCCCGCGCGTAGCCGTGCGCCAGGAGGAACTGCACCGCCTGCGCGCTGCGGTGACCCGCACGGCAATAGACGACGAGCTTCACATCCTGCGGGATCTGCCGGTAGGTCGCGGCCAGCGAATCCAGCGGCATCAGCACGGCGCCTTCGATATGGCCCTGGGCGAATTCTTCGGGCCGGCGCACATCGACGATGGCGACGCGGACCTGCGCCTTCATCAGCCTGTCGAGAGCGGCGGGCTCGATCAGCGGAACGACCTGCAGCGCCTCGACGGACACTGCCTGAGCGGGCGTAACGGGGTTGCCGGCACTCGCAAAAAATGCCGCAAACGCGGCCGCAAGCGGAAATATCATCGCAAACCCCATTGTTATTGTTATGGAGCCCAGCCTGAGAAGGAAGGTCGTTTCGGTCAATATGACGTACAGTCGCTACACAATTACGGGTGTTTAGCATCCGTATTATTCCTTATGGCCAGTCCTTGCCGCCATTGTTCCTGCAGCTCCTTGCAATCGGGCGCGGAGCATAGCGAGGGATTGCGCGCAGTGCGCTTCTTCCGCGGATCACGCCGGGCGAAATCCTGGCAGAGGAATTCCTGAAGCCGATGGGTCTCAGCCAGAACGTGCTGGCGCGCGCCGTGCGCGTACTGCATCAACGAGATCGTGCTTGGACTGCGTTCCGTTACTGCCGACACCGACCTCCGGCTGGCGCGCTATTTCGGAATGTCGGAGGGGTTCTTCCTCGGCCTGCAAACCGATTACGATCTCAGGGCCAAAAAGCGGGAAATCGGTAGCGATCTGGCGTTGCTTCGGCCGAAAGCGGCCTGAGTTTTGCAAAGTGTAACTCGCCGCTTGACACGGACATTTTGTAACTTTATAAGTTACACATGATCGAATCGTTCCGCAGCAAAGCGTTGCGTAGCCTTTGGGAAAAGAACGATCCGAGAGGCGTGAATCCGAATGCGCTGGATCGCGTCAAACGAATCTTGTCGGTCTTGGAAAGCGCCGAGGGCATCGGCGATCTCGATGTGCCGGGCTTTCGCTTTCATGCACTCAAGGGATTCGTGCCGAAACGCTATTCGATGCGCGTGACCGGTAACTGGCGGATCACCTTTGCCTGGGAGAATGGCGTCGCGTACGCCGTCGATCTGGAGGATTATCATGGCTCTTAAGCGCGCCCTGCCGCCGACCCATCCGGGAGAAATCCTGCGCGAGGACGTTCTGCCCGCGCTCGACCTTTCGGTCATAGACGCTGCCGCGAAGCTTGGCGTGACGCGCCAGACGCTTCACCGCATTATCGCGAAACGCAACCCGCGCCCGGTGACGCCGGAGATGGCGGTGCGGCTGGGCAAGCTGTGCGGCAACGGTCCGCGGCTCTGGCTTAACCTGCAATCGGCCTACGATCTTTGGCACGCCGAGCGCCGCATCGACACGCGGAAGATTCCGACGCTGCAGGCGGCGGAGTGATGCTATGACTGCTCCATTCACCATTCGCATTTTCGTTCCCGACGGTGATCCCGAGGGAGTTCGAATCATTGACCGGATGAATTGGACCGGATTGGGAATTGTCATTCCCCGCGAACGATGGCCGGACACCCGCCGTAGGGATGAATTTGGTAGACCGGGCGTCTACATCTTGGTTGGCTACGAAGGCGATACCGATCGACCGATTCTCTACATAGGTCAGGCGGACGATCTCAGAGAGCGCCTTGACCAACACGCTAAAGGAAAAGAATTTTGGGATTGGGCTATTACTTTTCTGTCAACGAATAACAGCCTAAATCGCGCGCACATTCTTTGGCTTGAGTACGCGCTCTACGCAAAAGCTAAAGCCGCTGATCGTGCCGACCTGGATAATGGACAAACGCCCTCCGAACCTCGACTTTCCGAGTCAGAACGCGCTGACACTCAGGCTTTCCTGAACGAAATTCTCCAAATCTTGCCTTTGGCAGGGCTGAGAGTACTAGAATTGCGCCAACCCGTTGCGGATCCCGACGTTCCACAAACTTACGAGCAAAAGCAGCTAAGTCTCGACACGGACAATGACACAATCATAGTTCCCGCGCGTGAAGAAGGATTCGAAAGTGTGTTCCTCGGCGAGAATCGCTGGTACGCCATTCGCATCTCTGGAGGAATGAGGCCGCGTCTTCGTTGGATTGCCGCTTACCAAAGTGCTCCGATTTCCGCGATTACTCATATTGCCGAGATTGACCGCATCGAGCCGTACGGTGACGGTGGGAAGTTCGCCGTTATCTTTAAGGGACCGGCACAAAAACTGGAACGTCCGATCCCATTTGGCGACGCGCCATCGGGCTTCATGCAGGGCATACGCTATACGACACATGACAAACTATTGAGTGCGCGGCAGGTGACAGACATCGTGCATTGAAGAATTGCACATTGGGATGCCGCGCAGACCGGTCGCGTCGCCTAAACACCCACCACCGCCCGCAGCATTTTGCGCACGGCCCCCCGGTCGCGCGGCGACAACGCGCCGATCTTGCGCGACACCAGCCGGTTGTCGAGCGTGAACAGCTTGAGGCGCACCAGCGACGCGGCGGTGAGACCGGCCGTCTCGGCATCGGCGAGCGGCACGTCGGTGGGCCAATGGCTGCGCGCAGCCGTGGTGATCATGGCGAAGATGGTGTTGCCGGATTCGCCGTTGGCCTTCTGCGACGACAGCGCCAAGGCCGGGCGCGGCTTGGCCACCGCCATGTCCGTGAAAGGAAACGGCACGATGGCGACGTCGCCAGCTTCGCAGATCAGCATCAGAGTTTGTCGTAGGCGGCGGCGTCTGCCGCGCTCGCCCATTCGGACAAGGTCGACTCCACCGATTTGAGATAGGCGCGGTCCATCGGCTCGGCGCGCGCCAGCGTCACCTTCCCCTTGGCGATGCGATAGACCAGCATGTCGCCCGGTTTGACGCCCAGCGCCTCGCGCACTTCCTTGGGCAGCGTGGTCTGCGCCTTGGAGGTGATCTTGCCGAACACCGCGTTCATAGAATGGCTCCTTTCGTCCTTACTGTAAGATACCACGGACTGGAACACAAGGGAAACACACTCTATATTCCCCCTATGGCGCATAACAACGGCATGGTTCCAAAAGGCGGATTGGAGATCAGTCGCGGCAGCGGCTTCGGCGAGATGACCGGCGCCGAGATCACCGGCTTCGTGCCGCATCGTCCGTCGCGGCCGGAGAAATCCGAAGGCGGCAAGAAGTTCGTGGTGGTCAGCGACTATAGCCCCGCGGGCGACCAGCCCAAGGCCATCGAGGAGCTGGTGCGCGGCGCCAATTCCAACGAACGCGACCAGGTGCTGCTCGGCGTCACCGGCTCGGGCAAGACATTTACGATGGCCAAAGTGATCGAGACGGTGCAGCGCCCCGCGCTGATCCTGGCGCCCAACAAGACGCTGGCGGCGCAG
>PMKE01000031.1 GCA_003158585.1 Alphaproteobacteria bacterium
TCCACCCCAACACTCACACACAAGCGCATGTTTGAAAGTGGATCCCGGACAGCCGCTATGCGGCTTCCGGGATGACAAGTTGGGTTGATTCAATCGGAATACAACCGACTCTACGGCCGGTCGTTTGCCAGTCTCAGCGCGGGAATGCCGCCGGCAACCGGCGCCTTCAGCTTTACCACTTTTACGGTTCTGGTCACCACCGGCATGGCGGGCTTATGAGCCGCGACTTTCGGAGCGGCCGGCGCGCGATGCGCTGCAAGGGCCGTCGCGGGCTTGGCGGGCTTGAACCGGCCGGCCTTGGGATCGAAGGGCACGCTCTGCATCATCACGGTGGCGCCCGGCTTCATGAGCGGCCTGGGGGTGCCTTGTGCGACGAACGCGTTCGGCGGTTGCGTTGCAGGTTTGCCGGCGGCCGGAGCTTGATAGACGGCGGGCGGCGCTGCGCTCGCGACGACCGAAGGCGCCAGTCCGTCGATCAGCTTCACGTTGCGCGCGACGCGCTCGTCGATGGAACCGGCGGCGGCCATCGCGATCAGCTTCTTGGCCTGGGGAAGATCGCCCGCCAGCATCCGCGACATGGCGTAGTTGTTGAGGATCGCGGTCTCGTTGGGCTTGAGGGACAGCGCGCGTTCGTAAGCGGCTCTGGCGTTCGCGAAATCGCCGACTTGGTCGTAGGCCACGCCGAGGGCGGAATAGAGCATCCAATCCGCCTGCTGGAGCTGAACGGCGCGCGTCAAAAAATCGATTGCGCTGCGCGCGCGCCCTTGCTGGATCAGGACTTTGCCGTATTCGCCCACCACACGCGGATCGTCGGGCGCCGCCAGCATCAACTGGCTGAGCACATGCACCGCTCCGGCATAGTCGCCCTGGCTGCGCTTGATCTGGGCATCCCTGATCCCGGATTCGAGGCTTTGCGCCAGCGTATCCTGTTGAGGCTCGGCTGCGGGGGTGGCGGCTCCCGCCGAGGCGGCGAGCAGTGCCGACAATGCGAGAACGCCCATGCGGACGACGAGACGGGGCATCTTCTTTGCCTTCAAATCTGCACCGCACAGAATGCTCGGGCGCCGTCAACAAAGCCTTAAGTTATGCCTCCGCCGGGGGCGCGGTCCGTTGCAATACCTACGGACGGACGCAGAAAATTTGATTAAGATTCGGTATCTGCCGTGCTTGCGTCCCATTGCTGACGTAAAGAGGTGCCAGGAACACGCACATGAATCGTCCGGTCGGAACGGGTTTGCTGGCGGCGGCTCTGGGGCTTGCCGTCCTGGTGCCGTTTTCGGCCCGGCAGGGGGCGGCCCAGACGTCGCGCCAATCCTTCGAAATCGCCGCGGGCTCGGCGGCGGGCAGCTATTTTCCCGTCGGCGAACTGATTGCCAGTACCATCAGCCATCCGCCGGGACTGGCGCGCTGCGACAAGCCGGGCGTCTGCGGGCCGCCAGGGCTGATGGTCTCGACGCGCTCCAGCGACGGGGCAGCGGCCAATGTGCTGGCGGTCGATGCGGGCCAGGTGGCTTCGGGCCTGGCGCCGGGCAACATCGTGGCCGATGCCGTGGCCGGGCGCGGCACCTTCCGCGAACTGGGCCGCCAGAGCCATATCCGCACCATCGCTGCGCTGTTTCCCGAGAGCATGCAGCTCGTCGTCTCGACGCATTCCAAGATCAAGAGCGTGCGCGATCTGCGCGGCAAGCGCGTCTCGCTGGGCAGCGAGGGCTCCGGCGAGATCGCCGCGGGCGAGATTCTCGCGGCCTATGGCGTGTCCATGCGCAGCCTGAAACTGCGGCATGAAAGCGACGAGGCCGGCGCCGTCCTGCTGCAACAGGGCAAGCTCGACGCCTTCTTCTTCCTCGGTACGGTGCCCTCGCCCCTGGTCGCGGGCCTTATGGCGAAAGGCTCGGCGCGGCTTGTTGCCATCGACGCCCGCCGCCTCTCGTCGCGCAACCCCGGCCTTTCGGCGGACGTAATTCCCGCAGGGACCTACGGCAATGCCGCCGCGATACCGACCGTCGGCAGCCGCATCCTGTGGATCGTCAAGGACACGGTGTCGCCCGCAACCGTCTACGGTCTGGTGCGCGCGCTGTTCCATCCCGCCAATCGCGCGCTGTTCGCCGCGGCCCCGATGGATCGCCTCAGCCTGGAAGACGCCGCAAAGGGACTAACCGCGCCGCTGCATCCCGGCGCCGAGCGCTTCTATCGCGAGATGGGCAAGCTTCCCGCAAAACCGGTGCGGGGCAAGTAAGAGCGGCGTCACTCCCAGCCCTTCTCCACCTCCGCCTTGGCGGCGGTCATCCAATCCTGCATGGCCGGCAGCGCCATCATGCGCTCGCAATAGGTCTTGATGGGCGGCGTCTCGATGCCGTAAGTGAGAAAGCGCGACACCACCGGCGCATACATGCAGTCGGCGATGGAGAAATGCTCGAAGAGGAATTCGCCGTTGTGGCGGCCGAGCGCGTGCTCCCAGGCTTCGATGATGCGCGCGATCTGCGCCTTCGTCGCTTCCCGCAGTTCGGGCTTGGGAAGTCGCCGCGCGAAATTCATCGTGAGCTGCTCGCGCACATCCGGGAAGCCCGAATGCATTTCGGCGGCAGTGGCGCGCGCTTCGGCGCGGGCCGCCGCGTGTTCCGGCCATAACCGGGCCTCGGGATGACGTTCGGCGAGGGTCTCGCAGATCGCCAGGCTGTCCCACACCGTCGTGGTGCGGCCGCTCTCCGTGATCTTCAGCACCGGAACCTTGCCGGCAGGGGAATGCTTGAGGATCGCCGCCTTCGAGTCCGGCTGGTCCAACTGGATCGTCACCTCGTCGAAAGGGGCGCCGGTGGCGCGCATGGCGAGATAGGGCCTCAGGCTCCAGCTCGACAGGTTCCGGTTTCCGAGGACGAGGGTGTACATGGCATTTCTCCGGTTGCGGGCGTAATCCGTCATTTCTAGAGTCGATGCTGCAAATCGCAAAGGTTTTTCCCATGCATCCCAGCCTTGTCAAAAGCGCAAAAGGCGCCGTGCCGTTGCACAGCGTGGCCGCATCCGATCTCAAGAAGTTTCTCGCCGGCCGCAGCAAGCGGGAAGCGGCCTTCCTCAAGGCCTCGGGGTTTGCCGCCAAAGAGGACGAATTGCGCCTGGTTCCCGACGCCGCGGGTAATCTCGCCTTTGCCGTGCTCGGATTGGGAGCGGGGCGCGATCCTTTGGCACCGGCCGCCTTTTCGGAGCGCTTGCCTTCCGGCGTCTATCGTTTTGCGACGCCGCCGTCGGAGCCCACGCTGGCCGCGCTCGGCTGGGCGCTCGGCACCTATCGCTTCGCGCGCTACCGCAAGAAGACCAAGACGCCGTCCAAGCTCGTGCTGCCGGAGGGTGCCGACGGCGAGGAAGTAAGCCGCATCGTCGAAGGCATCTTCCTGGCGCGCGATCTCATCAACACGCCCGCCAACGACATGGGGCCGGAGGAACTTTCCGCCGCCGCGCGCGAAGTGGCGAAGAAGCACGGCGCGAAATTCTCCGAAATCGCGGGCGAGGCGCTGCTCAAGAAGAATTACCCTCTGATCCATGCCGTGGGGCACGGCTCGGCGCGCCCGCCGCGCCTGATCGACCTGCGCTGGGGCAATCCGAAATCGCCCAAGCTGACGCTGGTGGGCAAGGGCGTCTGCTTCGACACCGGCGGCTACGATCTCAAAACCACCGCGGGCATGGCCACCATGAAAAAAGACATGGGCGGTGCCGCCGTGTCGCTGGCGCTGGCGGGGATGATCATGGATGCCGGGCTCGCGGTGCGGCTGCGCGTTCTCATTCCGGCGGTGGAGAATTCCGTCTCGGGCACCGCCTATCGTCCCGCCGACGTGTTCCCGAGCCGCAAGGGCCTCACCATCGAGATCGGCAACACCGACGCCGAAGGGCGCCTGGTGCTCGCCGATGCATTGGCCGAAGCCGACGACGAAGCGCCGGACCTCTTGATCGACATAGCGACCCTCACGGGCGCGGCGCGTATCGCCACCGGCATGGAGCTGCCGCCTTTCTTCACCGACGACGAGATGCTGGCAGCCGAGCTGATGCAGGCTTCGGCGGAAACCCGCGATCCCTTGTGGCGGCTGCCTTTGTGGCGCGGCTACGATGCCCTGCTGGGAAGCCACGTCGCCGATCTCACCAATGCCCCCGATTACGGCTATGCGGGCGCCATTACGGCTGCGCTGTTCCTCAATCGCTTTGTGACAGCGGCGAAAAGCTGGGTGCATTTCGACATCGCCGCCTGGACCGACCGGCCGCGACCGGGCCGTCCGCGCGGGGCGGAAGCCACCGCAGCGCGGGCGATCTATCGGATGCTGAAGGAGCGGTACGGTAAAGCGAATAGCGAGTAGGGGACGGCTCCAAACAAGGGGGATGTCCGCTTTGCGCCATTTGTTGCCATTCGTTTCCGCCGCTACACTGCTCAGCATATGAGTGGGGTGGCGATGGGTCCGTCTAGTCCAAGTATGCCGGAAAACCTTTGGCGGAAAATGGCCTGGGCCGGTGTCCTGTATTTCGTTCTCGTGCTCATACCAGCGTTCTTTGCCATGTTGGTTCTACAAAAGTCGGCGGACGAAATGGCTGGCCCCTATTTGGCCTTCGCGGCGCCGGGACCATTCTTCCTGCTAATGGCGATGTGGTTGAGAGTCTGGGAAGACCGGGGCGCATCGCCAAGGAGACTAGCGCTTTTGTGGGCGCTTATGGTGATGCTGTTTGTGTTGGTGACGGATGGCGCAATTGTATATTCGGGAACTGCGCTTACCCTCATTGATCCACAGGACGTTCTTGCATTCATTGTGGCGGGTGTGTTTGGGGCGTTCGTCGCGGCATTAACGGTTTACCGCCGGACGCTCGCTATCACCGCTGCACGGGCAGGCAAGCGCGAATTGACCACTCGCCACAAATAACTCAGCCGATCCGAACGGCTGAAACTAGCGCATAACGGACGTAGGCGAGGCGGCTCGAAGCCCTGTTCGCTTTTCGCTCTAATACGCCCTTTCCACATCCACGATGTTGTCCGGCTTCTCGCCGCGCTCGAAGGCGGCGATGCCGTCACGCACATAGCGCGCAGCCACCAGCGGCTGCGAGATCGCGGCGACGTGCGGCGTCACCGTGACTTTCGGGTGGTTCCACAAGGGGCTGTCCGGCGGCGGCGGCTCCTCCTCGAAGACGTCGAGCGCCGCGCCCGAGAGGTGGCCGGAATCGAGCGCCGCCACGAGGTCCTTCTCGACCAGATGCCCGCCGCGCGCCACATTGATGACGAAGCCGCCTTCGGGCATCGCCGCGAAGGTCTTGGCGTTGAGGATCCCGGCGGTCTTGCGCGTCAGCGACAACAGGCAGACGAGAATATCCGTCTGGGCGAGGAAGGCCGGCAGCTCCGCGTCGCCGGCAAAGCTCTTCACGCCCGGCAAGCTCTTGCGCGTCGCGCTCCAGCTAAAAACCGGAAAGCCCAGTTCCGCCACGCGCGCGGCGGCAAAGGCGCCGATCTCGCCCATGCCGAGGAAGCCGATGCGCGTCTCCTCGGTCTTCCGCGGCAGCATCATCTGGCGCCATTGCTTGTGGCGCTGGGCGTCGTCGAAGAAGCGCTGCAGGCGGTGGCGGATCAGAATGTGCATCAGCACGAATTGCGCCATCTCCGCCGACAAGGTGCGGTCCACGAAGCGCACCAGCGGCACGCGCTTCGGATAGTCGGGATCGCAGAGGAACCCGTCGACTCCCGCGCCGAGCGAGAAGGCGGCCTTGAGGCGCGGCAGCGTCTTGAGAAATCCCGGCGGCGGCCGGAAGCTGAGGACATAGTCGATCTCTTCGGGCCTGTAGGCGTCTTGCCCTTCGATCAGCAGTTCCACCGTATCGAGCGACGACTTCCAGGGTCCGGCCCATTTGGCGGGCACGATCAACAGGAGTTTCGGCCGTTTGGTCATGACGCGGAGCTTGCCGAGTCCTGCCCTGCTTGTCATCCCGGAAGCCGCGTAGCGGCTGTCCGGGACCCATATCTGGACGGC
>PMKE01000064.1 GCA_003158585.1 Alphaproteobacteria bacterium
CGCTACGCTCGGCACCTCCCCCGTAAACGGGGGAGGAAAGGAGCCGAGTATAGTTCCCGGCATCCCCCCGTCACGCGCCTTCCCCAAGAAACCCACGGATTTCGCGCACCGCTTCGGCAAGGCCGCAACGCAGGACAGGCGTTTCGGGCGGGAATGCAGTCAACAACCGCGATGGCGTCTGCGATTGCAGGATCACGAAGCAGCCCTTGTCCGTGGAGCCGCGGATCAACCGCCCGAAGGCCTGCTTGAGGCGGAGCCGGGTGAGCAGGTCGTCATAGCCTTTGCCGAAACGGGTGCGGCGGGCCTTGTGCAGGATGGTCGGCTTGGGCCAGGGCACCTTGTCGAACACCACGAGGCGGAGCGAACGGCCGGGCACATCCACGCCGTCTCGAAGAGCATCTGTGCCGAGCAGGCACGAATTCTCTTCGCTGCGGAAAAGATCGACCAGCGCACCGGTGTCGAGGCGGTCCACATGCTGGGCATAGAGCGTAAGCCCGGCCTCCGCGAGCGGCTCCGCAATCTTGCTCTGCACAGCGCGCAGCGAACGCACGGCGGTGAACAGTCCGAGCGCCCCGCCGCCCGCCGCCAGGAAAAGTTCGCGATAAGCGGCGGCAAGCTGGTCCGCATCGCGCCGCTCCACGTCCCCGACGATGAAGACGCGCGACTGGCGCGCATAGGAGAAGGGCGAGCCGAAGCTGGCGCGCCTGGGCGGCTCGGGCAGGTGATGGGCCCCGGTACGCACTTCCGCGCTCTGCCAGTCGCCTTCCGTGTCGCCGGCGTCGCGCAGCGTGGCCGAGGTGACGAGCGCGCCGTGCGCGTGCGCCAGCACTTCGTTCGCCAGCGGGATGGTGGGATCGATCCAGCGCCGCTCCAGGCCGACATCGGCATCGCGGCCGTCCTCGCGGGCGATCTCGAACCAGTCGACGAATTCGTCACTCACTTCGCCGGTATGAAGCGCCTCCAGCATGGACATCCAGGCGGGCAGGATGATGCGACCGCGCCATTCGAGACCGCGAGCCGCCGCGTCGATGCGGGCGCGCTGATAGGGTTCCAACTCGGCCGCTTTCTCGTTCATCTCCGCGCGCAGCGACTTCGCCAGCCTGAGGAGCGGCACCGCCAGCCGCTTCAGGGCAAGGCCGAGATGGCGCGCCGCCTCGATGGTTTCATCGCCGAGGGGATGCGGCTCCGCTTCCAGAGAATAGTAGGGGTCGCGGTCCTCGGTGCGGGCGCGCACATGCTGGTAGGCCGCCGCGAGGAAGACTTCGCCGGGGCCGTGCGGATTTGCGAGTCTCACCATCCAGCCTTCGCCCGCCAGCGCGCCCGCCGCAGCGACCGCTTCGTCCAGCGCTTCGCGTGCGGGCTCGTTGTCTTCCACCAAATCCTTCAGCCGGTCTGCAAGGCCGCGCGAGCGGCTGCGCGCCCGGCTTTCCGGTCCGCGCACCCAGCGGCGCAGATCGGCCATCTCCGTACCCGACACCGCCGCGGCGAAGCCGGAATCCGCCGCATCGAACAGATGATGGCCCTCGTCGAAGACATAGCGCACGCGGCGTTCGCCGGGTGCGTCAGTGGTTTCGTCGACGGAGAGCCAGTCCTGTGCCGCATTGGCGATGACGAGGGCATGGTTCGCCACCACGATGGGCGCGATGCGCGCGCGGCGCACGATGCGCTCGATGAAGCAGACACGGTAATGCGGGCAACTGGCATAGATGCACTCGCCGCGACGGTCGGTGATCTCGCGCAGCGGCATGAAGGATTGCAGGAAGGCCGGGAACCCTGCGCCCGAAACGTCGCCGTCGGAGGTGCGGGAAATCCAGCGCGCGATCAGCGCCAGCACCACCGTGCGCTGGCCCGGCGCCAGGGCCGTGCGTTTGGCCGCTTCCTCGAAGTTCAACAGGCAGAGATAATTCTCGCGACCCTTGCGGACCACCGCCTTGTCCTCGCGTTCGGCGGGATCGGGATAGAGGCGGGCGATCTCCTGCACGATCTGGCGCTGGAGGTTGCGGGTATAGGTCGAAATCCAAAGCCCCGGCCCGTTCTTCTCCGCCCACAGGCTGGCGGGCGCGAGATATCCCAGCGTCTTGCCGATGCCGGTGCCCGCTTCCACCAGCGCGATCTTGGGCGCGCCGGCGCGCTCGCGCGGCTCGAAGGCATAGCTCGCCGCATCGGCATAGGCGCGCTGCTCGGGGCGCTCCTCGCCCGCGATCCCGACCAGACTGCGCAAGCGGGCGCGCGCTTCCTCCAGCGGTACGGGATGCGACGAGGGCTTGCCCGGCGCGGGTGCGTCCTCCCATTCGGGCAGCTTGCGCCAGACCTCGAAACCCGCCAGCGGCGCGTGCCGGAGGGCCGCCGCCCCGATGCATTCTTCGATGAGCGGCGCCCAGCGCCAACCGGCCTTGGTCAGCGACTGGACCAGCGGACGCAGCGCAGCCTTCGCGTCTTCGGGGCTTTCGGAGAGTTCTTCGAGCAGTTTTGCCGCCGCCTCGTGCAGCGCGGCGGCGGCCTCCGTGACGTCGAGGCCGAGGGCGCGCGCGATGCCGAGCGCGCTCGGCACGCAAGGTACGCAGGGCCTCACGAAGACGAACAGCTCCAGCACGTCGAACGGCAGCTTGGCGGCGTCCGTCCGCAGACGGCCCGCCACAAAAGCCGTATTCGCCACCAGCACCTCGCCGGAGCGGAACAGCCGCCGCGCTTCGCCAAGATCGACGCGCCGCACGCCGGCGCCGTCGCAGATCGCCGCGCCGTTTCCCGTGGGAACCAGGGCAGGGAGGGATTGCAGGAGCGTGCTGATTCTATCGCCGGACATCGCCGGTCATCATGCGCGGAATTCTTCCGTCACACCATCCAACCCGGATGAAGACTCTCGACGACCATCTGTGGACTTTGCGCTACGCCGCCAATTCCGGATAGAGGTCGACCAGCGCTTTGCGCGCGCGTTCGTATTGCAGGACGATCTTCTGCGCATCGCCGTGCAAAGTATCGCCGTCGGCGCCTTCACGGGCGGCGGTGGCGAAAGCGCGCGCCGCCGCAGTCACAGCCGACAGCCCCAGTCCGCTGGCGCTGCCGGCGATGTCCTGGGCGAGCCGCGTTGCCTGCGGCCAGTTGGCATCGCCGCTGGCGGCTCCGAGCGAGGCGCAGAGCTGCTCGGCGCTCTCGATGTAGGATTTCAGAATCTCGATCAGGGTTTTCGCACCCACGGACTTTTCAAGCGCAGCAAACGCTTCCGCATCGACGGCCGCGGACGCTTCCTCGCCCGGCATGGCCGCGGCTTTCGTCTTGCGGGAAACGCAGATGTCCGCCAGCACCTCGTAAAGCCGGCGCGGCTCGGCGGGCCAGCGCAGCACGGCGTGAGCGCAGACCGGGGCACGCTCGCCATTCATAAGCAACGCAAGGATGGGCGCCCTGACCCCCGCCGACGCGGCGATCGTATCGGCTTCTTCGCCGGAAACCAGGATGACATCGACTTCTTCGCGCCGCGCCAGGGTAATGGCTTCACCGAGGGTCTGCGCCACGAACAGCCGATTTCCGAAGGGCTCCAGCGCATGAGCCAGCCACGCTTGAATAGCGGGATTTTCCGCGCGAACCAGCAAATCGAGATCGGAGGGGGCGGGAACGGTATCGCTGTCGGCGCCGCCATGAGCGCTCTGCACCCGCTTTGCCGGAAGGTCGAACCAGAAAGTGGCGCCCTGGCCGGGTTCGCTGTCGAATCCGGTTTCGCCGCCGGCTGACTCGACGATGTGCTTGACCACGGCCAAGCCGAGTCCCACGCCCCGGTCGTGGCGCGAATAGGATGTGTCGCCGGGCGAGAACGGCTTGAACAGCTTCGAGATCGCCTCGGTGGGCACGCCCAAACCGGAGTCGAGCACGGCAAAGCGCACGAATTCCTGATCGTGGCGGCGAAGCGTCTCGACGCGAA
Organism: Alphaproteobacteria bacterium; assembly: GCA_003158585.1. Lineage (GTDB taxonomy): Bacteria > Pseudomonadota > Alphaproteobacteria > Micropepsales > Micropepsaceae > Rhizomicrobium. The sequence goes on from PMKE01000064.1 coordinate 3,914, forward strand.
TTTCGACGCTGCCGCTTTCGGTGAATTTGACAGCGTTGTCGACCAGTTTCAGAAGCGCCTGACGGACCCGCCGAGGATCGGCCGCGACATGCGGCAAGTCGAAGTCCGCCGTGGCGGTCATGCGCAGCCCCTTTTCGAAAGCGCGGGGCTGTAGTGAATGCGCGACGGCCCGAGCCGCCTGCACGGGATCGCAATCCAAATCGATCGGGCACCGGTCGCCGTCTTGCGTCAAAGCGATGACGTCGTCGAGCAGCGTCTGCAGCCCGGTGCCCGCCTCCAGCATGATTTTCACCTGGTCGCTGTGCGGGCGGCCGAGATCGGCGCTCCTGAGGAGTTGCGCCATACCCAGGAGCGCGTGCACCGGGGTGCGCAACTCGTGACTGATATTGGCGATGAAGGCCGACTTGGCATTGGCGCTGGCCTCGGCGGCGTCGCGTGCTTTCTCGACCTGCAGCTTTTCTTCCGACAGCTTGCGTACCAGACCGGCGTTGTCGAACTTGCGGCGGATACTCTCGTCGAGCAGGCGGGCCAAGCTGTTGCAGTAGCTCACGAGCGCAGCACCGAAGCAAAAGACCAGTATCGCCGTCATATAGTGATAGGGCGTGCCCTGGATCAGCAACATGACGATCAGCGGGCTGAGAGAGAAGCAGACATGCGCGAGAAAGGCCGGCCGATGCGCGCAGCGGGCGATAAATTCCGTTGCTGCCATGCCCATGAAAGCCAGACAAAGATAGGACTGAACGACGAACGAGCCCGGCACCAGCCAGAAGAAAATGCCGACGCCCCAGGTGGCGCCCGCGACGGCCGATATGAAGGTGTAGCGGTTCGCCCACAAGTGCGGGTCGGCGTCCGGCGAACGATGCTTGTAGGCAGTGGTCAGCCGCTCGGCCGCGATGGCGACGACGATTTGCAGAACCAGCGGAAGGAACGGGAGAATGCCGAAATGTCCGCCGCTGAAAAGTTTGGCCAACACACACAGCACGGCGAAGGGCAGAGAGAGATAGTGGCGGCCTAGGGCGTATAGAATATCGATGCGGCCTGCAAAGATGCTGCGGTCGCTGTCTCTCTCATGGATTGGCTCAATGGACATTGACGACATACCTAATCAAAGCCTAGCTTTCCGGCCATATCCAAAGGCTTAAGGTTTTCCGATGCATTTGAATGATTTTGCGCTTGCGGCGCATGCTTGGCCTTTCGAGGAGGCGCGCAAGCTCTTAAAGCGGGTCGAAAAGCGTGGGGGAAGCCGCGAAGTTATCTTCGAGACTGGCTACGGCCCGTCGGGCTTGCCGCATATCGGCACCTTCGGCGAGGTGGCGCGCACCACCTGGGTGCGCCGGGCATTTACCCTGATGTCGAAGGCGCCGACGCGGCTTCTCGCCTTCTCCGACGACATGGACGGACTGCGCAAGGTGCCGGACAACGTGCCGAACCAGGAGATGCTGCGCGAACACCTGGGCAAGTCGCTGACCTCGATCCCCGATCCCTTCGGCACGCATACGAGCTTCGGCGCCCACAACAACGCGCGGCTCAAGGCGTTCCTCGACCGCTTCGGCTTCGAATACGAGTTCTTGAGTTCCACCGAATGCTACAAGAGCGGGCGTTTCGACAAGGCGCTGCTCACCGTGCTGGCGCATTATGAAAAGGTGCGCGACGTCGTGCTGCCGACGCTGGGGCCGGAACGCAAAGCGACCTATTCGCCCTTCCTGCCGGTGTCGCAGAAGACCGGTGTGGTGCTTCAGGTGCCGGTCCTCGAATGGAATACGGAGCGCGGCACCATCGTCTACGAAGAGGACGGCAAGAAAGAGGAGTGCCTCGTCACCGGCGGCCGCGTCAAGCTGCAATGGAAGGCGGACTGGGCGATGCGCTGGCTGGCGCTGGGCGTCGATTACGAAATGGCCGGCAAGGATTTGATCAGCTCCGTCGAGCTGTCGTCGAAGATCGTGCGCGCCATCGGCGGCACCCCGCCGGAAGGCTTCAACTACGAACTGTTCCTCGACGAGCAGGGTCAGAAAATCTCCAAGTCGAAGGGCAACGGTTTGTCGGTGGACGAGTGGCTGACCTACGGCACCGAGGAGAGTCTGGCGCTCTTCATGTTCCAGAAGCCGCGCGTCGCCAAGAAGATGTATTTCGACATCATTCCCCGGGCGGTGGACGACTACATCGCTTTCCTGGAGCTATACCGCACCAAGGAGACGGCCCCCGAGCAGCGGCTGGAGAATCCCGTCTGGCACATCCACGGCGGCAAACCGCCCGAGGAAGCCTATCCCGTCAGTTTCGCGCTGCTGCTCAATCTCGTCAGCGCCTCGAACGCCCACAATCGCGAGGTGCTGTGGGGCTTCATCCGGTCCTATGCGCCGGACGCATCGCCCGAAGCCAATCCGGGCTTGGACAAACTCGTGGGATACGCGATCAAGTACTATGACGATTTCGTCAAGCCCACGAAGAAGTACCGTGCGCCGAGCGACAAGGAACGCGCCGCGCTGGCCGAGCTGGCGGAAAAATTACGCGGCTTCGCGACGGAACGCGACGCCGAGAAAGTTCAATTCGAGATATACGAGATAGGGAAACGCCACCAATTCGAACCCTTACGCGACTGGTTCAAGGCGATCTACGAGGTGCTGTTCGGCCAAAGCCAGGGACCGCGCTTCGGCTCGTTCGCCGTGTTGTTCGGCTGCAGCGAGACCGCCGCGCTGATCGACCGCGCCCTCAAAGGGGAGTTCGTATCGGCGGAATGAAGCGCCTCTGTGCCCTCGTGCTGTTGCTTGCGGGCATGTCTCCCGCGCTGGCCGAGGCCACGCCGGATTTCCAGCTATACGCCGGCGGCAAGTACGACGCCGCCATCCGCACCGGCCTGGCACGCAACGATGCGCGGGGGTTTGCCGATGCCGCGCGCGCGGCGCTGGCCGACGAGACCACGCGCGAGGAGCGTTGTCTTCCCTGTCTCAAGCGCGCCGAGGATTACGCGCGCCGCGCCATCGCGGCCGGCCCCGCGATGCCGGACGGCCATGTCTATCTCGCCATCGCGCTGGGACTCGAAAGCCGCATCGAGGGCACCGACGAGGCGCGACGCAAAGGCTATCCCGGCGAAGCCAAGCGCACGCTCGACGCCGCGCTGGCGGCCGCCCCGAACAATTCCTGGACGCTGGCCGCGCTGGGCGGCTGGAACATCGAAGTGGTGCGCGGCGGGGGAAAGGTGCTGGGCTATCTTCTCTTCGGCGCGACGCTCGACAAGGGCCGCAAGCTTTACGCGGCGGCGTTCGAAGCGGCGCCGGACAACATCGCGCTCCGCTACCAATACGCCCTTACGCTGTCGGGCTACGACGCGGAGCGCTTCCGCGGCGAAATCGAAACCTCGTTCCTGAACGTGGTGAAGGGCAAAGCCGGCACCGCCTACGACCGCCTGCTGCAAAAACGCGCCGGGGAGCTGCTGGAACTGCTCAAGAAAGGCGACGCCGACGCCTTCGCCGCGCTGGCCAGGAAGTACGAAGGGTATCCTTGAACTCCTGTGTCATCACGGGCGCGCAGCGAAGCGGAGTGACCCGGGACCCACTTCGAAGCAATCGCCCGTTTTGCAGTAGTTCCCGGCTCTGCGCGATCGCGTCCGTTCGCTGTCGCTCCCGGACCGATCGCTTGGCCGGGGTGACAACGATGTTACTGGCTCGCCCAGATGATGCGGTGGATGAAGGCGACTTCGGAAAGCGCGAAGGAGCGGTCTTCGTAGGCCGGATTCAGCGATTTCAAGTCCACGCGCTGGGCGGTGAGCCGCGCCAGCTGCTTGGCCATCACTTCGCCTGCCAGCGTCTTCACCACCACGCGGTCGCCGCGGCGCGCATTCGCCGCCGGCGAGACGACGATGCGGTCGCCGTCGCGATAGACCGGCAGCATGGAATCGCCGGTCACCTCCAGCGCATAGGCGTGTTCGTCGCCGAGCTCGGGGAAGGGGATTTCGTCCCAGCCGCTGCCGGCGGGATATCCCGCATCGTCGAAGAAACCTCGGCTGCCCGCCTGCGCCATGCCGACCAGCGGCACGAGTCTGATGGGCGGACGAGGGCCCCCGTCGCGGCTGACCAGGGAGACGAACTCCTCAAGGCTGGCGCCCGTCGCCGCGAGAATTTTCGAGATGCTCTCGGTGGAGGGCCAGCGCAGTTTTCCGGTCGGCGCGCCGCGCTTCGACTTGTTGAAGGTGGTGGGGTCGAGGCCCGCTTGTTTCGCCAGCCCGGAAGCGGACAGCTTGTTCTTGGCGGCGAGGGCGTCGATCGCGTTCCAAATCTGTTTGTGCGTCAGCATGCTTTCGATTCCGTTGGGCGGGTTGGCCTAAACGCAGCGTGCGCGTCTCCTCGATCGGATAAGCTCTGCATGGCGAGTCGGTCAGGGACCGACCCGGAAAACTGAGAAGGTGGTCCGGTGGAGAGTAATTGTTCCTATTATACAAGTTCCAATAGGAATTACCACTCTCGGAGTGCTGCCGTCTAGGGGGCCGTCATGATGGATATTGCCGTCGCATTGATACGGCTTCTGCCGCCGGAACCGGCGCATCGCCTGACGTAGAGCCGGCCGCCCGTTTTTTGAGCGTAATTGAACAGGACGAAGCGGTTTTCGGTGGAATTATGCGTCTGGACAAAGAACTGGAGCAAAATCGCGATTCGATGGGAATTGGTTTTGCGCCGGCGGGTATTTCGGGTACGGCTATGGCCGGGTTGTCCGGACGTTGTTTCCCACAATCGCTGCCGAGCAGAGGGGCGCGCCTAGACGCCGCAAGAGGCGTCGAACGATCGCTGTTGGATTTGGCATAAAAAGGAGCGAACGTTTTTTTCACAAGCACACTCGAATTGAGGCTCCAATGGACGTGCCGGAAATCTTGAAGGTCTTCGTCAAAGAAAACGAAGGAATCATCGGAATTGTCTTGGGCCTCATCGGCACGGTATTCACGATTTGGGGGTTCCTCATCGGCATGCGGAGGTTCAACGAGCCGCAGTCGAAGACTCCGTCCGCGCTGGCCGACATCTTCGCCCACAAAGTCATCCGTGTCGGCGTGATAAACGTGCCCCCGACGGTCACCGTCATTCAAAACGGCGAGGAGATTGATGCCGACGGAATCTTCCCAAGGCTGCTGAAATACATTGCAGAAAAAGAACACCTGAAGATCGAGTGGGTTCCGGTCAGCTGGTCCGACATTTTTGAGGCCGTCCGGACACGAAAGGTCCATTTGGTCCCCTCGATCTATTTGACCAACAAAAGAGCGGAACACGCGACGTTTTGCTCCAAAATCCTCCGTGTGAAGATCACCGGCGTGGTCCGCGCCGACGAGACTCGTATCTTGACCCACGATGACTTGCGAAAACCGGATATTCGCATCGGAATCATCCGTTTTGAAAGCGGCTGGGAATATGCGGTCGACCGGTTGAATCTAGCCTTCGAGTGGAAGCGGTTCAGAGTACTCGACCTTGCGGAACTGACTGTGCTCACGGAGCTGCTGGAAACGTCCGTCGTGGACGTTGTGTTGGCAGGCGGGATTAACTGCGATAACGCCGTGCGCCTGGCCAACAAGACCAAATCGAAACTCAAGATGATATTCGTCGAAAAACCGCTGGAAACCTGGGATTGCAGCATAATGATCGGACGCGACGACTTCGAGTTGCGCGACTGGCTTGATCGTTGGGTGAGGAAAATCCGCTCCCTGCCGGAGCTCGCGGAATTGGAAACTCGTGACCTTGCGGACTTCGTGGATGTCGTCGAGAAACGAAATCCTTAATGGAACCGATGGTCGGGTAGCGCGGACAAGTCCGCGGCCGTTTGGCAAATGAATCCGGACAACACCGGCAGATTCCGTTGGATCAAATTGATCCGAACAAAATGGGCGCTTTGCACCCCCGTACTTCTGTGTTCGGATATCTGCAGTCGTGAATCAACGTTGAGTCCAAAATGAACATGTTTACGGAGGTTGTTCCCGGTACGGCGGAGTTGTCACTGTCGCAGCATGGCCGGTTTAGCGGCTTTAGAAGTGAAATCATGATGGATTTGGCGGTCGCTTTGCTTCGGCTCCTGCCTCCGGAGCCTGCTCACCACACGACGGTGTGGCTTGCCTCGAATTTCGGCTACTTCCTGCCGCGCGCCAAGGAGGATGACCCTCGGCTTGGTATCGAAGTGCTGGGTCACCGGTTCGCGAATCCTATCGGTCTGGCAGCAGGCTTCGACAAAAACGCCAGTGCCTATCACGCGCTGTTTAAGATGGGTTTCGGCCATATCGAATGCGGCACCGTCACGCCCTATCCGCAGAAGGGTAATCCGGGCACCCGGATATTGCGGCTTCGCGAGGATAGCGCCGTGCTCAATCGCATGGGATTCAACAACGACGGAATGGAGGTCGTCGCATCGCGGTTGTTCCGCCATATTCACGACGGCATCATCGGCATCAATATCGGTGCCAATAGGGACAGCGGGGACCGCATCGACGATTATCGCGCCGCGTTCACTTTGCTGGCGCCTCTGGCGGGATATGTGGCGGTGAATGTCTCTTCGCCGAACACGCCGCGCCTCAGGAAACTGCAAAGCTGCGAGGCGTTGCATGTCCTCCTTGAGACGCTCGTGAAAGCCCGGGGCGATATGAAGGTGCCGTTGCTGCTGAAGATTGCGCCCGATCTTGAAGAAGCCGAATTGGACGACATTGCGGCGGAAGTAGCTGCGGCCGGAATCGAAGGCTTGATCGTCAGTAATACGACGGAGGCGCGGCCTTCTTCGCTCAAAAGCCCCCGTTCCGGCGAGTCAGGCGGGCTTTCCGGTACTCCACTGTTCCGTATGTCGACCGACGTACTGAGGGGCATGCGGGTCCGATTGGGGCCGAAGTACATCCTCATCGGTGTTGGAGGCGTCAACTCGGGAGCAACGGCTTATGAGAAGATCAGGGCCGGAGCCTCCCTGGTGCAGATTTACACGGCTTTGATTTATCACGGTCCGGGTCTTGTCGCGCGCATCAAGCGTGATCTGCTCGCATACCTCGAGCGCGACGGTTTTTCTTGCATTGCGGACGCCGTCGGCGCCGACGTGAAGCCGTAAAATACCCGTAAAACGGGGCTTTGCGGGCCGTATACCATACCTGCCGGATGAGACGGCGCCGGGGCGCTTCCGCCTCCCAAAGCGGAACGCGTTGCGCTATAGTCGCCGTCAACAAATAAGAAGAGTGGCGGGGGTAACGATGTCCGAAGATCTGGGGAAGCTGGCGCTGCGCCTGGGGCTTGGCGGTCTGGTCCTGTTTCACGGGGTTTACAAGCTGCTGAACGGGCTGGATCCGGTGAAGTCGCTGCTGGCCTCCTACAACATGTCCGAGACTCTCGCTTATGGCATTTATCTCGGCGAGTTGATCGCGCCCCTGTTGATCATCCTCGGGCTGTTCTCCCGCCTCGGCGGCCTGTTGATTGCCGCCAACATGGTGGCGGCGGTCCTGATTGCGGGCCTGGCCAATCTGCTGGTGATCTCGCCGGGCGGCGGCTACGCGCTGGAGATGGAAGTCATGTACTTCGCCGCAGCCCTCGCCGTGACTCTGTTCGGGGCCGGACGCTTCAGTATCGGCGGCGGCCGCTGGAATTGATTTTTTGCTCTTAGAGCCACCCCCCCGCACGCGAGGGTGACGGCCGCTATGTTCTTCATTTCACTGGGGAATTCGTTGCAGGCGTGGTGCGGCTGCGCGCCAAAGCACTAATCTGTCTTGTAGAACGGGCCCTCCGGCAAATTGACGAAGTGTCATGGCCGGGTAGAGTGCGACAGATTGGATCAGCGGACAGGATCGATGGACGCCACACCCATGAAGAACGGTTTGCCGCGCGCGGCTGCTTCCGGCAAACGCGAGCAGACGAAAATCCAAAATCGTCAGCTGATCCTGGATGCTGCGCGGCAGGTCTTTGCCGATTTGGGCTATGGCGCCGCCACGGTGCGCGACATCATCCGCGCCACGCCGCTCGCTTCCGGCACCTTCTACAACTACTTCAAGTCGAAGGAAGAGGTGTATCAGGCGATCCGCGACGAAGTCGCACTCGCAATCCGTCCGCGTCTCCACGAAGAGCGCGCCAAGGCGACGACGGTGGAGGAATTCATCACCTGTTCCTTCCGCACCTTCTTCGAATACGTCTCGGACGACCGCTTGAACTTCCGCACCATCCGCCACTCCGCCGACAACACGCGCATGCGGGTGGACACGCCCGAAGTCATCGCCGGGTTCGAGGAGTTGCGCGCGGACATCGAAACGGCCATCGCAGCCGGTCTGTTCCCGCCGGTCGATCCCGACTTCCTGATGGCGGCCATCGTGGGCGTCGCCTTCGAAGTGGCCGAACGCATGCTTTGGCGCCAGCCGCACGATCCCGCCGCCGCGGCGGACTTCGCCGCCAATTTGTTCCTGGGAGGCGTGCGCGCCTTGCCCTTGGCCCAGCGCCCCGACGTTCCCACTGCCGAGGTCACTTCCGACGCGGCGTAATCAGGCCAGCGCGTCCAGTGCCTTCAGGATCGCATCGGTCATCGCCGAGGTGCCGAGCTTGGTCATGCCGGGCTGCATGATGTCGCCGGTGCGGTAGCCTTCCGCCAGCACGCGCTCGACCGCCTTCTCCAGCAGCGCCGCGTCCTCGCCGCGCCCTAAGGAATACCGCAGGCACATCGCGAAGGAGAGGATGGTAGCGATCGGATTGGCCAGGCCCTTGCCCGCGATGTCCGGCGCCGAACCGTGGATCGGCTCGTAAAGCGCGGGCTGGCGTCCCTTCGCATCCTTGGCGCCGAGCGAGGCCGAAGGCAACATGCCGATGGAGCCGGTGAGCTGCGCGGCTTCGTCCGACAGCACGTCGCCGAACAGATTGTCGGTGACGATGACGTCGAATTGCTTGGGATTGCGTACCAGCTGCATGGCGCAGTTGTCGGCAAGCACGTCGGTGAGCACGACGTCGGGGAACTCCGCGTCGTGCACGCGGTGGACGACTTCGCGCCACAACACGCCCGTCACCATGACGTTGGATTTATCCGCCGAAGCGACACGATTGCTGCGCAGCCGCGCCAGCTCGAAGGCGACGCGGGCGATGCGCTCGATCTCGCTCGTCGTATAGACCTGGGTATCGACGGCGCGCTTCTGGCCGTCGGGCAGCGTGGTGGTCTCCTTCGGCAGGCCGAAATAGACCCCGCCGGTCAGTTCCCGCACGATCAGGATGTCGAGGCCGGAGACGATCTCGGGCTTCAGGGTGGAAGCCTCCTTCAGCGCCTCGAAGCACAGGGCCGGGCGCAGATTGGCGAACAGCTTGAGGTCGCCGCGCAGGCGCAAGAGCCCCTGTTCCGGCTTCTTGCCGAAAGGCAGCTTGTCCCATTGGGGACCGCCCACCGCGCCGAACAGCACCGCGTCGGCGGCCAGCGCCTTCTTCATCATGGCGTCGGTGGCCGGCGTGCCGTGCGCCTCGTAGCTGGCGCCGCCGACGAGGTCCTCCTCGGCCGTGAAGGCGAAATTGCGCTTCGCCGCATACCAGCCGAGCACGCGGCGCGTCTGCTCGATGACTTCAGGCCCGATGCCGTCGCCGGGGAGGAGGAAGAGATTATACGTCATGGCCATTGATCCCTGTTTGGGAAATCAAAAAGGAGCACGCGGAGGCGCGGAGAGTTGGCGCCGCTTCTCTTCCGCGGCTCCGCGTCTCCGCGTGAAACCTTAGACCCACGGTGCGGCGAGTTTCCGTTGTTCCTCGAAAGCGGAAATCTTGGCCTCGTTGCGCAGCGTGAGGCCGATGTCGTCCCAGCCGTTGAGCAGGCACTGGCGGCGGAAGGGGTCGATCTCGAACTTGATGACGCCCCCGTCGGGCCCGCGGATTTCGAGTTTCTCCAGATCGACCGAGATGATGGCATTGGCGCCGCGTTCGGCGTCGTCGAGCAGCTTGTCGATCTCGGATTGCGGCAGCTTGACCGGCAGGACGCCGTTCTTGAAGCAGTTGTTGTAGAAGATGTCGGCGAAGCTGGGCGCGATCACGCAGCGTATGCCGTAATCGAGCAGCGCCCAGGGCGCGTGCTCGCGGCTTGAGCCGCAGCCGAAATTGGCCCCCGCGATCAGGATTTTTGCCTTGCGGTAGGCCGGCTTGTTGAGCACGAAATCGGGGTTCTCGCTGCCGTCGGGGCGCGTGCGCATCTCGTGGAACAGCGCCTTGCCGAGCCCGGTGCGCTTGATGGTTTTGAGGAATTGCTTGGGGATGATCATGTCGGTGTCGACATTGACCATCGGCAGCGGCGCCGCGACGCCGGATAGTTGCGTGAATTTCTCCATGACGGGCGGGTTTTAGCGGCTCGTTCCGCGCGCCACAAGACGGTTGTTTGAATCGCCGAATTCGTGCGTTAAGGTCGCCGAAAGCCCGTTCCATCTTCAGGAGGTTCCGCATGCCGAGCGATTGCATCCATATCCCGCAAGAGAAACTGTCGCGCCGCATGGCGCTGTTGCATTACGCTCTCGCCTCGCTGCGTGAGGAGCTGGAGGCCATCGACGCGTACCGCCAGCGCGCCGACGACACCGAGGACAAAGCCCTCAAGGCGATCTTCCTGCACAATGCGGGCGAGGAGACCGAGCACGCCTCCATGCTGCTGGAATGGATCCGGCGCAACGATCCGCGCTTCGACAAAGAGCTGCACGATTACCTGTTCAAGGCCGGCTCCATCACGAAGCTCGAGAGCAAGGCTATGGGGCGGAAATAGAGCCGTCCGGCTCGGTGTCGTGGAAGCGCTTGAGATCGACCAGGCGCCTTCCCTTCGGCGTCAACGACAGCACATCGACGAAGCGGCGCCCCCACAGGATGTGCTGCGGCGAATAGCTGTACCGCGCGAAGATGGTGTCGGACAGCGTCTCGTCCGTGCCGCTCAAGAGCGCGATCAGCTCGGCTTGGCTTTCGACCAGCTCTGTGTGCGTCAGGCCGTAGAGCGGGCTTGTTTCGTCGATGCGGTGCATGATCGTCCATGACAGGGCAAAAAGCTGCGTGCGCGAGCGCACCAGCTTCAGCTCCTCGAAGCGCCGCATGGCGATGCCTTCGCGCGTTACCATCTGGCGCGCCAGCGAGACGGTGATGTTGGCGTCGAGAATCTGGTTGCCGCGCTGGTTGGCGGCGCGGAACATCAGCATGGGCTGGCCGTCGAACAGCGTCACCACCGCCACGCGCGAGAACAAGACGCGCGCATAGGGCCGCGAAAAACGCGAAAACACGATGCCGGTGACCAGCGCCAAATTGAGGATGCCGAAAAAGGCCTCGGACACCACGATCAGGTGGGCGTAGATGCTCTTGGGCATCATCACGCTGTAGTTGATCGAGCCGATGGTCTGGACGCTGAACAGGAAGGCGTCCCAGAAATTGCCCGGCCGCGCGTTGGCGATGCCGCGGGGATCGGCCATATAAAGCAGCGCAAAGACGACGTTGATGAGGAAGAAGAACCCCGCCAGCCCGAGGAAGAACACCGGCCAGGGCGCCGTCAGCACCGCGTGATAGAAATCCGTCCAGCGGGTCCTGTCCTGGCCTTTGATGATCGGAACGGGCCGGCGCTTGCTACGGGCCTTGAGGGTTGGCGGATCGGCGGAACCTCCGCCCGGCGCATCGTTCCTGGGAACCTTGGGCATGCCCGCTTAATGCCGCGACGCGGGCGCGCGGGAACCCTGCAGCAACCCGTTCACGCTCAAGTCTTCGTCAATCAACGGCCAATGAATACCGTAACCGGCTGCCGCGAGTTCCCATTTCGACCGCTCTTTGATGCCGGCGCCTGCAAGGCGCGGAAACCATGCCAACGGCGTTCTGATCTGGCGGCCGTCGCGCAGCGTCACGATCAAGGTTTTCTCGGTCACCTTGACGTCGGCGACCCGCGGATCAACCGCCACTGCCGAAATAGACATTCCAAGCCTCGATGAAATTCTCGCGTTCTTCGTGCACTTTGCGTTCGATGACGCTCAATTCCCGGGGAGCAAATCCGATGTTGTGGGCGATCTCCACGGGATCGAGCCAGAATTTTACAGTATTTTCGCCCTTATCGACATGGATATGTGGCGGCTCCAGACCTTCATTGCTGAAGAAATAAAACCGATAACCATTCCAGCGCAGGACCGTAGGCATCATTTCCTCCGCGCCGCTGCGAGATAGGCCGCCCATCTCGCCTTATGCTCGCGGCCGAGTTCGTAGAGGTAGTCCCAGCTGAACAGCCCGGTGTTGTGGCCGTCGTCGAAGACGATGCGCACTGCGTAATTGCCGATCGGCTCGAGGGCCGAGATCTTCACGTCCTGTTTGCCGGTGACGATCTGTTTCTGGTCGGGGCTGTGGCCCTGGACTTCGGCGCTGGGCGATTCCACCCGCAGATATTCGGCGGGCAGGGCGAAGCTCTCGCCGCTGTCGAAGGCGACCGCGAGCGTCGTCTTGGCGGCGTCGAGCCTCAGTTCGGTCGGCCAGACGCTCATCGCGCGTTGCGCTCTTCGTCGGTAAGGGTGCGGGCTTCGTCCTGCACCATGATCGGGATACCGCTGCGGATCGGATAGGCCAGCCCGGCCCGGCGGCTGATCAGTTCCTGTTTCTCGCGGTCGTAGACCAGCGTCGCCTTGGTGACCGGGCAGACCAGGATTTCGAGCAGCTTGGGATCGGGTTCCATCGCGGTGCTCCGTCAGTTGAGCGACACCGGCCCCTGCGGCCCGGCATTCGCCATCTCCAGAAGGGCGATCAGCGTGTCGACGCGCTCGGGCCAGGCCGGCGCTTCCAGCAGGGCCTGTTTTTCCGCCGGTTCGAAGGGACAGAGCATGGAGAGCGCGTTCACCAGCGTTTCAGGCGGAGCACCGAGGACGCTCTTCCAGTCCGCCCTGAGGTCGCGCCGCGTCAGGTAATCCTTGAGGGCCGAGAGCAGCCTGTCGCGCGGGAAATCGCTTTCGTCGGCCACCATGAGGTCGCCGACGAAGGGCGCGAAATCCGCCTTCACGCGTCGATAGGGCGTGTCGGCGGCAAGCTCTTCCACAATGCGATAGCGGCACACGCCGGTTAGGGTGATGAGATAGCGCCCGTCCTCGTTCTCGCGATAGGAGGTCAGGCGTCCGGCGCAGCCGATAGCGGCGAGCGCCGGCTTCAGCACCTTATCTTCGTTTTGCGTCGGCTGGATCATGCCGATCAGGCGCGTGCCCGACAGCGCCGCATCGACCAGCGCCAGATAGCGCGGCTCGAAGACGTTGAGCGGCAACTGCCCGCGCGGCAAAAGCAGCGCGCCCGCCAGCGGGAAGACGTCGATGGTCGCCGGAAGGTCGTCGAGGGTGTTGTAGATCCAGCTCATGGCGGTTCAGGAGAAAAGGATTGAGGAGAGTTTGCGCCGCGCCGCAATGGTGCGCGGATCGGTGGGGCCCATCGCGTCGAACAGCGTGACGAGGTGCTTGCGTGCGCCGTCTTCGTTCCATTTGCGGTCGCGCCGCACGATTTCGAGCAACGCCTCGATGGCGCCCTCGCGGTCGCCCTTGGCGTCCAGCGCCAGCGCCAGGTCGAAGCGCGCCTGATGATCGTTTGGGTCGGCCGCCAGCTTGGATTCCAGCTCGCCCGAGTTGCCCGCCGCCGCGGCGGCCCCTTCGCGCAGCTTCAATTCCGCCGACACGGCACGCACGGCTTCGTCGCCGGCGTCGTCGGGCCGCACCAGCCCGAGCGTCGTCTTGGCGCGTTCGAGGTCGCCGCTCTTGAGATAGCAGCGTGCCAGCCCTGCCACGGCCTTGGGATGTCCCGGTTCGTCCTGCAGCACATGCGCGTAGGCCTGTGCCGCCTCGCCGACATTTCCGGCGGCGAAGGCCTCGTCGGCTGCCGCCAGGATTTCCGCCGTATGGTCGACGGCGCCGGGTCCGCCCGCCAGCGTCTGCACGAATTGCTTCACCTGGCTGTCGGGAATGGCGCCCATGAAACCGTCCACCGGCTGGCCGTTCTTGAAGGCATAGACGGTGGGGATCGACTGGATGCGTAGCTGCCGCGCGATCTCCTGGTTCTCGTCGACGTTGACCTTGACCAGCTTGACCGCGCCGTTCGAGGCGGCGACCGCCTTCTCCAGCGCCGGGCCGAGCTGCTTGCAGGGTCCGCACCAGGGAGCCCAGAAATCGACGATGACCGGCACCTCGCGCGAGGCCTCGATCACGTCCACCGCGAAGCTCGCGAGCGTGGCGTCCTTGACGTGGGGGCTTACCCCTTGTTTGCCGTTCTGGGCGGACTGCCCGCCGGAACCGATCAGCGACATACCTGAAACCCTGTTTTTCGCCCCCAACATGGGCGCAAGCGGCCGGAAAGAAAAGAGCTTAGGCGCAGCCCGCCAAGCGGCGTTCCAAGGCGGCACGCACGGTCGGCCACTCCGCCGCAAGGATAGAGAAATACACCGAATCCCGGAAGTAACCTTGGGGCATCCACATGTGCCCGCGCAGGATGCCCTCTTCGACGGCGCCGAGCTTCTTCAGGGCGGCGCGCGAACGCGCGTTCTTGGAGTCCGTCTTGAACTCGACCCGGTTGTAGCCGGCCCGGAAGGCGTTCTCCAGCAACAGATACTTCGCCTCGGGATTGACGGCGCTGCCATGCGCCCCGGCGGCGTACCAGCTGGCGCCGATCTCCACTTTGGCGTCGGCGGGCGCGATGGCCATGTACGAGGTCGATCCGACGATATACCCGTCCGACAGCCGCCGCACGGCGTAGGTGAGCCAGGCCCCTTTGGCATTCTCCGCGGCGATGAACGCGAGCTTGGGTGCGAACCCTTTCGCCATGTCGAGCGGCATGTGAGTCCAGAGCGACGGATCGGCGTCGGCGAGACGAATCAGCTCGGCGTGGTGGCGCAGCTCCAGCGGTTCGAGCGCCACGAAACGTCCGGCGAGAAGGCGTGGCCCCAGCGATTCGACTGCCTTCATGAAGCGATCTCCGAAGAACGAATAATGGCGCGATCCTTCCTTGCAGGGCCGGTCAAACGCAAGCGGATCGGTGGCGCGTTGATTTGTCAGACATTATAGGCAGGATAGGGGCCGTTCGGTTTCAGGGGGTAACCATGAGAAGAATCGCCGGGGCGGTATTGCTCGCCTTGACAAGCATGTTCGCCGCCGCCGCTGGAGCGCCGCCGCTCGACGAACGCGCCATTGCACAGGCCCGCTTCGGCAACGACGCCCCTTGGTACGAAAACAACATCCCGTTCTTCGATTCCTCCGATCCACTGCTGAACAGGATCTACTATTATCGCTGGCAGATTTTCCGCGCCCATCAGCGCGATCTGGGCAATAAGGGATACATCTCCACCGAGTTTCTTGATGACGTGGGTTGGCAATTGCAGCCTTACGCCAGCCTGAACGACGCCACCGGCTTTCACATCCTGGAAGGGCGCTGGTTGCGCGACCGGCGCTACGCCGGCGACTACATCGACTACATGTACCAAGGCGGCAACGACCGCCATTTTGCCGAAGCGATCGCCGATGCGGCCTATCAGCGGTTCCTGGTGGACGGCGATCTCGCCGCGGTTGCGGCGAATCTTCCCGCCATGAAACGCATCTACGCCGAGTGGGACGACCATTACGACGCAAGCAAGAAGCTCTACTGGATCATGCCGCTGCTCGACGCGACCGAGTATACGATCTCGTCGATCGACGCCAGCGGCGGCAAGGACGGTTTCACCGGCGGCGAAGCCTTCCGCCCTTCGATCAACAGCTACATGTTCGCCAACGCCCGCGCCATCGGCCGGCTGGCGCACTTGACCGGCGATGAGGAAACGGCGCGGCTCTATGCCGGCAAGGCCGAGGAGCTTCGCGCCGAGGTGCTGAAGAGCCTATGGAGCGCGAAATTCTCCCACTTCATCGACCGCTATCAGGTGACCAACGAGTTCGTGAAATACTGGGAGCCGATCCGCGGCCGCGAGCTGGTCGGCTATCTGCCCTGGACGTTTGGTCTCGTCCCCGACGAACCGGTCTATGCCGAGGCGTGGCGGCATGTTCTGTCGCCCGACCAACTCCTGGGACCGGCGGGGCTGCGCACCAACGAGCCTTCTTATCAATACTACATGCGTCAGTACCGCTACGACCGGGAGACGAGCGGGCGCGAGTGCCAGTGGAATGGCCCCCTCTGGCCGTTCCAGACCACGCAGGTGCTGACCGGCATGGCCAATCTGCTGCACGACGCCCATCAGACGGTCGCGACCCGTTCCGACTACATGCGGCTGCTAAAGCAGTACGCCGCGCTGCACCTGCAGAACGGCAAGCCCGACCTGGAGGAAGACTACGACCCCGACAGCGGGAAGCCGATCGTCGGTCTTCCGCGCAGCCATCATTATTTTCATTCCGGTTTCGACGATCTCGTCATCGGCGGCCTCGTCGGCATCGTCCCGCGCGAGGACGATGTGCTGGTGGTCGATCCGCTGGTTCCGCGCGATCCGGCCGATCCCGGATATTTGCGCTATTTCGCGTTACAGAGCGTGCCCTATCACGGCCATCTGATCGGCGTGGTGTTCGACGCCGACGGCAAACGCTACGGGATGGGCGCCGGGCTGTTCGTGCTGGTGGACGGCCGGGTGGCCGCTTCGTCCCCCGGCCTGACCAAGCTGAGCGTCACCTTGATCCACAAGGATGCGCCCCCCGTGGCGCGCCCCATCGATCTGGCGATGAACGTGCTGCCGACCGGCTTTCCCCACGGCAACGCCTCGGTGAACGCGGATGTGTATGCCGTACAGCGGGCGCTGGATGGGCGCATCTGGTACTTCCCCGAAATTGCCAATGGCTGGTTTACCGAGGGCAGCACGGCGCGTACGCAGTGGTTCTCGGTCGATTTCGGCAAGGAGCAGGTCCTGCGGTCGGCCGAACTGGCATTCTTCGCCGACGGAAAGACCTTCGCCGCGCCGCGCGCCTGCCGCATTCAGGTGCTTCGAGGCAAGCGCTGGATTGACGTCGGCGGTCCATGCAGGCCGCTCGCCAACGGTATCACCAGAGCGGGATGGCGACCGATAACTGGCCGCCTGCTTCGCGTGCTGTTCACGGTGCCCAAGGGCAAGGCGATCCGGCTGGTAGAGCTGAAAGTGTTCTGAGGCTCACTTCTCGGGCATTCCGGCGATCAACGGCTGGTGGCCGCAGGCGCGGATGAAGGCGATGAGGTCCGCTGCGGAAATTGCCGTCGTACGGTCGTTGCGCATGGGGTGGAAGTTGAGTGGATCGAGCTTCAGCATGCCTTCGTCGAGCACCGGCTTCACGGCGTGTTGCGCATCGTTCATCAGCGCGAAGGGCGTCACCGATCCCGGCTCGATGCCGAGCGTGGCGATCAAAAGCTCCGCCGAGCCGAAGGAAAAGGGGGGGGCGCCGAGCTGCTTGGCGAGCGCATTGAGGTCCACCCGCACCTGGTCGCGCACCACGACGAGCCACAGCCCATCCTTCTTGTCCTTAAGGAAGAGGTTCTTGGTGTGGCCACCCGGGATCTGAGCGTGGACCGCATCGGCCTCTCCGACCGTGAAGACCGGAACGTGCTGGTAGGTTTTCCAGGCGATGCCGAGAGCACGCAGCCGCTCGTAAAGCGCCGCTTCGCGTTCGTCAGGCGAGAGAAGCTCGACCGGCATCGCAAACCCTCCGCGCGACAATCAACATCACGCGGCTGAAGATTTCCACTGACTTACTGGATAATCGAACAGGCGCTCAGTGCGAGAGTGTGCTGACGCTTGCAACGTCCGTCGCGTCGGCGGGCATGGCAAAACCGGCGGCTGCGCCGATGGCCAGCGCGATAAGGCACGCGAACAGGAACTTCTTTGCCATTGTCGTGATCCCCGAACGTCTTCGCGACGCATCAGAGTTCGGCAAGATGGCCGTCCCGGTGCTTCATTATGTCCGAACTGTGGCCTGCCGCATTCGAGCGGCAACTGTTGCAGCCGTAACTCAGGGCACCAGCCGCGCAATCCATTGCGGCAACGCGAATGCTGCGGCGTGGACCGCCGGATTGTAATAGTCGGTCTTGATTCTTGAACGCTTGAAGGCCGCCGCCGCGCGCCTGATCCCGGCGGGCGTACCGAGCCGTGCGCCCTTGCCGGCCCACGACAACGCCATGAAGCCGCCGACATAAGTCGGCACCACCGTCAGGTATAGGCCCGAGCGCGGGAAGAAGGCCTTCAGCTCGTTCAGCGCCTCGGTGATCTCCCGGGGCTGGTAGAACGGCACGCCGGTCTGGAAGGTAGCGAAGCCGCCGGGCGCCAGCGCGCCCTTGATGCGGTCGTAGAAGGTCTCGCCGAACAGCGCCTTGCCCGGCCCGATGGGATCGGGACGGTCGCCGACGATCAGGTCGAAGCGGGCTTTGACCTCCTTGCGGCCGAGATATTCGAAGGCGTCGGCGATCTCGATCTTGAGCCGGCGATCCTTGAAGGCGCGGGCGTTGACCGACGGGAAGTGCTTGCGGCACAGCTCGACGACGCGCCCGTCGATGTCCACGAGCACCACTTCCCGGACGTTCTTATGCTTAAGAGCCTCGTCGGCGATGCTGAGGTCGCCGCCGCCGACGATCATCACCCGCTCTACCTTGCCGTGCTCGAAGATCGGCAGATGGGTCAGCATCTCGGCGTAGGCCGATTCGTCGCGCGTGGTGAGCTGCACGACGTCGTCGAGCACAAGCACGCGCCCGTTGGCGACCGAATCGAAGATCCTGATCTGCTGGTAGCGGCTCTTCTCCGCCGCCAGCGGCTTGCCGGACAGCTCCATCGCCTGTGCATAACCCTTGTGGAGGCGTTCTCTGAAGCGGCTCATGGCGCGATCTCCCGGCGCAAATGGAAACGGGGAGGGCGCTTTTAGGGCGAGCGCTCCCGGCTGGCAAGGCTCGCGCGCGGCGTCGCCGAGCGGGCTCGCCGACGCGTCGCGAGGGCCGCGCGGCGTCCCCGAGGAGCGGTGTGTGACGGTCCGAGCGAAGCATCTGCGACACGCCAGCGGCAAAAAACTTTACAGTGGGGTGACAAATTTCTTGCGTCGGGGGGCGACAGTCCTATATTTCGCGCGTCCTGCAAGGGACAAAGCGGCTCCGCGGCCTTCCGTCGGGCCGCTTTCTTCTTGAGGCGCTCCCCTTCGCAAGGAGAGGAGCACAGGTGTCAACGCTCTGAGAGGGTAGGTGCCAGGATGGCTCGACTCGAACTCGTGGCAGCGATCAAAGAAGCAAAGGCGCCTCGCGCCCGCGCGACTGCGAGGACTGTCCCGGTTCCTATTCCCCCTGGGGATGAGGACCGCAAGGACCACTTCATCACACGTAACGGACTGACCTATGCGGGAAGTCACCTGATAATCGATCTATGGGACGCCGAGGGTCTCGACGACCGTGACCGGATCGAAACTGCGCTGATAGATGCAGTGAAAGCAGCCGGGGCAACCCTGCTGCACATTCATCTGCATACGTTCACCGACGGCGGCGGCATCTCGGGAGTTGCCGTTCTGGCGGAGAGCCACATCAGCGTTCATACCTGGCCTGAGAGGAATTACGCGGCTTTCGACGTTTTCATGTGCGGCGAAGCCGAGCCTCGCAAGGCGCTGTCTGTGTTCAAGGCAGCTTTCAATCCTGGCCGTCTGGTTATCGGCGAACATAAGCGCGGCGTGCTGTAATCAGCCTCAAAGCGCATGGAGCGCATCGTCGGATGCGCGTCCATTGAATAGTTAACCAAGGGCGGGAACGGTTGCCGTTTCCGCCCTTATTCTTTTCCGGAGCTGCGCAAAGCGGGGTCGAAGCACCCGTGTCATTACGTTAACTGCGTTCGAGGTCCATCTCTGTAATACTGTGCGTCGGCAATTCGGGGGCAGACCGGTTGCGTTACGACGTCTGCATCATCGGCGGAGGAGCGGAAGGCTTGGCCGCTGCGGCTTGGCTCGCCCGTCGCGGTCTCAAACCCGTGGTCGCGGAGCGCAACGCCGCGTGCGGTGGCCGCTGCTCCACGCGCGAGTTCCATCCCGGCTTCAAGGCGTCGCCGTTCGCCGACGAGCTTGCCGCCATCCCGGCGGACATCTTCCGCGCCTTCGACCTCGCCCGGCGGGGCGTCGTCTTGGCTCCGGCCGCACCTTGCGGTTCTCCGTCCGCCGAAGCCGACGCGATTCGGAGCGCGGTCATCAAGCGGGCGATGGAGGACGCGGCGAGGGTTCTACCTCGTGGCCTGTTCGCCAAGCCCGTGCCGTCGCGGCCCTGGCCCGGCGAAGAGCTTGCCGCACGCACGCTCGCCGGGGCGACTCGGATGCCCATGTCCGGCACCGTGTGCGATCCGACGCTCTCGGGCAGTGCGCTGGCGATGCTGGCGGGAGCGCCGGGCGGCATGGCGGCAGGCGGGCTCGGCAGGCTCGGTGCGGCGCTACGTTCCGCAGCGGAAGAAACCGGCGCGGAAATCTCCTGCGGCCTCGAAGTCACCGACATCCGCCGCAAAGGCCGCCGCATCCTCGGCGTTGGCTTAGCCGACGGCAGCGAGATCGCCGCGCGTGCCGTCATCTCGACCCTCGACCTCAAGCGGACCTTCCTGTCGCTGTTCGCCTGGAACGAGCTGCCGCGCGAACTGGTCGAGCGCGTCGCCGCCTTCCGCCTCGCGCCCGGCACAGCACGCCTGCTGGTGGCGCTGGAGGCGCCGCCCGATCTGCCCACCGGACGCGGCGCGGAGTACCTGCGCGAGCCGATCCATGTGGCGCCCGTATCTCTCGAAGACGCCACTCTTGCCTGGCGGAGTGCGGCGGTTCCCGAGCATCCGCCGGCCATTGTGCGCCTCGTCACCGCCGTCGATCCGTTCCTGGCGCCCGGCGGCGCGGCCACGTTGACCGTGACGCTCGGCGCCATTCCCCACGCGCCGTTCGACGGCGCCTGGACGAAGGAAAAGCGCGACAGGCTGCGCGACATGGCCCTGGCCGCCGCCGAGACGGCGCTGCCCGGCACCGGAGAGCGCGTGAAGTACGCCGAACTGCTGGTGCCGCCCGACATGGAGAGCATGATCGGAGCGACCGAAGGCGATCTGATGGGCGGCGAGTTGTCCGCCTCGCAGATGCTCGGCTTCCGTCCCTTCCCGCAATGCCACGGCACGCGCACGCCGGTTGAGGGTCTTTATCTCGCGGGGCCGTCCTCCGCGCTCGGCCCCTTGGCGACCTGCGCTTCCGGCGTCGCCGCGGCGACCGCGGTACTGGCGGACTTCGCCGCCGGGAGGCTGAAATGAGCGGCGAGGTCCTCGTCATCGGCGCGGGACCCAGCGGCCTTATCGCGGCAACCTATCTTACCCGCGCCGGAGCCCATGTCGTGCTGCTGGAGGCCGAGGAGACGCCGGGCGGCGGCTGCGCCAACCGCGTCGCGGTGGAGAACGTCGTGGTGCCGTCGGGCCCGCAGGCGTTCGCGGCGCTCGACCCGCGCGTCGTCAAGGAACTGAAGCTGACGCGGCACGGCCTCAAATTCGCGGCGCGCGATCTGCCGCTGGTTGGTTTGCGCAGCGAAGGCAAGCCTCTCGTTCTTCCCCGCGACGTGCATGAGGCAAGGCGCAGCATCGCCCTGCACTCCGAGCGCGACGCGTCCCGCTTCGCGGATTTCCGCCGCGGCCTTTACGACTTCGCCCGCGCCATGCGCGCGCTGTGGTGGGAAGAGGGCGCACCGCACGGCGAGAAAATCGAAACCGAACTGCGGCGGCTGAAGGTCACTACGGCAGGCGCTTTGCTCGATGCCGCGTTCGAGTCCGAAGCGCTCAAGGCAGCGTTTGCCTTCGATGCGATGGCGGGCGGCATGTCGCCGTCGGACGCCGGTTCCTCACTGCTGCTCGCCTGGCGCGCCGCGCAGGAGATGTGCGGGCTGCAAGGCGCGGCGGCGATCCCGCAGGGCGGGCCCGCGAGCCTCGTCGAGGCGCTGGTCGCCGCCGCCGAAGCGGCGGGAGTCGAGATCAGGACCGGCTCCAGAGTGGAGCGCCTCGATCTGGAGGGTGACAGGGTGTCGGGTGCGGTGCTCGCCGGCGGCGAGACGCTTCCGGCGCGGTTTGTGCTCTCCAGCCTGTCGCGGAAGAAGACGCTGCTCGAATTCCTGCCGCCGGGCACGGCCGGGTTCGCCGCGGCGCGTCAGATCGAGCGGGTACAGGAGACGGGCGAAGGCAAGCTCGTGCTGACACTGGGCGCCTTGCCGGACGTGCTGCAGATGCCCGCGCGTCTGGTGATCGCCGAACGGCTGGATAACGCAATCGCCGCCCATACGGAAGCGCGCCTGGGCCGGATACCGGCGGAACCCGCGCTGGAAGTGGTTGCCGGCGATCTCGGTTCGTCTTTCCTCGTCTCGGTGACGATCCGTCCGCTGCCGGTGACACCGGCCGGGGGCTGGCCGACGCTCGCCGCGCCGCTCATCCAAAACGTGCTGCACAAGCTCGAACGGCACATGCCGAACCTGACCGCGGCGATCGGCGGACTGAACCTCGTTCTGCCGCAGGCGGGCGAACCGCTGACGGTTTCGCACATGCTCTCCGGCTGGCACGCGCGCATCGCGACGCCGGTGGAAGGTCTGCTCCTGTGCGGCGAGAGTGCCGAGCCGGTACCGGCGGTCTCCGGCCGCGCGGCGCGCCTCGCGGCGGCGATGGCGGCGGAGCAACTGAAGGGGGCCGCGCCATGACGCTCCTCGCCACGCCGTTCCACGCGCGCGCTGCCGAAGCCAACCGGCTGAACGCCTGGATGAACCGCGGCGGCTTCACACTGGCGAGCGATTACGGCGACGCGGCGGGCGAGGCAGTGGCAGCGCGTTTCGGCGCGGTGCTCGCCGATCTTTCCTGGCTGTGGCGCGTGAAGCTGACGGGACCGCGAGCGGCGGAGTTCGTCTCGCGCTTCTTCACGCGCGATGCTTCGGCGCTGGCGCCCGGCGCGGGCCTCAGGGTCCTGTGGCTAAACGATGCGGGAGCCGTGCGCGGCGCGGGCACTATCGCGCGCCTAGGGCGGGAATCCTTCCTGCTCGTGGCGCCGATGGAGGATGCCGACTGGCTGACCAACGCAGCCCGTCTCTACGACGTCGCAGCCGCGGACGTCACAAGCGCCGACGGCATTCTGGCCGTGGTTGGTCCGGCGTCGCGGCGCATCCTCGAGCGTGCCGGACTGAACGCCGCGATGGAGCCGGTCACGCTGAAAAAGCTATTCTGGCGCGGCCTCGACGTGACCCTGTCGCGCTTCGCGCTCGGCTATGAAGTGTGGTGCGAACCGGACGTCGCCCTCATCGCATGGGACCGGTTGACGGCTGCCGGGCGCTGCGACGCTCTGCGTCCTGCCGGACAGCGCGCTATGGACATCCTCGCCTTGGAGAGCGGCCTCTTGCGGCCCGTCCTCGACTACGCGCCGGCACGCGACGGCTTTGCGCCGGAACCGACGCCGCAATCGCTCGGTCTCGGCGCGCTGGTCGATCGCGGACACTTCTTCAACGGAAAGCGCGGCTTCCTCGCCGCGGGCGCGGATACGGTTCTGTCCGGGCTCTTGCTGGATGGCGAAACGCCCGTGCCCAACGCACCGGTGATGCACGAAGGCCGCCAAGTGGGCCGCACGCTGGTTTCCCTCTATTCGCCCGCGCTGCGTGGGGCCGCCGCCTTGGCTGTGTTCGCGGCGCCGCCGCCGGAACGGGGGCTGATGGCGGGCGGAATCGTCTGCCGTGCCGTGGCCTTGCCTTTGCTGCCGATTCCCGCTCCGATTGCAGCGACGGAGAATCCGTCCTCCACCGTTTAACCCCGAGGGCGATGGGTCTGGATGCCGGGATGAAATTCGATCCGGATGCCGAGCTTGTCGCTCGGGTGGGCAGGGGCGACCGCGCCGCGGCGCAAGCCCTGATGGCCCGCCATCTGCCGAAAATGCTGAGCTTGGCCCGGCGGATGCTGTCCGGCCAGGCGGAGGCCGAGGATTGCGTGCAGGAAGCCTTCTTGCGTCTCTGGACCCATGCGGCGCGCTGGAAGCCGGGAGCGGCGAAGTTCGAGACCTGGCTTTACCGCGTGACTCTGAACCAGTGCTACGACCGCCTGCGGAAGAAGCCGGCGGCCCCACTGGAAGCGGCGGCGCAGGTGGCCGATCCCGCGCCGGGGCCGGAGGCGAACTTGGTGAACGCGGCGCTGGCGGCGGAAGTCGAGGCGGCGCTGCAAACATTGCCGGAGCGCCAGCGCGCCGCCGTGCTGCTCTGCCACTACCAGGGGCACGGCAACATCGAAGCGGCGGAGATTCTGGGCGTCGGCGTTGAAGCCTTGGAGTCTCTTCTGGCGCGCGCCCGGCGGACTTTGAGAACGAAGCTATCGCATCTGAGAGAGAGTTGACGATGAGCGAGGGTCGCAACACATGGACGGAAGACGCCGCCTTCGCGGACGGCGTCCTCAAGGCGTTGCCCAGCGTGGCGGTTCCGCCGGAACTCGAAGCGCGCATCCTGGCCGACTTCAATGCCGTGGCGGCAAAGCGTGCGCCCGGTGCCGTCTCGCGCTTCATGCAGCGCTTGCGCGATGCGGCATGGCCGGGAGCGCCGCTGTGGAAGCCCGCTTCCATCCTGGCGCTGTCGCTCTTGATCGGATTGACTGCGGGCGCCTTCGTGCCCGCGGCCGATCTGACGTCGCCGGAACAGACAACCGCGTCGGCCGACACGCCGTCGGTCCTGGATATCTCGGGGGATTTCTGAAATGAGCAGCCAATCCGCGCCGCGCCGCGCCTCGAACGTGGCCTTGATCGTCTCGCTCTGCCTGAACTTCCTCCTGGCGGGCCTGATCGTTACGGCCGTGGTGCGCTTTTCCATGATGCATCCGCTGTTCGGAGCGATGGCACCCGGCGATTTCACGCGCGGGGGCGGAATGGGGCACGGCATGTGGCAGATGCAACCGTTATCCCCGCAGGCGATGATGAACGCGGCGCCCGGCAAGGCCGGACAAATCCGTTCCATCATCGAGGCGCATAGTCCACGGATCCACGAGTTGCGCATGTCCTCGTTCGACGCCAGGAACGAAGCCTTGCGTCTGCTCGCGGCGCCCGAGTTCGACAAGAGCGCCTACGACAAGTCGCTCGCCAAGCTTCAAAGCGCCGACGCGGCGCTGGAGGCGGAGGTTCTGAAAGCCGTGTCCGAATGCGCGGCGGCGCTGTCGCCCGAGGAGCGCCGCGCCGCGGCGTCTGCGCCACCCGACTGGGGACGCGGACACGGACACGGACATGGACACGGCTGGGGCCACCACGGCGGCCGGCACATGCAGGACGGGCCTTGAAATGAAGCTCTGCCTTCAATCGAGTCGTTTGTTGGCCGGACCAACAAAAATGTCATCCCGGGCGCGCAGCGAAGCGGAGCGACCCGGGACCCACTGGGAAGCAAGCGCTTGTTACGAGGTGGGTCCCGGCACACGCCGCACTTCGTGCGGCTGGCCGGGATGACAGATCGAGTTGATCGAGCGAACTCAGCCCTTCGGCAACCGCAATTCGGCCGAAGTTCCTTCGCCCGGTGTGCTCGAAAGCTTGAGGGCGCCGCCCATGCGCCGCGCCAGCGCCACGACGATGGCGAGCCCCAGCCCCGAGCCCGTCGAGACTCCGACGCGCTCGAATCTGCGGAACGCTGTGCCCGCCACCTTGACTTCGCCCGGCGAGAAACCGCGTCCGGTGTCGGACACGCCGATGGCGACGGCGCCTTCCTCTTCGCGCACGCTGACGCGCACGCGGCCGCCTTCCGGCGTGAAGAGCAGCGCGTTCGCCAGGAGATTGGCGATAATGCGCTTCACCGCCAGCGGATCGGCGACGACGGCGGCCGGTGCGGCGGGAACCATCTCGAGGTCGATGCGGCGCGAGAAGGCGCGCCCGGCGCTTTCATCGACGCAAGTCCCGACCAACTCGGTCGCGTCGAAGGTGACGGGCTTCAGCGGATAACGCCCCGCTTCGAGGTCGGCGAATTCGAGGATGTCGCCGACCTTGCTGTGCAGATGGCGCCCTGCCATGCCGATGTCGCGGGCATATTCGACGTATTTGGCGTGGCCCACCGCGCCGTAGAAGCCGCGCTCGATCACTTCGGCGAAGCCGATGATGGCGTTGAGCGGCGTGCGCAGCTCGTGACTCATATGCGCGATGAATTCGGCCTTGGAGCGCTGCGACTCCGCCGCCTGCCGCTCGGCCGTGGCAAGCCGGACGAGCAGCCGCGCTTCTTCGGGCCGCGTCGCGCGCAACGAGCGGATCGCCTGCGCCGCCTTGGCGCGGCGCTCGAATTCGCCAACGAACACTGCGGCGAGCCAGGCGCCCACCAGCGCCGGTCCGAGGATGACGAACAGGTAGAGCGGCAGCGAGCCGACCCACGCAGCGACGGCGTCCTCGTCGTCGAGCGCGACGCGCACCTCCACGGGCCAGTTCTTGACGCGCGCGGTGGTGAACTCGCCGGTGAGCGGCGCGCCCGCCAGAAGGCCGTTTGTGGAACCGAGAAGCTGCGCCTTGTCCAGCAGCGCCGGCGGCAGCAGCGCATCGAAAGACAGTGCGACGATCTCTGTCCCGTCGCGGAACGCGATGACGGCGCGCTGCGGCGTGCCCAGCACCACGCGTCCGTGCCGCGTCGGTTCTGCAAAATTCTCCATCGGAAGGAAAGCGCCGCTCGCCAGGCGCGTCGCACCGCCGTCGTCGGCAATCGCGATGCCGCGTACGCCGGGCGGCAAGCCGTTGATCATGCCTGCGGCATAGGCGCGCCCGATGCGCTCATAATTGGAGAGCGAGGTTTCGGTCGCGGTCGCAATGTCCTGCGCGCGCCGGGCTTCGAAATACGCCGCCTGTTGCGTGGCATGCGTGCGGTCGAAACGCATCTGCAAGGCGCCGGCCGCGGCGAAACTTCCGCCGATCGCGACGACGCAAAGAAACACCGTGGCGCGGATGTTGCGCGTCGGCATGGCCGCGAGCCAACCCAGTGCTCCGTGAAAGAGCCCCACGGGTCTTACCGCCAGCCTTTGCCCCGCCATGAGGAATCCCCGCCCTGCGCGGTCAGGTGATTCGCGCCGCCCGATTATGAGAATCGGCTGAGTCGCTGTCACCTGCTTCGGGGGCGAATCAGTCCGGCTGCCGGAACGGCCCGTCTTCTTGATCGGCTTCGGGTTCCGTCAAGGCTTGCCGATGATCCGGCATTGCTGGACGCCCTTGAAGTCCTTCTCGGTCCGGCCGTCCAGATGGCCGATCGTGGAGAGATACGAATAGGCCGGCGCTGCGTCCCACTCGATCCGTCCCGTGGTGCGGTCGAGAAGGTAGTTGCTGCCGTGAATGCCTGTGCCCCATTCCACTTTTGAGCCTGTGACATCCGCCTGGAAAAAAGTGGGCGAGTCATAGGTCCCGTCGTCGTTCGGGTAGCTCATGGACACGGCCCCGGCATCTTCATAGACGGTGTCATGCTCGGGGAGCTTGCCGTTGTCCGGGACGGCCTTGCAGGCATAGGGTGTGACCGACCCGGGGCGGGAACGTTCGCTCGCCAGGGCGAACAATCGGATCACATCAGAATTGCCGTTGCGAGCGGCCCAGACGATGGCGGTGGTGCCGTCATGGTCCGTTTTCTTGGTGTCTGCTTTAGCGACAAGAAGCGTCTCGACGATCTCGTCGTAGCCGTACTCGGCGGCGAACATCAGCGGCGTCATTCCATCGCTTGGGTTTGCATAGTTCACGTCGGCTCCCGCCGCGATCAGAGCCTTGACTTTCACCACATCGCCGGTAGCTACAGCCTTGAAGAGGTCGTCCCCGGACGCGCCCCCTGCTGGAACACCCAAAATGAATACGATCAGCGCGACGGCTGCTGCAAATTTGCCATGAGACATGCTTTCCCCCTCGTTATTCTCATCAGCCCAGCATCTTCGAGGCGACCTCGTAGAGGTTTGACGACAGTCCGGGCGATTTGACGATCTCCTCCAGCTCCCGGCGCATCAGGGCCTGCCGCCGCTCGTCGAAGCGCCGCCAGGTTTCGAAGGCGCCCGCCATGCGGGCGGCGACCTGCGCGTTGATCTTGTCGAGCGTGCGGATGGTTTCTCCGACCAGGGCGTAGCCCGCACCGTCTGCGGCATGGAAGCGCAGCTGGTTTGCCGAGAACGCGCCGATCAGGGCGCGCACGCGGTTGGGGTTCTTCATGTCGAAGGCCGGATGCTTCATCAGCGCCTTGACCCGCTCCACCGTGTCGGGACGCGACGATGCCGCCTGAAGCCCCATCCATTTGTCGAGCACCAGGGGATCCTTGGCGAAGCGGTCGTGGAAATGCGCGAAGGCTACCTCGCTGTGCGGCGAGACCATGCGCGACAGCGCCGCGAGGCCCGCGATCATGTCCGTCATGTTCTTGGCGGCGGCGTAATGCGCGGCGGCGAGTTCCGCCGCTTTTTCGTCGTCGTCTGCCGTGAGATAGCGCAGGCACGCGTTGCGCAAAGCGCGGCGGCCGGCGGACTTCGCATCGGGCGCATAGGAGCCTGCGAAGGCAAGTTCGGCATAAAGGGCGGCGAAGGCCTCGCGGTGCGTCTCGGCGACCGCGCGGATCAGCCTCACGCGTGCGGCATTGATGGCTTCGGGGTCGATCATTTCCATCGCCATCGCGATTTCACTCTCGAGCGGCGGCGACAGCATGTTGGCGGCAAAGGCCATGTCGTCGGAGGCGCGCGCCAGGACTTCGCCCAACGCATCGACATAGTACGGATCGGGCGATGCCCCTCCGATCATGGCGAGCATCGCGCTGCGCGCCGCGGCTTGTCCCGCTTCCCAGCGGTTGAAGGAGTCGGGATCGCGCGCCATCAGCGCCGCACGGTCCGCGGCGCTTTGCGGCGTTTTGAAAACGGCCGGCGCGGAGAACCGCCTCCCGAAGGAAAGCAGCGGCTCCTCATCCACTCCCACGAAGGTGAAGCGCTGCTCGCCGGCCGTCAGTTCCAGCACGCGTTCGTCGGGGCCGGGGGCGTTCTCGCCTTCGAGCGTCAGCGGCAAGGCACGGCCGGACTTGCCGACCAGGCCGAGACGCACGGGAATTTGCATCGGCTGCTTCACCGGCTGGCCGGGCGTGGGCTGAAGACTCTGCTTCAGTGTCAAGGCATAGGTTTGCTTCGCCGCATCGTATTTTCCCGATGCTTCGACGACCGGCGTACCCGCCTGCCGGTACCACAGCCGGAACTGCGCGAGATCGCGCCCGCTGGTATCCTCGAAACACTTGACCCAGTTTTCCACCGTCGCGGCCTGCCCGTCGTGGCGTTCGAAATAGAGATCGGTCGCCTTGCGGTAGCCTTCCTCGCCCACCAGCGTCTTCAGCATGCCGATGACCTCGGCGCCCTTCTCGTAGACCGTCGCGGTGTAGAAATTGTCGATCGAGATGTAGCTCTGCGGCTGCACCGGATGGGCGAGCGGCCCCGCGTCCTCCTGGAACTGGCGCAGACGCAGCGCGCGCACGTCCTCGATGCGCTTGACCGGCGCCGAGCGCTGGTCGGCCGAGAAACTCTGGTCGCGGAAGACGGTGAGGCCTTCCTTCAGCGAAAGCTGGAACCAGTCGCGGCAGGTNNGTTCTCCATCGCCCCCATGTTGAACGCCGACACCGCCACGATCATGAAGATGTCGAGGTCGTATTCGCGCCCATAAGCCTCCTCGTCCCATTTCATGGCGCGCTTCAGCGAATCCATCGCATAGGCGGCCTTCTTCTCGTTGCCGTGCTCGACGAAGATGCGCAGGTCCACCTTGCGCCCCGACATGGTGACGTGGCTGTCCGCGATCACGCCGAGGTCGCCCGCCACCAGTGCAAAGAGGTAGCTAGGCTTGGGGAAGGGATCGTTCCACACGGCGAAGTGCCGCCCGCCGGGTAGCTCGCCTTTCTCGATCGAGTTGCCGTTCGACAGCAGCACCGGATAGAGCTTTTTGTCCGCTTCGATGCGCGTCGTATAGACGGCCAGCACGTCCGGCCGGTCCGTGAAATAGGTGATGCGGCGGAAACCTTCCGCCTCGCATTGGGTGCAGAAGATGCCCTTGGCGGTGTAGAGGCCGGACAAGAGCGTGTTCTCGGCCGGAGCGATCTCGGTCACGATCTCCAGCATGAAGCGGGCGGGGACGTCGTGGATGGTGAGGAAGTCCGGCTCTACCTTGTAGTCCGAGGCTTTGAGCGCGCGTCCGTCCACCGCGACGGAAATGAGCTTGAGCTGCTCGCCGTTGAGCTTGAGCGGAGTCTTGGCGCTACCCGTGCGTTCCACGCGCATCTTGGCGGTTACGCGCGTCGCCTTGGGATCGAGCACGAAATCGAGCGCGATCTCCAAGACCTTGTATTCCGGCGGACGGTAGTCCGTCAGATTGACGGCGTGCGGTTCTTCGGTGCGCATACGGGGTTCCGAGGGTTGGATGACCGCATGGGTATAGCCGAAACCGGGTATCCGGCGCTTCTACTTTTTGCCTTCGGCGGCGCGCAAATGCTCGATGCGGACTTCCGTCTCGGGGTGGTCGCTGATCCAGCCCGGTTCGCAGTCCTTTTTCCCGCAATTCTTGGCGTTCAGGCGCGCCAGAAGGTCCGCGAAGCGCGCGGGTTTTGCCCCCATGCGCTTGAGGATTTCCACGGCGTCGTCGTCGGCCTCCTCCTCGTTCTGTCGCGAATAGGCGGATTGCACCAGGATGGCGGGCAACAGCACCGACAACTGGCTCACCTGCGACAGGTCGCCGGTGACGACGGCGATCACCGCCGGGATCAGCGAGGCTTCATAGACGCGCTGAAGTCCGTGAGCACGGTCGACATGGGAGATTTCGTGGGCGAACACGCCTTCGATCTCGTCGTCGTTCTTCACCAGCGCCCACAATTCGTCGGTCATCACCACGCGCCCGTCCGGCAGCGCGAAGGCGTTGGCTTTGAGGGGGCCGCCGCCGCGGATCAACAGGCGATATCCGTTCTCGCCGCGCGGCGCATGGGACGCGACGCGCCCGAACAGGACCTGCGCCTTTTTCTGCTCCGTGGGGGAGAGCTTTGAGCGCTTGAGATAGGCGCTGTCGATGGCGCTCATCGTCTGGTCGGACATCAGTTTTGCCACGTCGGCCGGCGTATGAAGTGCCAGCTGCAAGGCAATGGCGGGAAGGCCCCAGACAAAGAAGGCGGCGCCCACGGCCCCTGCGAGCAGCACCGATACGACGACCGTGCGCCACGAGCGTTCCAGGCGGTCGACCCAGCCCTCGTGGAAGAACCGCCGCGCCTCGGCCAGCATGTCGTCGACGCCGTCGTTGTCGTAGGTCTCGAATACCGCGCCGTCGGCAAACGTCAGGCGCCGCGCGATGTTGCCGAGACGCGAAGATATCTTCACCTTGCGGAACGGCGCTTCGGCCAGGACGCTGCCGTCCGTGCCGCAGACGCGCAGCGTCTTGCCGTCCATGAGTTCGGCGCGCGCCGCAATGAAGCGGGCCGAATGCGGGAGGAAATATCGTCCGTCTATCATGGCTATAGCCCGAAATCGAAGGAGAACACGCTGCCGATCTCTTCGCCGACCGCGCTTTGACCCTCCAAGGTCTCCGATACGTAGGTATCGAGGTCGCCGTCCGCCTGGAGCGACAGCTTGCTCATCTCGTAGCGCGCCAGCCGCACCTTGGCCCAGGGATAGAAGAAGCCCAGCGTCAAGAGCGTCAGGATCGCGTTGGTGACGGTGATCCAGGCCACGACGATCGGCGACATGCGGGACTTGAGCTTGTGCCGTCCGTCGAAGATCGTGTTGCTGACGCAGAGATTGACGATCATCGTGTGCAGCGCGGGCGCGAAGGACATGAACAGAAAATAGAAGCACCCGGTGGCCACGGACACGGCCGTTATCGAATACTTCGGATCGTAATGGCCGTGCAGCAGTTTATTCACGATGAGCCATTCGGTTCCGAACACGACGGCGAAGACCGCGGCCGCTGCGAGAATGAATACACCGATGGCGATGGCGACGAGGCCGTAGACCCGGCCGGCGGAGAACTCCGTCCGGAACGGGCGTCCGCCATAGGTGTGGTTGTTGGTGTAGAAGTAGTCGCGCGCGCGCCGTGCCGCGGGCAGCAGCAGGCCGAGAGTGGAGAACCCCGCGATGGGCCAGATCACATAGGCGATCATCGCCTCGAAATAACGTCCGGTGAAATTGAAGCGCACGTTGCGGTAGCTGGTGTAGCGGGCGTTGAACCTCAGGCTGGCGTTCACCAGCCAGGGGAATGCGAAGCCGATGAGCAGCAGCGACAGCAGCGCATAGCGCGGGTCGACCGCCGCACTCACTTCATAAGCGATGAACAGGGCCAGCGCGATGGTCCGTCCGACCAGTATGCGCAGCGGCGAGGCGTGATAGTCGAAGGCGTGGTCGCCGATGAAGGTGCTGCCGTTGAAGTAGCGCTTGGTGCGCACTTTCGCCCAGGCGCTGAAGACGCCGAGCGTGATGATCGTGAGCGCCAGGTTCACGATCCAGATGCGGAAGTATTCGCTGCCCTTGCCGCGGAACTCGAAAAGATAACTCGCCGGCGCGCCGCCCGCGGATTCACCATCCGGCATATGCCGCCCCCCATACCTGAAGCGTATTTTGCTCCAGAACCCGCCTTTGGGCCAGTGCAGGGGCATGTATCGGAAGTCGCGGCCGGATTCACCTTGTGCCGCTTGGTCCCGGCTGACCGCGCACGGCCGCCGGCTGTCACATCCGGCCGCCTGAGGCCATGCGCATCACGTAATTGCTGAAGACGAGAATGTGATCGACGGTGTCGTCGTCCGGCCCCAAAGGCAGCAGCACGTTTTCGTAGTGGGTGAAATTCAGGTGGGGCGAGTAGTAGCCGATCCTGCCGCGGACGGCGACCGCGTTCCTGCTTTCGACGAGATGCCGGAAAATGGGCCGAACGAAGGAACCGAACGCAGGCATTTCCGTCTCGATGTCGCTCAGCCACCGGGCCTGCAGCGTGATATCGTAGGCCTGAACGATGGAATCGCCGACGACACGATATTGGAAGTCGCCGTCGGCAACCCGTATCAACGACATGCTGCGGAGCAGGCCCGCGATGTCGCGCGGCCTCAGGTCCTCGCGCGCCGGAAAGAGCCTCTGGCCGCGCAGGAAGCGCCAGTAATCCACGCCGGCACGAATGGTCGGACACTCCAAATCGTCCAGAGTGATCCGTTCCATCGACGTGACGTCGCTTTTGTGTTGTGGTGCATGCATGGGCATTCTGCCTGTCGGACGATTATCCCTCGCGTTCGATGCGGACGAGAATGTCCTGCGCATTGTGGGCGAGATCGGCGAGGGCGGTGGGCATCTCCTCGCCGGAACGACGAGTCCACTCCACCAGGTTCTTTGCGAAAGCTTCCAGCGCGGGCGCGGACGCGATCAAACGCGCCTGGCGCTCGATCCTCGACGGATCGAGATCGTATTCGGCGCCCGGCACGCGCCAGCCGCCCCATTCCTGCGTGCCGGTGACGACGACGGGATAGGTTCCCGGCACCGGATGGCGCGAGCAGTCTTCCGTCGGCTGCCATTTGTTGCGCGCCCGCGAGACGCGCCAGCGTTCCGTCTGCGAAGAAATCTGTTCGGAGACCGGCTCTTCCGCCTGCAATTCCTCGGCGCTGAATTCGCGGCCCAGTCCGCAATCGTAATGCACGCGGATCGGCTCATCGAGTCCCTTGGCCCAGTGCGGCACGACATGCTCGACAAGCGCCCATGTGCCGACCGGCCTGACGAAGACCCGCTGGTTCTTGTGGAACTGTGCTTTGGCCATCGGAAACTTCCGCGCAATCGATTTCAGAGTAAATTGCCGCGCTTAAGTGCAGGTTAAGGGTCGGCCTGCGTGAAATCCCGCATTAGGCAGGGTTAAGAAATCCTTCCGGCGCTACGGGATCGATCCAATCACGTTAACCGCTCCAACGAGCCGTTAATCCCGCGATACTAACCTGGTTCCGCAAGCGCGTGAGAGCGGACGCCATTGGACGACCTCGACGAATTCCGGCGGCGCAAGCGGACGCAATCGAGAGCCCGTCTGTGGCGTCGCATGGCGCCCGGCGTTGTGCCGCTACTGATGGCGTTGCTGGTCGGTTCCGGCTTTGCCGTCCGGCCGGCAGGCATAACGGATCTGATCGCCCTTCCCGGTTCCGCAGGAACGGTCGGCGTCTCAGGCGGCGGCTTTATGAATTGCATCGCACGGGGGGACAGTTGCGTGATCGACGGCGACACGATCCGCTACAACGGTTCTCGCATCCGCATCGAGGATATCGACGCGCCGGAAACGCACGAACCGCGCTGTGCCTCCGAATTGGCGCTCGGGCAGCGGGCCACGCGACGACTTCTGGATTTGATCAACGCCGGGCCGTTCGAGATCGTCTATACCGGCGGCAGGAATCTCGACCGGTACGGACGCGAACTTCGCCGCCTCGTACGCGGTGGCAAATCGCTGGGCGAGATTCTGGTCGAAGAAGGTCTGGCCCGGCGATGGGACGGTGCGCGTCATCCCTGGTGCAACTAGACGGGGTCAGCCTGCGTTGCACAAAGCCGCCTTTTCCGGCAATGCCGCATCGAGTTCTTTTCCCGCCATAGCGCCCAGCCAGTCCATTCCGGCGCGCAGTCCGACGTTCTCGCCGACGACGAGGATCGCCGGTGCGGTGCTTTCCGCCGCCGCGTCGCCGAGGCCTGCGAGCGTGGTCACGCGCACGTCTTGATCGGGCAGCGAGGCATTGCTCACGACCGCCGCGGGTTCCTGCGGATCGCGTCCGGCGGCGATCAGCTTGGCGGCGATCTCGCCTGCGTATTTCCGCGCCATGTAGAGCACGAGGGTCGGCGAGCCGCGTGCGATGGCCTGCCAGTCCAGCTTCGGCAGTTTGCCGTCGGCGCCGTGGCCGGTGAGGAAGGTCACGACATGGTTGGTGTCGCGATGGCTGACCGGAATGCCCGCATAGGCGAGGCCGCCGATCCCGGCGGTGACGCCCGGCACGATGCGGAACGGCACGCCCGCCCGCGCCAGCGTCAGCGCTTCCTCGGCGCCGCGCCCGAACACCATCGGATCGCCGCCCTTCAGCCTCAGCACGCGCCCCCCCTTCTTCGCCAGCGAGACCAGCGTGCGCGAAATGTCGGCCTGCTTGCAGGAGCGCTTGCCGGCGCGCTTGCCGGCGAAGATCAACGCCGCGCCGGGACGCGCGAAGCGGAGCAGGGAAGTGTCGATCAGCGCGTCGTAGAGAATGGCGTCCGCATTCGCGATGGCGAAGAGGCCGAGCGCCGTGATCAGTCCCGGATCGCCCGGTCCCGCACCGGCCAGCCACACCCATCCCTTGTCGAACGAGGGCAGGGCGAGGGCTGCAGCCAGACGCTGGATCGCGGTTCTTTCCGTGGCGTGGACGAGGTCTCGATTCAATTTATACACCTTAATTACGTATAATATAGTGTACCACACTACATTTCACGAAAATAGCGCCCAAGCGAAAAATCGGCTCCTTTTCCTCTGACGTTCGCGGCCCTGTTGGGTTAGACACGTCCGTCAATCCGGAGAACGCCATGCAGAAGCCCCGCAACGACCTGAAGCCCAACACCCTCGACAACGAGCTGTTCCCGCTGGTCACCGCCAACGGCTTCCGCGAATACGACGCGCGCTGGCTGTTCGGGAAGGAGATCAACCTCCTGGGCGTGCAGGCGCTGGGTCTCGGCCTCGGCACTTACTATATGCAGGCCGGCGCCAAGCGCGTCGTTACGGGCCACGACTACCGCTCCTACTCGCTTTCCATCAAACAGGCGCTGACGCTCGGGCTGCTGAACGCGGGCTGCGAGGTGGTCGATGTCGGGTTGGCGTTGACGCCCGTCGCCTATTACGCGCAGTTTGCGCTCGATTGCCCCGCCGTGGCGATGGTCACGGCGAGCCACAACGAGAACGGCTGGACCGGCGTGAAAATGGGTTGCGACAAGCCGCTCACCTTCGGACCCGACGAGATCAACAAGCTGAAGGACATCGTGCTGAACGGCAAAGGCGAGGTGCGGCCGGGCGGCAGCTACAGCTTCGTCGAGAATTTTCGCGAGCAGTATCTCGCAGCGGTGACCAAGGGCCACAAGCTGACGCGGCCGATCAAGGTGGTGGTGGCCACGGGCAACGGCACGGCCAGCGTCTTCGCGCCGGAAGCGCTGCGCCGCATCGGCGCCGAAGTGATCGAGCTGGATACGACGCTCGATTACAACTTCCCCAACTACAACCCGAACCCCGAAGACCTCAAGATGCTGCGCGTCATGTCGGACGCGGTGAAGAAGAACAATGCCGAGATCTGCATCGGCGTCGACGGCGACGGCGACCGCTGCGGCGTGGTGGACGACAAGGGCGAAGAGATTTTCGCCGACAAGGTGGGCGTGCTCCTGGCGCGCGATTTCTCCTCCCGCATCAAGAACGCGCAATTCGTGGTCGACGTGAAATCGACCGCCATCTACACCATCGACCCGGTGCTGAAGGCGAACGGCGTCAAGACCGATTACTGGAAGACCGGCCATTCCTACATCAAGCGCCGCACCGCCGAACTGCACGCGACCGCAGGCTTCGAAAAGAGCGGCCATTACTTCTTCAATCCGCCCTACGGCCGCGGTTACGACGACGGCGTCGTGGCGGCCATCGCGGTGCTGGAGATGCTGGATCACGCGGGCGGCAAGCGGATGTCCGACCTCGAAGCCACTCTGCCCAAGACGTGGAGTTCGCCCACGATGGGGCCGTTCTGTCCCGACGATGCCAAGTACAACGTCGTCGCCGCCATCACCAAGGAATACGAGGAGTTGAAAGCGAAGGGCGGCAAAATCCTGGGCCAGAACATCGCCAGCATCGTCACGGTCAACGGCGTGCGCGTCACGCTGGACGACGGAACCTGGTGCCTGGTGCGCGCTTCGTCGAACAAGCCGTCGCTGGTCGTGGTGGTGGAAAGCCCCACCTCCGATGCCGCCATGCATGCGATCTTCAAAGACCTCGACGCGCGGCTCTCCAAGCACAAGGAAGTCGGCGAGTACGATCAGAAGATTTGATTCTGTTCGGTATCACAAGCAATTTGCGTTATATTCCGTAAAGGAATCATCGGAGGAGAACCGGTGAAACGGAACAGCGCAGCCGTAGGCCAAAGCGATAAACAACGACCAAAGCGGTCCAATAAGGGCGCTTTGATAAAGGGAATGTCTAAGCGGTTGCCGGCCGAATTGCTCGGTGACAGTTCGTTCAGAGACGGGCTCCAAAACATAATGCGCGGTTACGCTGGCGTGTACGCGCTGTATAAGAAGGACAAGCTCTATTACGTCGGGCTGGCAACGAACTTGTACTGGCGACTTCGCTCTCACACGCGAAACAAACATAAGGGCAAATGGAACTATTTCGCCATCTTTCGCGTGAACAGGGTCCGCTTTCTGAAAGATATGGAGACCTTGTTACTCCAGGTGGCCAAGCCTCCGGGTAATAGCGTTACAGGACATTTGCAGCGAGACGCAGACCTAACTCGCGTGCTGAAGAAAATTCATCGTGAAAAAGTATCAGGACTTCGCCGCATAGAACGTGCGTGGCGCTAACTACTAAGTGACTTTGTAATTGCGGAGACAGATGCGCGTCTATCATTTCACGAATCTGAAGTTCGGATTAGACGATCTACGCCGCCGCTGGTTGAAAGTCGCAAGAATTGCCGATTTGAACGATCCTTTTGATTTTTTAGCTCTGGGATCAACCAGAAAAGACGTTCGCTTGGTTCTCAGAACAATGCGAAACATAATGTCGTCTTCAATGGGATTGCTGTGTTTCAGTAGATGCTGGCGCAATCCTGTACAATGGGCGCATTACTCGGATGGGCACCGCGGCCTCTGTCTCGGTTTTGATGTGCCAGACTCTTTGCTGAAGCGCGTCAAGTACTCAAACACGCGCCCGATAGTGGACATATCGGTATTCGAGCAGGTTGGAGATCGTGCCCGAATAGAATTTGAGAAACTCCTTAGGGTCAAGTATGACCACTGGCGATACGAGCAAGAAGAGCGTCAATTCGTTAGCTTGAAGGACACACGGGAGGAGTCGGGTCGTTTTTTTGTTCCGTTCTCTCCAATATTGGCACTTCGTAATATAATCGTAGGGCATCGTTGCGATATATCGCGAGCTAAGTTAACTGAGCACCTAGGCCGACGCATCGTCGGTGTTGAATTGCGCAAAGCGCGGCTTTCATTCCAGAAATTTTGCGTCGTCCTACAGCGCGATGAAACGCAATGGTAGTAGTTCGCGTATCTCGCTAACTTACCACCCCCCACAACATCTTCACCGCCGTCACCGCCACGAACAGCGCGAACACTTTGCGCAAACGGCCCGTGTTGGTCATGTGCGCGATGGAAGCACCCAGCGGCGCCATGACGAACGCCACCGGCGCGATGATGGCGAACGCCACAAGATTCACATAGCCGTAGGAGTAGGGCGGCAGGCCCGCTGCACCCCATCCGGCGATCACGGCGGCGATGGCGCCCGGAACCGCGATGATCGTGCCGAAGGCGGAAGCGGTGCCCACCGCGCGATGGATCGGAAAACCGCACAGTGTCATCGCGGGCACGCCGACCGTGCCGCCGCCGATGCCCATCATGGTGGATACCCCGCCGATGCCGAAGGGCAGCAGCGCGCCGCCGAAGCCGTTCGGGATGTGGTCCGCCAGCCGCCGGCTCTCTTTGCCGAACGCCAATTGCGCCGCCACAGGCAGCGCCACCACGCCGAAGAACACCGTCAGCCAGCCTCCGGGAGCCATGCCCGAGAGCGCCGCGCCGGCCAGCACGCCCGCCAGCATCGGCACGATCCAGCGCCTCAGCAGCGTCCAATCGACCGCGCCCTTCTTGTTGTGCGAATACAGCGACGACAGCGAGGTCGGAACGATGGTGGCCAGCGAGGTGCCGATAGCGATGTGCATCCGCAGGTCTTCGGGCACGCCCGCGGCGGCCAGCACGTGATACATCACCGGCACGATCACGATGCCGCCGCCAACGCCCAGCGTGCCTGCGACAAGTCCCGACACCACACCTGCAATGAGAAGCCCTAGCCCCAAAGTGCCGAGATCGCCGCCGCCCGCCAGGAAATTCATCGACCGAATCCTGTGTTTTGCGGGGCGAGTGAACTTGTATTCCCCCGCCCGCGCAAGCCATGCTCGGCGAGGGAGGAACGACGATGGACAGGCGGACGGTCTTGGGGCTCGGCGCGACGGCGCTGACCGGGCTTGCGGCGCGGGCTGAGAACATGAAAGCGGACGGCACACTCTCCACCGATCCCACGGAGATCGTGCCCTTGTGGCCCGGCACGCCGCCGGGCGGCGAGGGCGTGAACCTCACCGCGAAGATCGTCGAACGCTCGAACGACACCGATGTTTTCCACGACCGTTACGTCACCGACATCGGCACGCCGCTTCTCACCGTCTTCCGTCCCGACAAGCCGGATGGCTCCGCGCTGCTGCTGGCGCCGGGCGGAGGCTATATCCGCGTCGTGCTCGACAAGGAAGGCGTGGAGGCGGCGCGCCGGCTCAATGCGGCGGGCGTCACCGTGTTCATCCTGCGCTACCGCCTGCCGGGCGAAGGCTGGGCACGCGCCGCCGATGTGCCTCTCCAAGATGCGCAGCGTGCCATGCGGCTCATCCGCGGGGGTGCGGCAGGCTTCGGCATTGAGGCGAACAGGCTCGGCGTGATCGGCTTCTCGGCGGGCGGCCATGTAGCGGCATCGCTGGCAACGCGGCAGAACGAGGCAGTCTACGACCCGGTCGATGAAGCCGACAAGCTCGATGCGCGGCCGGACTTTGCCGGGCTGGTGTATCCGGTCATCACGATGGGCGAGAGAACACATCCGGGTTCGCGGTTGAGTCTGCTCGGCGCCGATCCCTCGGCGGACAGGATCGCGGCCACTTCCTGCGAGAATCGCGTGACGGCCAAGACGCCGCCCTCCTTCATCTGCCTTGCCGCCGACGACGATGTCGTGCCGCCGATGGAGAACGGCCTCGCCATGTTCCATGCCATGCGCGCGGCCAAGCTGCCTTGCGAGCTGCATGTCTTCCAGCAGGGCGGACACGGCTTCGGCATCCGCCTCGCCAAAGGAAAACCCTGCTCCGAATGGCCGGATCTGTTCCTGCACTGGGGCTGGGCGGGCGGCTGGTTCCGCGGGCCGGGTACGGGAGTCTAACGATGCTCCGTCACGCCTATTTCCAGGAATTCAAATCCGGCGCGACACTCCTGATCTGGGGCGACACCGACGACATGAAGCATCTTGCGGATATATTCCGGGCTGCTGCAGAGGGAACGTCCACTATCACTTTGGGCGACTTGCCGGATTGCCAGTCGGTTGACGGCGTTGTCGTTCGTCTGGGGCCAGTCATAACGAATGGAGGTGTCCGCCAGGACCGTGTGAATGGCAGACTGCTCCACTGGGAAGCCGGTCCGGAGACTTGGAGGCAATTCGCCGAGCTTGTGGAGCCTCTCTGTTCGATGCCCGGCCACCAGTATCTCGAAAGCCGGTTCGACGAACTGACGGTAATGGCGTCATGCGGCGAATATTCGCCGGATTTGAAACCGAACAAGTAGCTACACCTCGCAGATCTGTTTGCGCATCACCAGCGCCAGCGCATCGCGCAGCACCTCGATCCCGGCGCCGGGGCGGGTGGCGGTCTCGCTCAGGTAGCGGCGGAACTGGCGCGCGCCGGGGCGGCCTTGGAACAGGCCCAGCATGTGCCGCGTCATGGCGTTGAGCGGCACGCCTTCCTTGAGCTTGCCCGCAATATATTCGACATAGGCTTCCACCGCGCTATCTACGGTGTGCGTCTCGCCGCCGAAGAAGCGTGCGTCCACTTCGGTCAGCATCGCAGGGGTCTGGTACGCCGCGCGGCCCAGCATCACGCCATCTACGTTTTGCAGATGGGCTTCCGCCTGATCGAGCGTGACGATGCCGCCGTTCAGGACCACGGTCAGATCGGGATTCTCGCGCTTGACGGCAGCGACCAGCTCGTAATTCAGCGGCGGCACGTCGCGGTTTTCCTTGGGCGACATCCCATCCAGCAGCGCTTTCCTCGCATGCACGATGAAGGTTTCTGCCCCCGCCGCCTTGCAGGAGGCGATCAGCGCTCGCAGCGCGACTTCGGGGTCTTGCCCGTCAACTCCGATGCGGCACTTCACCGTCACAGGGATCGAGACGGCCGCGCGCATCGCCGCCACGCAATCGGCCACCAGCGAAGGCTCCTGCATCAGGCAGGCGCCGAAGCGGCCCGACTTCACGCGATCGGACGGGCATCCGACATTCAGATTGATCTCGTCATAGCCGAACCCCTCGCCGATTCTCGCGGACTCGGCCAAAGGCTGCGGCTCAAAGCCGCCGAGCTGGAGCGCCACGGGATGCTCGCGCACATCGAAACCGAGCAATCTTTCGCGCTCGCCAAATAAAATTGCCGGAGATGTCACCATTTCGGTGTAGAGACGTGCCTGCGCTGTCAGGAAACGGTGCAGCAGACGGCAGTGCCGGTCGCTCCACTCCATCATGGGCGCCACACAGAATCTATGGTGCTGATTTTCCTTCACGAATATCGATCCGTTCTTTGCACCGTATACGGACAAGCCTGTCCGTGTGAGTCATCATTTCTTTACAACCGCGCTTCCAGCCATCGCGCGTGTGATAACGCGTGTCAATGCGCGGGCCGCGAGGGACTACCCAAATTGCCGCAAGCCCGCGACAAACCAGCCATTTCGGCCTAATGCGGGTTGAGGCCGTCCGCGGCGCGCATAGAATCCGCACGGGGGCAAGAAAGTGAACGCTCCACTATGCGTGGAAATATTCCACCCGTCATTGCCAACGCTGCGAGCATCCTGCCGCTGCTGCCGCTGGAGATGATCGTGCGCCGTCTGTTGGCCAACGCGATGGCGGCGCGGCCGTCTTTCGCGGAGCGTCTCGGCGAGCATGCCGGGCGCAGCTTCGCGATCGACCCGGTTGACTGCCCGTTCGTCTTCCTGATGAGGCCGGGCCGCAACAAGGCCGAGCTGCGCGTGGTTCGCCGGAATGAAGCGCCCGGAACCGACGCACGCATCGCAGCTCCCCTGCTGGTGCTGCTCGGCATGATCGACGGCACCTATGACGGCGACGCCCTGTTCTTCTCGCGCGATCTCGTCATCGAAGGCGATACCGGCGCGGTGCTCGCGCTGCGCAATGCCATCGAGAACGCCGACCTCGATCCGTCCACGGTCCTCGCTCTGCCCAAGTCCCTGAGCGGGCCGTTCAACAGCGTGGCGCGGGCGGCGTTCGACCGGCTGCGCCGGCTGCTCGATGCGCCGGAAGAAAGCGGGCCCAAGGGGGCCTTCCAGTCATGAGGGCCGTTCCCGAACTCGTCTGCCCCGCGGGCACCCCAGCCGGACTTCGGGTCGCCGTCGAAGCGGGTGCGCATTCGGTCTATTGCGGCTTCCGCGACGAGACCAACGCGCGCAATTTCCCCGGCCTCAATTTCGACCGCGCCGAGATGCGTGAAGCCGTCGCCTTCGCCCACGAGCACGGTGCCAAGGTCCTGATCGCCCTCAACACCTTCATGCGCGCGGGCTCGTTGGAGGTCTGGTATCGCGGCGTCGACGACGCGGTGGAGGCGGGTGCCGACGCCCTGATCCTCGCCGACGTGGCGCTGATCGACTATGCCCGCCGCACCCATCCCAAGCAGCGGCTGCATCTCTCGGTGCAGGCGGCGGCGGCGACGCCCGAAGCCATCGCCTTCTACCGCGACCGCTACGGCATCGCGCGCGTAGTGCTGCCCCGCGTCTTGACGGTGGAGGAGATCGCGCGCCTGACGGCGCAGTCGGCGCCCTGCGAGACCGAGGTCTTCGTGTTCGGCGGGTTGTGCGTGATGGCCGAAGGCCGCTGCATGATGTCCTCCTATGCCACCGGCAAGTCACCCAACATGACGGGCGTCTGCTCGCCGCCTAGCCATGTGACCTATCGCGACGAGGGTGGCGCCCTCATCGCCTCGGTCGGCGGCTTCACGGTCGAGCGCTTTGAGAACAGCGAGCCGGCCGGCTATCCCACTTTGTGCAAGGGCCGCTTCTCGGCGCGCGGAATCACCTCGCATCTGTTCGAGGACCCGGTCAGCCTCAACGCCGTCGAATTGTTGCCGCGACTGGCGGAAATCGGGGTCACGGCCTTCAAGATCGAAGGCCGCCAGCGCGGCCGCGCCTATATCGCCACCGTGGTCAAGGCCTTCCGGCGGGCCATCGACGCCCTGGCTTCGGGCGGCAAGATAGATTTCGAGGAACTGCGCGCCCTCACCGAAGGCCAGCGCGACACGGTGGGCGCCTATAGGAAGGCCTGGCGATGATGACGGCGCCCCGCATGTCGCTGACGCTCGGGCCGGTGCTCTACAACTGGCCGATCGCGCGCTGGATCGACTTCTACAACCGCATCGCCGACGAGGCGCCCGTCGACCGCGTCTGCATCGGCGAAACGATCTGCTCCAAGCGCAAGCCGTTCGTCGACGAAGTCATCCTCGGCACGGTGGACCGTCTCGAACGCGGCGGCAAGGAAGTCGTTTATTCGACCCTGGCGCTGCCCACCACCAAGCGCGAAGTGCGCGACATCGGCGACATGATCCAGGCGGGTTATCTCGTCGAAGCCAACGACATCACGACGGTCCATCTCTTGAACGGCCGCCCGCATGCCGTGGGGCCGTTCCTCAACATCTACAACGAGGCGGCGCTGGCGGTGCATCTCAAGCTCGGGGCGACGCGCGTCTGCCTGCCGCCGGAGCTGCCGCTCGGCTCCATCCGCGCGATGGCCGCCGGAAACGATGCGGTGGAGGTGTTCGCCTTCGGCCGTCCGCCGCTGGCGCTTTCGGCGCGCTGCTATCACGCGCGCTCGCATGGCATGCCCAAGGACGCCTGCCAGTTCGTCTGCGAGCGCGACAGCGACGGCATGGACGTTTCGACCATCGACGGCGTGCCGTTCCTTGCGGTCAACGGCATCCAAACTCTCGGCTATGTGGTCACCGCCGCGGTACGCGAGACCGGCGCGCTGCGCGAGGCGGGCGTGGTCTCGCTGCGGCTGTCGCCGCAAAGCTGCGACATGGTGCGGGTGGCAATGATCTTCCGCGGCCTCGCCGACGGCCACACGACCGAGAAGGAAGCAACCGAAGCGCTGGGCGCTCTGGCGCTGCCGGGGCCCCTGTCGGACGGTTTCCTGCGCGGCCTGCCGGGCTGCACCGCGGAAGTGGATTGAGCGGCCCTACGGCGCGCCGCCGTCCAGCGCGTAACTCAACACGAGCTTGAACTGCTGTCGGGCCACAAGCTGGTTGCCGCGCATGTATTGATAGACGGGGAATTCGACCGCGCCGGAAATCGACCAGCCCTTGAACGCCACTTCGATGCCCGGCGACAGCGCGATCCGGCTGCCTCCCGAATTCACCACGTCGGCATCGGCGCCCGCGTCCTTGGCGGTGTGCGAGACGACCGCTTGCAGAAGCGGCGTCACGCGCACCGCGTCGATTGCGAACCCGCCATAGGAAAGCGTGAAGGCGGCGTCGATTTCGCTGCCCGGCTTGAAACGGCTGCTGCCGGCGAACGGTTCGATCCAGGCGATTTCGCCGGACCACGTCCAGTTCTCAAACAACTCGT
Source organism: Alphaproteobacteria bacterium (assembly GCA_003158585.1). Lineage (GTDB taxonomy): Bacteria > Pseudomonadota > Alphaproteobacteria > Micropepsales > Micropepsaceae > Rhizomicrobium. The sequence goes on from PMKE01000064.1 coordinate 48,353, forward strand.
CTTCGGTGGACAGGCCGAACACGAAGTCGGTGCTTCCGGTTCCGATCTGCATGTCTCCCGGGAAGCCGGCGTAGCCGGTGTCGCCCGTGGGCAGCTTGATGCCGAAGGCCAGTTCCAGCGATGCGTCCTTCAACAATCCGGAATAGAGGGCGGCCAGCTGCACGTCGCCGAATGCCGAATGCCGGAACGTCTCGATGGGACCGTTTTCGTCCGTGGTGAACGATCGACTGTCGAAGGGGATTTCGATCTGCAGGCGCCAATTCTTAGCGAAGGAAAACTGGGCTGTGGCGATGAAGTAGTCGTCGCGGATCGCCTTGTCGGTGTTGCCGGAAGCGGGGGCGCTGGAAGTGCCGCTCCAGTTGCGGTTCTGATCCGCGAGGTCGTATTCGAGCGACAGCGACGATCCTTCGATCTCGGCCATGTCGAAGCCGAGCACGCACAGCCTGCAGCCGGTATCGGCGTGCGCCGGGCCGGCCAGAATCGTGCCGAGCACCGCAGCCGTCAGAGTGTTGCCGAAACGGATTGCCATTTTCCCTTCCCGCCATTATTGCGAATGCGTCGCAACTGCATTTACATGACGGTACACAGGCCTGTCCACACCTCAGATACAAGGTATCCGGTGTCGCAATCGTAAAGGTCGTTAGGGAATGATTCGTTACTTCAGTGTCCGGCGGCGCGACGGACCGCAAATTCGGCGCTAAGCCTTGTGCCGTCGGCGAATTGCAGCGTGACGGGCACGTGCCCGCCGATCCTCAGCATCGGCGTCGGCTGCATGCACATCAGATGATAGCCTCCCGGTGCGAAGCCGACCGTGCCGCCCGGCGGCACGTCGACCCGGGCGACTTCCATCATGTGCTCCATGCCGCTCGACCGGCTGCTCATATGGAGCATGAGCATGCCGCAGGCGGGCGAACTGGCCCCGACGAGAGAAATCGTCTTGGAGCTGCCGTTGTGCAGATCAAAATATCCGGCTGCAGGTAGATGCGCGGGCATGGCACGGAACCACGCGCCGCTGACTGCCGGACCGGCCGCTTGCGCACCCGCGGAGAGCAAGAGGAACGCCGCCGCGGCGGCATACCAACGCAACGTCAAGCAATGGAACGGCATGTTCTTCTCCGCATGCGGAACGGCTAATGCAACTTTGCTTGCAGAGAACGGCCGGTCAAGACTGCCGGATTATGCCCGGAAGGAGGGGCGCCTGCCGGACCTCTTGGCGGGCCGGTCAGGCGCATTCGGCTGGATCTCGCCACGCGGGGGGGATGCATTGCGGACGAGGATCCTCGGCCAAAGCAGTTCGTGTTCGATGCGGCGCAGGTATTCGCGGAGCGTCTCGCGCGCATCGCGGCGGCCGAAGGTGGAGAGCCCCTCAACCGCTGCGATGGCGCCGTCGGTAAGAAACGTGCCGAGGACCGGAAGACCGGTCATAGCTGCCCCCAGCTCGTCGCCTCTTCGTCGAAGCGTTCGGCCAGCGTGAGCAGTTTCTCTTTTTCTCCTTCGGAACCCTCGGCAGCCATGCGCAGCTCATTCGCCACTGCGGCGAGGCGTGCGCGTATTCTCAATGTGGCCTCGTCGGTATGCAGCCGAAACGCGTCGCCGGCACCGCGCGTCCGCTTGTTTTGTTCACCCGGCACGACCGTTACATGTCCCATGACACTCTCGCTATTTGTCGTCTAACAACTCATGCGACAAGTGTTGCCCGCTGCCGGGGCAATTGTTAGTCGGGATTTTCCCTGATGCCGGAGTAACGGTTTGCTAATCGTATTTTTCGGCTATCGCGCGTTGCTCTAGCGTCCGTTGTTTTCCGATTGAATCAACACAAGCTGTCATCCCGGCCACCCGCCTGCGCCGAGGCTTCGGCGGGTCGTGTGGCACACCAGGTCCGCCGGAGCTTCAGCGAAGGCGGAAGCGCTGCGATAGCAGCGCGCCGTGCCGGGACCCACTCCAGAACAAGCGCTTGTTATCCGGTGGGTCCCGGGCCTCACATCCTTCGCTTTGCTCAGGACGTTCGCCCGGGATGACAGCCGGGGGTGATTCAATAAAAACACAATAGACTCTAGGGGCGCACGAGGCGCGCTTCTTCGATCCAGAGGATGAGCTGATCCTCCGCCACCGGCTTGTGCAGCAGCTTCACGCCGATGCGCGCCGCGCGCGGCTCCAGCGACGGGTCGCTGCGCCCGGTCATCATCAATGCCGGTGTCTGGTCGCCCTTGGCGCGCAGCCGCTCCAAGAGATCGAGACCGCTCATGCCTGGCATGTGGTGATCGACCAGCAGGCAATCGGCTGTCTGACCGTCGGCTTCGAGAAAGCTCTCTGCGGAGGCGTGATCGCGCACCGCGTAACCGTAGGATTCGAGCAGCGCCCGGGTCGAGTCGCGTACCGCGTCGTCGTCGTCGATGATGTCAACCATAGGGATCAATGCCGAAAGGCTCCGAAATCTCACAAATCCTCAGTGGGTTTACGCTAGCCCGGAAAGAGGTCACGTAAAATACGGGATAATGCCTAAGCCAGGACGGCCAGCGCCTTGCGCACCAGATCGGCAAGGTTTCCGGCATCCATCTTTTCCATGACGCGAGCACGGTGGATTTCCACGGTTCGCGGGGAAATCGACAGTTCGTGGGCGATGACCTTGTTGGCCTTGCCCGCGACGATCAGCTCCAGCACCTGCCGTTCACGTTCCGTCAACAAAGCAAGCCGGGCCGAGGTGTTTCGCGCCTCCCTGACATGGTCGCCTGCCATAGTGGCGCGATCGAGCGCTTTTGCCACGCTAGTTAAAAGAACATGGTCGTCAAACGGCTTTTCCAGGAAATCGACGGCGCCCGCCTTCATGGCCCCGACCGCGATCGGTATATCGGCGTGCCCGGTCATCACGATCACCTGCAGCGGCGATCCGCGCGACTTCAGTTCCTTCTGCAGCGTCACGCCGTCCATCTCGGGCATCTGCACGTCCGCGATCAGACAGCCGACCGTGTTCAGCATGTTGCCGGCGAGGAATTCGGTCGCGGAGGCGAAAGCTTGCGTCTCGTAACCGGCAGTCTGCAGCAGCATCTCCAGCGAATCGCGGATGCCTGGATCGTCGTCGACGATGAAAACGGTTCCGGCCATGACGCTAACTCGATACCGGCGCGGCCGGCAGCGTGAATTGGAAAATCGTGCCGCCGCCGGCGTTCGGCACCGATCTGATCGTTCCGCCGTGAGCTTCGACGATGGACTGGCTGATGGCAAGACCGATTCCCATGCCGCCGGCTTTTGTCGTGACGAATGGTTTGAAGAGGCGGCCGGCGATCTCTTCGGAAATACCCGGTCCCGTGTCCGCGACGACCACTTCGACGCCGCTGCCGTTGAGACTCGCCGTGGTGACGGTCAGTTCGCGTCTCGGCGACTCCGCCATTGCCTCTACGGCATTGCGTAAAAGATTGACCAGCACCTGCTGGATCTGCACCCGGTCCACGAGAATGAGCGGCGAACTGCTGGCGAAGTCGAGATTGGTCTTGATGTTGGCGGCCTTGCTTCCGATCAGCCCGAGCGCCAGTGCATCCTCGGCGATCGCATTGATATTCTCGACGGTACGGAAGGTTTCGCGCCGTTCCAGGAAATCGCGCAGCCGCCGGATGATCTGCGAGGCCCTGACCGCCTGTTCGCCCGCCTTGGAGACGGCTTCGACGGCCTTGACGAGGGCGGCGGGGTCCTCCGAGGCCATCAACCGCTTGGCGACGTTGGTGTAGTTCAGCACGGCGGTCAGCGGTTGATTCAGCTCGTGCGCGATGCCGGCGGAGACCTGGCTCATTTCGCTGACGCGCGCCACATGGCTGAGTTCGGAATTCAACCGCTCCAGATGCGCTTCCTGCGCTTTGCGGTCGCTGATGTCGCGGACGATCTTCGAGACGCCGATGATCGTGCCGCTCGCGTCGCGGATCGGGGAAGCCGAGATGGAAACGTCGAGCGGTGTTCCGTCCTTGCGCAGGCGTACCGTCTCGTAGCGCTTGACGGCCTCGCCGCCGAAAATCTTGGCGAGGATGTCATCCTCTTCGCCCATCCTGTCCGGCGGGAACAAGCGCGTCATCGGCTGTCCGACGATCTCGGCGGCCGTATAGCCGAACATCGTTTTGGCCGCGTTGTTCCAGGTGATGATCTTGCCGTCGAGCGCCTTGCTGTAGATGGCGTCCTCCGACGATTCGACGATCAGGGAGAGATGGGCTTTCTCCTCCAGGCGGCCCGCCCGCTCGCTGTAGAGCGCGGTCAGATCGTGGATGATGCCGAGGAAAACCTTTTTGCCGTTCACCCGGCCTTCGCCGATCATCAAGCGGATCGGGAAAACGGTTCCGTCTTTCTTCTGTCCCTCTACCTCGCGCCCGATGCCGATGATGCGCGCCTCGCCGGTATCCTTGTAGTGCTTGAGATAGCCGTCATGTTCCGCCCGGTAGGGCTGGGGCATCAGCATCGAGACGTTGCACCCGAGCACTTCCTCCGGGCCGTATTGGAACAGCCGCTCGCAGCCCTGGCTGTAGACTTCCACGACGCCGTGCTCGTCGATCACCACCACTCCGCTGACGGTCGTGGCCAGCAGAGTTTGGAATAAGGATTCGTCTCCGCGCGCGTTTTTGGCTCGGGGAGGGGACGGCACCATGATATTCTGCGATTTGATTTCATTATAATTCTACCAAACGCTTTGTTCGGCGCCAACACGCTTCAAGAGGATTTCGTCGATCCTAACCATATGTGTCGATTGCAGTTTCCCTGACGGAAGAGCTGCCGCCGGGCAGCCTCCGGTAGCGTCCAACCCTGCTCCGGCTCGTATCAGTGCCGCCAGGAGCGTCAAGTTGTCTCTCTTTGCGATTCGTTCTTTATTTTCCTTAGAACAATGAGAATTTAGCTCACCCGTTTTGACAACCGTCAAATGCGGCAGCGGCGGTCCATGACAGAAGCGTTCCCGTGCAGTCCACAAGGGCGATTCACATGACACCAGGAGAGACCTGCTTTCTCGGGTTGGTGATTCTGACGTTGAGCGTTTTTGCGGCGGTCTTGGCGGGGGTAAGCTGGATGGAACGGGACTGGGTGAAGAAGAACGGCAGATGAATCGGGCCCATCTTTGGCGTGACATCGGTATTGTATTGGCGGTGAAGCTGATTCTGCTGACCGGCCTGTACGTCGCCTTCTTTGGTCCGTCGCATCGGCCCGCCGCCGATGCCGCCGCGGTTTCCGCCCGGCTTCTGGGCAACGATCATCGCTAGGGATTCAACATGGACGTCGAAGTTCTTTCCCGGCTGCAATTTGCCGTAACCGCGCTCTACCACTTCCTCTTCGTGACGCTGACGCTGGGCCTCTCCATCCTGCTTGGCATCATGGAGACCGTCTTCGTGATGACGCGGCGGAACATCTGGCGCGACATGACGAAATTCTGGGGCACGCTGTTCGGCATCAACTTCGCAATGGGCGTGGCCACCGGCATCACGATGGAATTCCAGTTCGGCACCAACTGGGCCTANNGCTGATGGCCTTCTTCCTGGAAGCCACTTTCGTCGGCCTCTTCTTCTTCGGCTGGAACAGGATGAGCCGGGTGGCGCATCTGATCGTCACCTGGGCGCTGGCCATCGCCACCAATCTCTCGGCGCTGTGGATCCTGATCGCCAACGGCTGGATGCAATTCCCGGCAGGCGCGTGGTTCAACCCCGACACCATGCGCATGGAAGTTTCCAACTTCATGGAGGTGCTGTTCAACCCGGTGGCGCAGGCGAAATTCGTCCACACCGTCAGCGCAGGTTATGTCGTGGGCGCCATCTTCGTGCTGTCGATCAGCGCCTATTACCTGCTGCGGGGACGCCATGCGGCGCTCGCCAAGCGCTCGATGACCGTGGCGGCGAGTTTCGGTCTGGCCTCCGCGCTGTCGGTCGTCGTGCTGGGCGACGAGTCGGGCTACACCGCCGGCCAGAACCAGAAGATGAAGATCGCCGCCATCGAGGCGATGTGGAACACCGAACCCGCGCCCGCCAGCTTCACCGTCTTCGGCATTCCCGATCTCAAGAACCACACCACCAAATACGAGGTGAAGGTTCCCTGGGTGCTCGGCCTGATCGCCACGCGCACCGCCGACATGGAAGTGCCGGGCATCAACAATCTGGTGGAGACTGCCAAGTTCCGCATCCGGAACGGCATGATCGCCTATGACGCGCTGGACAAACTGAAGAAGGACCGCGGCAACGCCTCGCTGCGAACGACGCTGAAAGTCCATGTCGACGACCTCGGCTATGCGCTGCTGCTCAAGCGCTTCCGGCCCGACGTGCAGAACGCCACGCCCGCAGAGATCGACGCCGCGGCCGCCTCCACCATCCCCGACGTGCCGGTGCTGTTCTGGTCCTTCCGCTTCATGGTGGGGCTCGGCTTCTTCTTCATCGCGCTGTTCGCGGTGGCCTTCTGGCTGTCGGCCAAGCGCAAGCTCGACACCTATCCGCTGTTCCTGAAAGTGGCGTTCTGGAGTCTTCCCTTGCCCTGGATCGCCGCGGAACTGGGCTGGATCGTCGCCGAATACGGCCGCCAGCCCTGGGTGATCGAGGGCGTGTTGCCCACCGCGCTCGGTGTCTCCTCGACGCCGGCGTCGAATGTGTTGTTCAGCCTCTTGGGCTTCTTCGTGTTCTATTCGACGCTGCTCGTCGCCGATGTCTATCTCATGGTGAAGTACATCAGGCTCGGACCGGACGAAACGCTCGGCCATAGCGTCGGGGAGTGAGGACAATGGATTACGATACGCTGCGTCTTATCTGGTGGGCGCTTCTGGGCATCCTGCTGATCGGCTTTGCAGTGATGGACGGCTTCGACCTCGGCACCGGCATTCTGTTGCCCTTCGTCGCCAAGAAGGACATCGAGCGCCGGGTGGTGATCAACACCGTGGGCCCGGTGTGGGAGGGCAACCAGGTGTGGTTCATCCTCGGCGGCGGGGCGATCTTCGCCGCCTGGCCGCCGCTCTACGCCACGGCCTTCTCCGGCTTTTACCTCGCGATGTTCCTGGTGCTGCTGGCGCTGATCCTGAGGCCCGTGGGCTTCAAGTTCCGCTCGAAGTTCGTCGACCCGAAATTGCGCAGCTTCTGGGATTGGGCCTTGTTCGTAGGCGGACTGGTGCCGGCTTTGGTGTTCGGCGTCGCTTTCGGCAATCTGTTCGTCGGCGTGCCCTACGGTTTCGACAGCGACCTGCGGCTCCACATCGACATCACGCTGTTGTCGCTGCTCAATCCATTTGCCTTGCTGGCGGGACTGGTTTCCGTCGCCATGCTGACGCTGCACGGCGCCACCTGGGTCGCCTACAAGGCCGATGGCGTCCCGGGCAAGCGCGCCCGCGCCGTCATCCCCTATGCCGCACTGGCGTTCGCCGTGTTGTTCACGGCGGCGGGCGTCTGGGTGTTGCAGCTCGACGGCCTCCGCATCACCAGCGCGGCCGTTGCAGACGGTGCGTCCAATCCGCTGCTCAAGACCGTGGCGCGGGTCACCGGCGGCTGGTGGGACAACTACACGGCCCATCCGCTGTTCTGGCTGGCGCCGTTCCTCGCCTATGCGGGGGCGCTGCTGGCCGTCGTGACGCGCAGCCGGCCGGTGCTCGCCTGGGTGTGCTCGGCGCTGGTGCCGGTAGGCACAATCGCCACGGCGGGGCTGTCGCTGTTCCCGTTCTGGCTGCCGTCTTCCAGCAATCCCGACCAAAGCCTGACGGTGTGGGACGCCTCCTCGTCCAAGCTGACGCTCGAGATCATGCTCGGCTGCGTAGTGATCTTCCTGCCGATCGTCATCGCCTATACCGGCTGGGCCTACCGCATCCTGCGCGGGCCCGTGAAGGCCGAGTCGATCATGTCCGACAGCCACGGCAATTATTGAGGTCTAAGATGTGGTACTTCGCCTGGGTCCTGGGTCTCGGTTTTGCCGTCACGCTGGCGGTTCTGAACGCCATGTGGCTGGAGCTCGACAGCCGGGACCGCAAGTAAAGCGGATTGCCTTGCGCCGCACGGATCGCCTAAGAAGCGTCTTGGCAATCCGGGGGCCGTCCGATGGTGTCCGCTGAATCAGAACTGCAAGGCCTGCGCGATTCGATCGACAACATCGACGCGGCGCTGATCCACCTCTTGGCCGAGCGTTTCAAGTGCACGCAGACGGTCGGCCGCTTCAAGTCGGAGCACGGCCTGCCGCCTGCCGATCCGGAGCGCGAGGCCGAGCAGATCGCGCGTCTCAGGGCGCTGGCGCACGAGGCCAAGCTCGATCCCGACTTCGCCGAGAAGTTCCTCAACTTCATCGTCAAGGAAGTGATCCGCCACCACGTGGCGATCCGCAACGAGAAGAAGTAGCGGGGTGCTACGAAAAAGGCGGCGCCTTACGGAGCCGCCTTCTTCCCCAGGCCCGAAGGGGGGCTTCAGGCCTTCTTGCGCCGGCGCAAACCGAAGGCGCCCAGCAGTCCTGCCCCAAGGAGCGAGAGCGTCAGCGGCTCGGGGACGCCGGGACCATGATCGGGACGCGTATTCGAAAACGCGAAGATCAGGTCGTTGTAGTCGAAGTCGCTGCCGTTGTTCGCCTGACGGTCCTCGAATGCCACGTAAGTGACGTTGGGCAACGAAGCGAGCAGCGCAACGAGCGACGGAGATAGCGCCGGCACGCCCGTGTAGGTGTAGCTGGTCCTAATGTCCACGTGATAGTCGCCGAAACTGTCGGGATTGGCCGAGTCGTAGGTTATGCCGGTCGTCCTGTCGTGCAAGGTGAAGAGCAGCGAGCCGCTGAGAGTCCCAAGATCTTTGACATCGCCCACGTTATTGGCCGCGCAGGTGCCCGTGATCGCCTTGTTGCAGAAGATCAGGGTCGACCCCAAATGCAGGAGTCTCAGGGCGCTCTTGTCGTTGGCTTTGGACACGACGAAAACGGCCTTTACGTCGCCACCGAGCGCGACAAGCGGCGGCGGCGGTGTCGTAATGGGCCCCGCCTGGGCCGCACCGAAAGCGGCGACCAGGCATCCTAACGCAGCGGCGATTGTCAATTTTTGCACGTGAATTACTCCCACCTAATAAGTTGAACACCAACTAGCAACCCTTGTGCCACGCACAGGGGGGCTTGTTTTTATTGGGGATTCACGGCGCTTATGACTTGCCCTCCGGTAATGTTGTAAAGGCTTTTTACAGAAGGCGCGCAGCGTTGAAGCAACGAAAAACCGGCGGAGCAGGGCGCCGCCGGTTTCCCTAAGCGGAACTTATTTCATGTCAGGCCTTCCTGCGACGGCAGTTTGCTCCCCGGAATCGGCTAAACTGACGCTGCGTTCAAACACGGGTTCACTCATGCCGGCGCTTCTGTTCGAGAAACACGGACCTGTCGTCACCTTGACGATCAACCGGCCCGAATCGCGCAATCTCCTGGGAGAAGAGGGCGACGGCTGGCTGTTTGCCGAGGCCGCGTCGAAGATCAACGACGACATCACCATCCGTTGCGTGATCCTCACGGGCGCGGGGTCGGCCTTTTCGGCGGGCGGCAACCTCAAGGCGATGCGCGAGAAAACGGGCGCATTCTCCGGTACGCCGGACGACATCCGCGAAGCCTACAAGCGTCACATCCATCCGATCGTTCACAGCCTGTGGACCCTGGAGGTGCCGCTGATCGCGGCGGTGAACGGCGCGGCGATCGGGCTCGGCAACGACGTCGCGTGCCTCGCGGACATCCGCATCGCGGCGGACACGGCGGTGTTCGGCGCGACCTTCCTCAAGATCGGTCTGGTGCCGGGAGACGGCGGCGCCTGGCTTTTGCCGCGCGTCATCGGCCAGGCGCGCGCGGCCGAGCTGTTCTTCGGCGGCGACACTATCGACGCCAAGACGGCGCTTGCCTGGGGACTCGTTTCGTACCTCGTTCCGGCCGACAGGCTGATGGAGGAGGCGCGCGGGCTTGCCGCCAAGATCGCCCGTCAGCCGCCGGGTGTACTGCGCCTGACGAAGAAGCTGATGCGCGAAGGCACGCGCGCCGATTTCGCGACGGTGATGGATCTGTCGGCCTCGTATCAGTCCCGCGCCCATGCCAGCGAAGATCACGCCGAAGCTCTGGCTGCCTTCTTCGAAAAGCGCGCGCCGGTGTTCAAGGGGAAATGAAAAAAGCGAATAGCGAATTTTCTGCCCCCGCGCAGCGGCGCGTAGCGACAGCGCGCGCGCGCGCGGGGGAAGTGCCGAGCGAGCGAAGCGAGTGAGGCGAAGGGGGCGTCTTGACTCGCGCGCCGATCGCATTACCTATCGCTTGCCCCTCCTCGAAGGATTTTGCCATGACGAAAACGCTCGCTTATGCCGCTCCCGCCGCCAAAGCGGCGCTCAAGCCCTGGTCGTTCGAACGGCGCGAACCGAAGGACCACGATGTGGCCATCGACATCAAATACTGCGGCATCTGCCACACCGACGTGCACCAGGCACGCGACGAATGGGGCGGGGCGGAATTCCCGATGGTGCCGGGTCACGAGATCGCGGGCATCGTCACCGCGGTGGGCAAGAGCGTGACGAAGTTCAAGGTCGGCGACCATGTGGGCGTCGGCTGCCTCGTCGATTCCTGCCGCGAATGCGAGAGCTGCCGCGAAGGGCTCGAGCAGTATTGCCTGAACGGCGCCACCTATACCTACGCCAGCCGCGAACGCGACGGCGTCACGCCGACCTACGGCGGCTATTCCGACAAGATCGTGACGGACGAGAACTTCGTTCTGCGCATTCCCTCCAACTTGCCGCTCGACGGGGCTGCGCCGCTGCTCTGCGCCGGGATCACGCTCTATTCGCCGCTGAGGCACTGGAAAGCCGGGCCCGGCAAGAAGGTGGCGATCCTCGGGCTCGGCGGCCTCGGGCACATGGGTGTCAAGCTGGCGCACGCGATGGGTGCCGAGGTCACGGTCCTCAGCCATTCGTCACGCAAGAAGGACGACGCGAAGCGCCTCGGCGCCGATCATTTCTACGCCATGTCGGAAGGCGACGCGTTTTCCGCCCTGGCGAGCCGCTTCGACCTCATCGTCTGCACGGCCGGCGTGGGTGTGGAGTGGGGCAAGTATCTCGGTTTGGTGAAGCGTGACGGGGCCATGGTGCTGGTCGGCGTGCCCGCCGAAGAGGTGCCGCTCGGCGCCTTCCCGCTGATCGGCCAGCGCCGCAGCCTCGCCGGTTCGCTGATCGGCGGCATCGCCGAGACGCAGGAGATGCTCGATTTCTGCGGCAAGCACGGCATCGTCTCGGAAATCGAGACCATCCCGATCGCGAAGGTGAACGAGGCCTTCGACCGCATCGTGAAGAGCGACGTTCGCTACCGCTTCGTGATCGATATGGCTTCGCTCAAGGGGTCGTGAGCGTCGTCAGCTTCGATGGACTTCCCGTCCGCCTCTTCTTCCTCGAAGGCAGGCGCGAAGAGGCCGAGCGGGTCTTCGTCGTCTTCTTCCTCCGGCCCGGCGGGCTTTGCTTCCGCCGGTTTTTTCTCGGCGTCGTCGGCGAAAAGATCGAGCGCTATTTCTTCTTTCTTCGTTTCGGAAGCATCCGGCTTCGCAGGCTCCGGCTTAGCAGGCTCGGCAACCTCCGCCTTGGCGGGCGCCGCCCGTAGATCGGCGGCGGGCTTCGGAGCCTTACCCTTTGTGGCCGCCGCCTTGGGAGCATTGTCTTGCGCCGGGGTCAAAAGTTGCGAAGGCTTGAGCGGCAGAAACATCGGCACACGCTCCGCATAGGCCGCGAAAGCGTCCTCTCCGAGCTCACCGCGCAGGGTTTCTTCCTCCAGCATGGCCTTCATGGCGAAGGCGATGGCCAGAATTACCACGCCCGCAGCAGCCGAGGGCGCTCCTAACACGGCGGCGGTGGCGGCCGCGGCCGCGACGATGCCGCTGTAGAACGGATGGCGAATCAGCTTGTACGGCCCGGTCACGACGATGCGGCGAACGGGTTGCTCATTGTTGTCGTGCGTCCACTGGAATCCGAACTGGAGGCGCGCCCACCAGCACAATGCGAAGGCGGCGAGCTCGATCGCCACCATCGTCCAGCCCAGTGCGCCGGTCAGCGCATCCCAAAGCCGGTATTGATTGTCGTAGCGGTTATAGAGGCCGAACAGCAGGGCGTAGCCGGCAAGTGCCAGCACTTTGCAGAGAATATCCAGCGCTGCGTTGTTCCGCTTGACTGAGGGGGGCGCCAGCAGGGCACCGGCGATCCAGATCAGAAGCCAGACAAACCAAAGCACATATATCGCGACGACCGGCTTCATCGAGCCCTCCGCGCTGTTCATAATGCGCCAAGCAGCGCGGAAAAAGCGCGATGTGACCGTTTGGCATAAGAAATGCGGGGAGGATGACTTTTCTGCCGCACTACCATGAGGCGTAGGCGGCGACTCGGAGTTGTCGTGACATCCTTCGAGGCCCGGCGCCTTGAAGCAAGCGCCGGGTACCTCAGGATGACGTTAATCCACCTTAGAACACCAGCGCCCTGGCACGCTTGACCAGCGGCAGCTTGCGGATCGCCGCGACGACCTTTTCGCCCACGTCGCTGTCCACCTCTACAAGCGCGATGGCGTCCTCTCCGGGGGCGTTGCGGCCCAGGGTGAAGTTCGCGATGTTGACGCCCGCCTCGCCGAGCAGGGTTCCCAGCTTGCCGATGAAGCCCGGCTTGTCCTCGTTGGTGACGTAGAGCATGTGCGGCGCAAACTCGGCATCCAGGTTGATGTTTTTCACCTGGATCAGCCGCGGCCTGCCGTCGGAGAATACCGTTCCGGCGACGCTGCGTGTCATTTCCGGCATCGTGACGGTGACCTTGATGTAGCCCTCGTAGATGCCCTGACGGTCTCTGCGGGTCTCGCTGACCTTGATGCCGCGCTCCTTGGCGACGACGGGTGCGTTGACCATGTTCACTTCCGGCAGGTGCGGCTTGAGCAGTCCGGCCAGAGCGGCCTGGGTCAAGGCGCGCTGGTTGAGCGAGGCGGCGGTGCCTTCGTAGAGGATTTCCACGGCCTTGATGCTGGTCTCGGTCAACTGGCCCGCGAAGGCGCCGAGCTTCTCGGCCAGCGAGATCCAGGGGCGCACCAGCTGCGCTTCCTGCGCGTTGATCGAAGGCATGTTGAGCGCGTTGACGATAGCGCCGGTGAGCAGGTAGTCGGCGATCTGCTCGGCGACCTGCAAGGCCACGTTCTCCTGCGCTTCCTCGGTGGAGGCGCCCAGATGCGGCGTCGCCACAACCTTCTCGTGCCCGAACAGGATGTTCGCCTTGGCCGGCTCTTCGCTGAACACGTCGATGGCAGCGCCCGCGACCTGGCCGGTATCGAGCGCCGCCTTGAGCGCCGCCTCGTCGATCAGTCCGCCGCGCGCGCAGTTGACGATGCGCACGCCCTTCTTCGTCTTGGCGATGGCCTCGGCGGAGATGATGTTGCGCGTCTCGTTGGTGAGCGGGGTATGCAGGCTGATGAAATCCGCCCGCGCCAGGAGGTCGTCCAGCTCCACCTTCTCGATGCCCAGTTCCGCGGCGCGATCGGGCGACAGATAGGGATCGTAGGCGACGACGTGCATCTTGAGGCCCTTGGCGCGATCCGCGACGATGCCCCCGATGTTGCCCGCCCCGATGATGCCCAGCGTCTTGCCGTAAAGCTCGACGCCCATGAACTTGTTCTTCTCCCACTTGCCGGCATGGGTGGAGGCGTTGGCGGCGGGAAGCTCGCGGGCCAGCGCCATCATCAGGGCGATGGCGTGCTCGGCGGTGGTGATCGAATTGCCGAACGGGGTGTTCATCACGATCACGCCCGCGGCCGTGGCGGCCGGGATGTCGACGTTGTCGACGCCGATGCCGGCGCGTCCCACCACCTTCAGCTTTTTGGCGGCCTTGAGCACGTCCGCGGTGATCTTGGTCGCCGAACGGATGGCGATGCCGTCGTACTGGTCGACGATCTTGAGCAGCTCTTCCTTAGGAAGGCCGGTCTTCACGTCCACTTCGACGCCGCGCACCTTGAAGATGGCGACGGCGGCGGGGGAGAGTTTGTCGGCGATGAGGACTTTCGGCATGGCTTGGGTTCCTGTCTAGTTCAAAGTGAGCGTGCGCTTGTAGAAGGGCGCGATGCTCAGCAAATGGTTCTGAAGGGGATTGAGGGGGCCGTCCGGGCTGAGATAGACGACATCGACGGGCGTTCCGGGCAGGGCCTCGGCGGCAACCGCTTGGATTTCGTGGATGAGGCGGGGCACGTCGCTTTCGGCTTCGAGGCCGATCAAGGGGTGGGCAATCTTGTCCACGCCCTCCTGCGCGATATAGGCGAGATGGGCCGCCTTGATGAGCGAGCGGCTGGTGAACAGCACGCACAGCGCCTTGACGAGCTTCGTAGGGAAGACCTTCGGCTGGGCGACGACGAAGCTCGGCTGATGCGGCTGGTCGAGCAGGTAGGCGATCTCCTCCGGCTCCAGCGTCTTGCCGAGTTCCGCGCCGGGATTGAGGACGAAGGACGCCCCGCGCGTGGAGGCGAACAGCACGCGGCCCTGCATGCGGAAACTCGGCATGGGCTGGGGCACGAATTGCCTCAGGCGTTTCTCCGAGGTGAACACCGGATGGAACTGCCTGCCGCCGTTCGCCACCGTTTCGAGGCTCATGCTTTCGCCGAGTTCGCCCAGCACCGTAAGCTCGCTTTCCAGCAGCAGCCGGTAGAACTCGGGACGCGCGGATTCCTGCGATGCCGCAAGCAGCATGGCTTTCTCCAGCCGGTTTTCGGGTTCGAAACTCATCGGGGCCGACTCAGCCCGCCTTCACTTTGGCCCAGGCCCAGTCGAGCCAGGGCACCAGCGCCTCGAGGTCCGATCGTTCCACGGTCGCGCCGCACCAGATGCGCAGGCCCGCCGGCGCCGCGCGATAGGCGGCGATGTCAAGCGCCGCGCCTTCCTTGTCCAGGAGCGAAGCGATTTTCTTAGCCGCTTCCCCTTGGGCCTCGGGAGCCAGTGCCAGGAACCACGGATCGACGATCTTGAGGCAGACGCTGGTGTTCGAGCGGATGGCTTCGTCTTTGGCGAGGAAGTCGGCCCAGCCGCACTCCTTCACCCAGCGCGCCAAGACGCCGACATTGGCGTCGGCCCGCGCCATCAGCGCCTTCAGGCCGCCGATCGACTCGGCCCATTTCAGCGCGTCGAGGTAATCCTCCAGCGCCAGCATCGAGGGCGTGTTGATGGTCTCGCCTTCG
>PMKE01000040.1 GCA_003158585.1 Alphaproteobacteria bacterium
CACCCGTTTTCCCGAATATGTCCGCGCGCGTTTTCCCCTCATAGGCGAAGAACCGGTCTACCGTTTCCTGCGCTGGTTCCATTCGCCCGCGACGGCGATGATGGTCGCCACCCCCGCCCTCAAACGCGAGCTGGAGGATCACGGCTTCCACAATCTGCGCATCTGGTCGCGCGGCGNNAACCTGAAAATCTGGTCGCGCGGCGTCGACACCGACCAGTTCCGTCCCATCCCGGGCGCCTCGCTACCTTTCGAGAGGCCGATCTGGCTCTATGTCGGGCGCATCGCCATTGAGAAGAACATCGAGGCCTTCCTCAAACTCAACCTGCCGGGGACCAAGGTGCTGATCGGCGACGGTCCGGCGCGCGCCTCTCTCTCCAGGGCCTATCCGGCCGCCAAGTTCCTGGGGCCGCGCTCCGGGGAACCGCTGGTGGAGGCCTATTCGGCGAGCGACGTGTTCGTTTTCCCCTCGAAAACCGACACCTTCGGATTGGTGCTGCTCGAAGCGCTCGCCTGCGGCACACCGGTGGCCGCCTACCCGGTGCAGGGCCCCCTGGACGTGGTGGGCGACAGCCCGGTGGCGGCCCTCGACGAGGACCTGGAAAAGGCCTGCCGGGCGGCGCTGCCGATCTCGCGCGACGACGCCCGCGCCTTCGCGCTCCGGCACAACTGGCGAACCTGCACCGAGCAGTTCCTCTCCAATCTCGCCGTCGAACCCGAGCCCTAGCGCGGCGCCGCCGCCCCTCTCCCCGGCACGCAAAATACGCTAGAACACCGCACCGTTGCTTTGCGCCCGAGCGCCCGATGTCTTCAGCCAATGCCGTTCCCAAAGCTTCGCGCCTGACACCGCGCGAACTAGCCTTCCTGGGTGTTTCGATCCTTGCCTGGACGGTCTACGTCGTCTGGCTCGGCAAGGACACCTCGTGGGACTTCCGCAACTACCATTGGTACATCCCCTATGCCCTGCTCAACGACCGCATGGGGATCGACATCGCGGTGGCCCATCAGGGCAGCTACTACAACCCGCTGTCGGACGTTCCCTTCTACTGGCTGGCGACGCATACCACCTCTTGGTTTGCCGTCGCCGTACTGGGAATTTTCCAGGCGGCCAACATCGTTCCGCTCTACCTGATTGCGCGCTCCAGTCTGCGTATGGAAAATCGCGAACTGGCAGCCGCCGCGATCTCCTTCTTCGCCATGACGGGCGGGCTGACGCTCAGCATCCTGGGCACGCACTACTACGACAACGTGATGAGTCTGTTCACGCTGTCGGGACTGGCAATCCTGGTTGCCAAACGCGAGGAACTGGCGGCAGGGCCGCTCAAGAACGTCGCGTTGTGGTGTGCGGCGGCCGGCCTCATCACCGGCTGTGCGGCCGGCCTCAAGCTTCCCGTCTTGCCGTTTACGGTGGGATTCGCCGCAGCGCTCATCGCCGTGGGCGGAAGCCGCAAGCATCTCTTGACCCGGCTAGCGGCGGGCGGACTGGGCGGCGTGATGGGCTTCCTCATCTGCGCCGGCTTCTGGATGTGGCGGATGGAGGAGCTGACCGGCAATCCGCTGTTCCCCTATTTCAACGACTACTTCCGCTCGCCGATGGCGCTCGATTCGCCCTATCGCGACATGCGCTTCCTGCCGACGGATTTCTGGAAAGCGATCTTCCTGCCGATCCTGTTTTCGATCGACTGGCGCATCTGCGACGACCTTCCGTATACCGACATCCGTGTCGGCCTGGCCTATGTCATCACGATCGCCGTGCTGGCGGTGTGGGCGGCGGGCAAGCGCTCCAAGGACCCCCTGGCAGATCCCACGGCGGCGCGCATCGTCTTCGTCTTCGCGGCCGTCTCGTATTTCGTCTGGCTCAAAGTCTTCGCCATCTACCGCTACATCCTCCAGCTCGAGATGCTGGCGCCGCTCGTCATTCTGCTGGGTATCGGGCTGTTGCCCCTGCCGCGGCGAACCCAGCTCGTGACGGTCGGTGCGATCTGCTTCGTGGCGCTTCTCTTCACCCGCAGCGAGCATCTCGAAGGGGCGCCGCTGGGCGATCCTTATATCGAGATAGACCTGCCGAAGATCGCCAATCCCGCCCATACGATGGTGGTGATGACCGGCGACGGGCCGCTGGGTTTCATCGCCCCTTCGCTGCCGCCCGCGGTCCCGGTGTTGCGCATCGACGGCTGGATGATGCAGCCGCGGGACGGGTCTTATCTGACGCACGAGATGAAACGGCGCGTCTATGGCCACAAGGGCCCTATATTCCTGATCGCCGACGCCTATGATATGGGCCGTGCCAGCGCCGCCATCGTCGACTACGGGCTGGCGATCGAATGGCAGGATTGCAGGATATTCACGACCAACCTCACAGGGGCATACCAATGGTGTCCGCTGTCGCGCCGAACATGGTGATGCAGCAAGAACCAAGGCTCGCGGTCCTGGTTCCCTGCTACAATGAGGAATCGACCATCGCCAAGGTGGTGCACGATTTCCGCGCCACCCTGCCGAGCGCCGTGATCTACGTTTACGACAACAACTCACGCGACCTGACGGCCGAATGCGCCCGGGAAGCCGGTGCCGTGGTGCGCGACGAGGTACGCCAAGGCAAGGGCAACGTCGTGCGCCGCATGTTCGCCGACATCGAAGCGGACGTCTACATCCTGGTGGACGGCGACGACACCTACGACGCCGCCGTGTGCCCTGCCCTGATCGCCAAACTGATCGGAGAAGGTTTCGACATCGTCTCCGGCCAGCGCGAAGCGGTGGGCGCGGCGGCGTACCGGCGCGGCCATGTGCTCGGCAACCGCTTGCTGACGGGACTGACCAGCCTGATGTTCGGCGTCAAGGTGGCCGACATGCTGACCGGTTACCGCATCATGTCCCGGCGCTTCGTGAAATCGTTTCCGGCCTCCTCCGCGGGCTTCGGCATCGAGACCGAGCTGACCGTCCATGCCGTTCGCATGAAAGTGCCGATGGCCGAAGTGCCCACGACCTACAAGGAGCGCCCGGAAGGCTCCACCAGCAAGCTGAATACGTATCGCGACGGCATGCGTATCCTCTTGACGATCGGCGGGCTGATGCGCCGCGAGCGTCCTCTGATCTTCTTCAGCTCCATCTTCCTCTTTTTCGCGCTGCTCTCGTTCTCCATCGGCATCCCCGTGGTGATCGAGTATTTCCAGACCGGGCTGGTGCCGCGCCTGCCCACCGCGGTGCTGGTCACCGGCATGATGATGCTGGCGTTCCTGTCGCTGTTCACCGGCCTCATGCTCGATACCGTCACCCGCGGCCGCTGGGAGCTCAAGCGCCTGCGCTATCTGGCGATCCCCGGGCCGCACGAATTGCGCCGGCCGTGAACCTCCCTTTCCTCCTCCACAGGCTTTCCTCTTCGCGGCTGGTGCGCTTCGGCGCAGTGGGCGGAGCGGGTTTTTTCGTCAACGAGGCGGCGCTGGCTATCGCCAAGAACCTCATGCGGATGGGCGATCACGCCGCCTGGCTGTTCGGCTTCGCCGTGGCCGTGACCTTCACCTGGTGGGGCAACCGCAACTACACCTTCCACGACAAGAAGAGCGACGGCCGTCTCGGGATGGCGGCCGAATGGGCGCGTTTCGTGGCGACCAACGGGCTGGGTGCCGTGGCGAATTTCGCCGTTTATTCCCTGATGATCGAATTCGCGCCGTGGCCGCTCAACGTGCCGTATGTGGCGCTGGCTTTCGGCGTGCTGATCGGCCTCATCTTCAATTTCACGCTGTCGAAGAAGCTGGTGTTTCGGAAATGAAAATCCTCCCCCTGCAAGGGGGAGGAAGCGACCCCGGCCTTGAGCCGGGGGAGCAGGAGGGGGTCAGTGTTCGGACCCCTCCCCTAACGTGCTACGCGCGTTCGACCCTCCCCTTTCAGGGGAGGGAACTTCAGCCCGCTCCCGCTCCACCGCAACGGATTTGAAGACGGCAGTGACCGCCACGCCGAGCGCCTGGAGCGCGCATTGATGGCGGTCGGCGACAGAAACCCAGTTATACCGTGAGACATTATGGTTAACTGCTCCGCCCTGCCTGAACCGGCTCGGAGCATTTTCGCGCAGCGAACTTGACCCGTCACACCGGGGTACTACCGTTCGGGCAATGGGGAACGGGGCGGGTAGGCTTGTGGGGGCGGCGCTTCTGGCGCTGCCGATGTTATGCGTGCCGGCGCAGGACGGGCCTGCGGCTGCTCCCGCGGCTGGAGAGCCGGACGGCCCTCCCCCGGTCACCGTCATGCCGCCCGTGCGCACGATCACGCTCCCGGACGGGACACGGGCCATAGTTCAGCAGACACAAGCCAAACCCGTATCCCAAAGCGATACCCCGCCGTCGTTCCCGACCGACATCAATCCCGGTGCCGTCTATGCGATCCGATATGCCCTCTGGTCGGAAAACGACGAGAAGGACTATGGCGCCTTCATAACCGAGATGGGGGCATCCGGCTGCGCCACGGTGAACGCCTGCCTCCATAACCCTACCAACCCTTTCCGCGGCACCGATCCGCCCGGCACGGTGTTCGAATCCGATTGTGCCGACCTGCCCTATTACCTGCGCTTCTACTTCGCCTGGAAGCGCGGCCTGCCGTTCTCCTTCGAGAGCGAGGTCGAATCGCGCGGCTCCGCAAGCGACCTGCGTTATTCCGTGATGGGCAATCGCGTGACCGGGCGCACATCGCCCGAGGGCCTGAGAAAAGGGGGCTACGCGATTCTCTACGAGCTTCGAGATGCGGTCTCGTCGGCCACCTATCGCATCCATCCCGATCTCGAAGAACCTTACGAGCAGGACTTCTATTCGCCTGCCATAAGCCCCAAGTCGATCAAACCGGGCACGATGATTTACGACCCGAACGGGCATCTGGCGACTGTCTGGAAAGTGGAACGCAACGGACGCATCCACTATCTCGACGCCCATCCCGACTACTCGGTGACGCGCGGCTTCTACGACCTGCGTTTCGTGCGCTCCTCGCCGGGCATGGGGGCGGGATTCAAGAACTGGCGGCCGCAGTTCCTGGTGGGCGCCGTCAAGGGGCCGGATGGAAGCCTGCACGGAGGACATATCGAACTCACCCCCAACAAGGAGATTTCAGATTTCTCGCTGGAGCAGTTCTACGGCACCGGACCGCGGCCGGCCGAAGACAGGCAGTGGAACGAGGGTGTCTTCACGCTGAAGAACGAGACGCTCGACTATTATGACTACGTTCGCGCCCAGCTGGCCGGTGGAACCCTGTTGTTCGACCCGCTGCGCGAAGTCGCCGACATGGTGGATTCCAACTGCGACGACCTGCATTACCGCGTTCAGGCGGTGGACCTTGCCGTCGAGGCGGGACTGAACCGGCAGGACGAACCGGAGCGGCTGCCGACCAACATCTACGGCACCGAAGGGGATTGGGAGACCTATTCCACGCCCTCGCGCGACGCCCGTCTCAAGACCGCCTTCAAGGAATTGCGCGACAACGCGGCGCGCTTCCTCTGGATGTACTCGCGCCACGACAAGAAGCTCGCCTATCGCGGCAAGGACCTGGCCGCAGACATGCTGGCCGTCTATGCCCGCCACGCCGCGCAATGCCGCGTTACCTACAAGCGTACGGACGGCTCCGAGATCGTGTTCGGCTACGAGGAGGCGCAGACGCGGCTGTTCGACCTGTCGTTCGATCCCTACCAGTGCATCGAGCGGCGCTGGGGCGCCTCTTCTCCCTACGAACTCGCCACCTGCCCGGACGGCACCCTGAAGGCGGCGTGGTACGAGGCCGAGCGCAATCTGCGCAACCAGATCGACCGCACCTACGAAACGCGGATGGACTTCACGCTCGCCGAGCTGAAGGAGCCGGGGCCCGGCAAGGGCGTCGCCGCGCCGCCGGACACGGACGTGAGGGCCTTTCTCGAAGCGGAGATCGAAGCGCGCGCCCCACCGCCCGCCGCCAAGCCGTGGTGGTGGTTCTGAACCCCTAAAACGAAAGCGGCGGGACAAGGCCCGCCGCTTCCCGTTCGTTTCTTATCAGGTTCAGTGTTGACGCATATAGAGCGCCCAAAGATGGGCAATCATCTGGCCGTTGGGCGACTTGTTGGCCTTGGCCAGCGAAGCAAGCGCCGCCGGTTTCTGGCCGGCCGCAAACTGGGCCTGGGCCAGGGCGACATACGCCATGTCGGGATCGTGCGTTCCCTTGGCGATGCCCGCATTGATGACGCCGATCGCATCCGGGTATTTGCCCATGCCGGTGTAGTCCTGGCCGATGCGGATCAGCTCGTCGCCGTCCGGCCCCTTCTTGGCCGCCGCGGTTTGCGCGGCGATCGTGGCGATATCCCTCGCCTGGTCCGACTTGGCGCGTTCGAGCAATCTCTGGGCGCGCGAATCGACGAGGATTTTCGCCTGCATGCCTTTTTCGGTGACGGTCCTGGCTTCGGTCGGCAGACGCGCCGCGATCAAGAGCTGGGCCAGCGTCATGTAGTCGTCGCTGGGCTTCGCCATCGCGCCGGTCAGATAGCGCAGACGGTAGATGTCGACCTTCTGGGGATCGGACATCTGCCTGGCCCGGTCCGCGAGGTTCAGGAGCGAGGTCCAGTTCTTCGGCGTGCCGCTGGCCGCGACAGCCTGTTCTGCGGCCTGGCGCATCAATGCATCGTCGCCGGTGCGGTAGGCGCACTGCACGGCCCGTTCCAGCATCGCCGATCCGGCACCCGTATGGTCCGAGGCGTAGCGCAGACAGCCTCTGTAGTCGCCCAACTGGTAATAGGCCTGGGCGATGATGACCATGCTCTGGCCGTCGAGGGCGCCGAATTTGCGCAGCAGATCCTCGTCGGCGATGGTTTCGCGCAAACGCCCGGCACGATAGTCCGTGTCGAACTTCGCCCTGGCACCATCCGCAGTCGAGACGCCGACGGAGCCGTGCGAGTTCACCTCGATGTACCTCCGCACCGCGGAGATCTTGTCCTTCTCCTCGGCCGTCAGACCGCCGACCCCTTCGGCCGCGCGAAGGTTCGACATCGCGGATTGAAAATTTCCTGCCGCTGCGGCATCGATGGCGGCCTTCAACGGTTTGCCGACCTCGGCCCTGACGGCGGCCTCAGCCGGCGTCGAGACGAGAATGCCCCCGGCCGCTACGGCAGCCGTTCCCAGCAACAACGCCGCAGCCGCGGCGCGCAGTTTATTCGCGATCATCTCTAGAGACCTCTATGTCTTCTTGGCACACAGGCCTCAGGGCACGCCCAAAACGACATGCCCCGAGAGACTACGGCCGCCCCCTCACATTACTGCATGTACTGGTCGAGACCAGTGAACCCGATCTTCTTCACGCCAATGCGCTGGGCGTCCGCCAACACCTTGGCAACAATGTCGTACTTCGCAAGTTTGTTCGGATTAAGGTGGATTTCCGGCTGCGGATCGGACTGCGAAGCGTCCAGCAGGTAGGAATCCAAGGTTCCGCGGTCGACCGCCGAGCCGTTCC
Source organism: Alphaproteobacteria bacterium (assembly GCA_003158585.1). Lineage (GTDB taxonomy): Bacteria > Pseudomonadota > Alphaproteobacteria > Micropepsales > Micropepsaceae > Rhizomicrobium. The sequence goes on from PMKE01000040.1 coordinate 7,444, forward strand.
AGAAGATCGTGCCGTCGAAATCGACCGTCAGGTCGACCACGACCGGCTTGATCAGAGGCTGCTGGTTCTGCGGGACCGGCTTCGGCATATCCAGCTTCACCGCGTGCGTCTGGATCGGAAGGGTGATGATGAGGAGGGTCAAGAGCACCAGCATGACGTCGATCAACGGCGTCATGTTGATCTCCATCATCGGCTCGCCTTCGCCCCGCTTGATGTCCATTGCCATGGCAGAATTACCTTCTCAATTCGCTACGCGAGTCACTGGGATTCGTTGCGCGGTTCGGTGATGAAGCCGACCTTCGGAACGCCAGCCTGCTGCGCCGCCAGGATCACCCGGCCCAGCGCCTCGAAGCGGACGTTGCTGTCGCCGCGGATATGCACCTCGGGAAGCGGCGTGCCGTTGGCGTTGGCGCGTAGCAGCGCCCCCACAAACCGGGCGTGAAGATCGGAATACTGGACCGGAGCATTGTTCCAGAAAACGTCTTCTGCCGCATTCACCGAGATCACGATATTCTCCGGCTTGGTCTCGGTCGCGATGTTGCGCGCGTTGGGAAGCGTCAACGGCACGACCTTTACGATCACCGGAATTGTGACGAGGAAGATGATGAGCATGACGAGCATGATATCCACCAACGGCACGACGTTGATGGTGGCATTCAGCTCGTCCTCATCGCCGCGTCCGGCGCCACTCTGAACAAACACAGCCATAGTAGTTCTCCACGAACGAACCCAAATCCCGAAAGGCTAGACTTATTTGCCCTTCGAAATCAGGTACGTCTGAAGGTCGCCGGCGAAGCCGCGAAGCTTCTCGGTGATCACTTTGTTGCGGCGAACGAGGAAGTTGTAGAACAGCACTGCCGGGACGGCCACGAAGAGGCCGAGAGCGGTCATGATCAACGCCTCACCCACCGGGCCCGCGACCTTGTCGATCGAAGCCTGGCCGGCGACGCCGATGGCGATGAGCGCTTGCAGGATGCCCCACACCGTTCCGAACAGACCGACGAACGGAGCCACCGAGCCCACCGAGGCAAGGAAGGTGATGCCGCCGCCCTGGAGCCGGCCGTTTGCGTCTTCAAGCTGACGCGACAGGCTCATGGCGATCCAGTCGTTCTGGTTGACCAGCGAGTTACCGCCCGCAGCCGACTTGACGCCCGCTTCGGCGATGGCGCGGAACATCGAGTTCTTCGGCAGCTTGTCGATGCCCTCGTTGAGCGTGCCGGACGTCCAGAAGCGACGCTCGACCGTTCGGGCATGACCCAGGATGCGGTTCTGGTCGAAATACTTGGAGAAGAAGATGTACCAAGTGCCGACCGACATGATGAAGAGGATGATCAGCACGGTGTAGGACACCGGGTTCTTCTTCCGGATGATGTCCATGAGGCCGTACGGATTTTCCTGGCCTGCCGTGGCTGTCGTGGCCTTGATGGTCTGCTGGGCGGGTGCCGCAGCAGGCGCGGGAGCCGCGGCTACAGGTGCCGTGGGGGCCGCAGGAGTTGCAGTCTGGGCCTGCGCCGTGCCGACGCCGAGACCAGTAAGGAGGACGAAAGCGGCTGCGATCGTCAGATGTTTCGAGATCATGTCTATACTACTCCGTAGCTTTCGAATTTAGAACCGTTACTCGATTTCCTGCCGTCTCAGTGCAGGACCCATTGCACCTTCGCGCTCCATGGAACCGCGACGGGATGACCGGATTCTATGGCCGCCTTGTAGCGCCAAGGCTTGGCGCACTGCAGGGCCGCGTTGTCCAGTCGTTCTGAACCGCTTGAGTTGACGATGTGGAGGTTCTCCACATTACCTTCGGCGGTAATCGTGAACCCGATGGTCGTCGTGCCCTGCTCGCCCAGCCGCTTCGAGATGGCCGGATAATAGTCGTCCCCGCAATAGTGCGGTCTGCCGATCGAAGCCGGCGACGAAATCGGCGGCGGCGTCCGTATCTGGCTTTGCGTCTGGATGGCGTTCGTTTGCGCCGAAGTCGTCTCGATGACGATGTCGGGCGGCGGTACGAAGGGCGGCGGCGGCGCCTTCAACTCCGGCGGCGGCGGCGGCGGTTCCTTCTTCTCGATCTTCTCCTTGAGAACGTCGATCTTGATTTCATCCGGGAGCTTCTCGATGAGCGTCTGCGCGAGACCCGACGAAAGCGCCCAGGCAAAACCGAGGACAATCACGGTCGAAGCCGAGAGCGCAATAATGCGCGTCGGAGACAGGATCGAAACCTGCTGTGCTCTGAGGGTGTGAAGTGGTTGTTCCATGGCGTTACCGGTTACCCTATAAAACTTGACCCGGCGCTAACGCGCCGGGCCATGCTGCTATTGCAGACCAAGCTCACGCGTCCCCCACCGGTCGCCCGCTGCCCCGGGCGTATTTCTTACTTGATCGTAACCATCGTTCATGGGCGGGTCCAGTGGGTCCGACGACAAATGCCGTTTGTCGCAAAGTTTGGTTAACATCTTACTGTCTTTCCAAGGACTTCTAGACGGCGTCAGGTCTCAGTACAACGCGTCAAAATACGCAAGAGAAAATGTCGAATTTCCGGCAGCTTGCTTGTGGCGGATTCGCGCGGCATCCCTGCATTTCGCTGTGCGGTAGACGAAATCAGCGTTGTATCTTTGGCGTTTGCGTCTGCGGCCAATCGTTTCACCACCCGATTCTGCCGCGCTGCAATATGGTTGTACTTGCCCGCGCCGCACCCGTTGTTACTACTAAACCCGGAGAATCGCGAGGGAACGGCGATGCGCTACCTCCATACCATGGTCCGCGTGTCCGATCTTGATTCGGCCCTGGATTTCTACTGCGCCAAGCTGGGGCTCGAGGAAACGCACCGCACGACGAGCGAGAAGGGCCGCTTCACGCTGGTCTACCTGACGGCGCCCGGCGACCGTGCAAACGGCGAGCGCGCCCCGATGGTTGAGCTTACCTACAATTGGGATCCCGAGGTCTACACGGGTGGGCGCAATTTCGGCCATCTCGCCTACGCCGTCGAGAACATCTACGCGACCTGCGAGAGGCTGATGAAGGCCGGCGTGGTCGTCAACCGGCCGCCGCGCGACGGGCGCATGGCGTTCGTCCGCTCGCCGGACGGAATCTCCATCGAGCTGCTCCAGGACGGCGGCTCCCTGCCGCCGCAGGAGCCCTGGAGCTCGATGCCGAACACTGGAGCTTGGTAGAGGCAACGCGGATGAACTTCGCATCGGACAATGCTTACGGCGCCTGGCCGGAAATCCTCGCCGCGCTTGGCCATGCCGCAGAGGGCACCGCTCCTTCCTATGGCGACGACGCGCTGACGGCCAAGGTGCACGGGCGGCTCAGCAAGCTGTTCGAGCACGATCTGACGGTCTTCCCGGTGATCAGCGGCACCGCCGCCAACGCCCTGGCGCTCGCCACCCTGGTGCCGCAGCACGGCGCCGTCTTCTGCCATGCGGAAAGCCACATCGCAGTCGACGAATGCGGTGCGCCGGAATTCTACACCCACGGCGCCAAGCTCGTGCCGCTGGAGAGCGAAGGCGCCAAAGTCTCCCCCGCTACGCTGGAGCGCGCGCTCGGACATTTCCTGAAGGGCTTCGTACACCATACCCAGCCGGCGGCGCTTTCCATCACCCAATCGACCGAGCTGGGAACGGTGTATACGCCCGCCGAGATTGCGGCGCTGTCGGAGCTGGCGCACGCCCACGGCATGAAAGTCCACATGGACGGCGCGCGCTTCGCCAATGCCGTGGCGCATTCGGCCATCAGCCCCGCCGACCTCACTTGGCGCGCAGGCGTCGATGCCATGAGCTTCGGGGCTACCAAGAACGGCGCCCTGGGGGCGGAAGCCGTCATCTTCTTCCATCACGAAGACGTGAAGGACTTCGAATACCGCCGCAAGAAGGGCGGCCATCTGCTCTCCAAGATGCGGTTCGTCTCGGCCCAGCTCGACGCCTATCTCACGGGCGAGCGCTGGCTGAAGCACGCCGCCCGCGCCAACTCGCTGGCCCACAGTCTGGAGGAAGGGCTGCGCGGCGTGGAATGTGCCCGCATCGTCTATCCGGTGGAAGCCAACGCCGTGTTCGTCTCGCTGCCCGATGCCGTCGTGGCGCGTCTCAGAGCGAAGGGCGCCCGGTTCTACGACTGGGCGCCGCCTTCGGACGGACGCACGCTGATACGACTGGTGACCAGTTTCGCGACGCCGGAAGAGGATGTTGCCAGGTTTGTCGAAGTAGTGAGTAGCGAATAGGGATATTCCCCATTCGCTACTCCCTATTCGCAATTCGCCTTAAATCCTGCCCAGCAGATTGATGATTCCGACCTGCTCGAAGGCGCCGCTGGAACCGCGCACCATGTCGAAATTCAGGCCCAGCGTCCAGGTGTCCGTGGTGGCCGAGAGCCCGCCGCCGAGGACGAAATTACCCTGCGAGGGGTCGGGTCCGGTCATCTCGAACTCCGTACCCAGTACGGGCGAGCCTCCCGAAAGGCCTCCATGGGCAAAGGCCAGCTTCAGTTTCACCGGATCGTTGAAGAAGTCGTAGCGGTAGCCCGCGCGTGCTTCCGGCTGCAGATAGAAGTCCCACAGTTGGAGATCGTACCGCAGATCGACGCCCAGGAAGGCGCGCAGCGATTTGGCATAGTACGGATGGATCGCCAGATTGAAGCCTTCGTCGACGATCGCCGTATTCTTGGGATTGCTCTCCGTGTAGCCTTCTTCCCGCAACAAAAGTCCGTCGAGGCTCAGTTGCGGCATGAGGGTCAGGGCACCGTAGGAGAAAATCCCGCCCGTGCTGACACCGCCGGAGAGCAGCTCGCCGGCGTGCTTGCCGTCCGCTTCGCGCGTGTAAGTGCATCCGGAGGTGCTCGTTGAGCACGGGATCAGCAGAGTGATGAAGCGCTTGCTGTCGATACGGCCGTAACCGGCGTCGAGCTTGGTATCCAGGAACAGGCCCTTGCCGCGCCAGGACGAATAGAGACTGAGGAGATACCACTGCTCGTTGGCGTGCGCGTCGCGCGACAGCTCGTTCACGTCGCCGGTGTAGAAAGTCAAAGCGCCGCCGTACCAGCCGTATTTCGGGCTTCCCCCATCGATGCCGAAGGCAAAGCCGAAACCGTGATCCTTGAAACCGGGTTTGGTCTTATAGGTCGTAGCGGGCACTTGTTTGGTCGAATCATTAGGATCCGTAACAAGCGGAGGATCGCCCGAGCCCGGGTCCTTGATCATCTGGACGAATTCGTTACCCCACAACGTCATGTCGCCGTCCTGCCTGCCGTACATGCGAAGAGCGCGCTGATGGGCGCCGACCACGCCGGTTGCCTGGTCGGTGATGGAGATCGCGATGGCGCGGGTGCCTCCGGTGAGGTTCGGCGCGAAGGACTGGTACGCCGCCTGCGCGCTCTTATCGTCCACGATCCCGGCGATCATGGCCGAGCCGAGTTCGCTGTCGTTGGCGATTGCCTCGTTGGCATACTGGAAGATATTCGCCGCATAACCGGAAAGGTGGAGCTGAGTCGCATTCTTGGGCGTCACGTTGAGAATCAGCTTGTCCCGATCACCCGCTGCCGTGTCTTGGCAACCGTTTGCCAAAGTACCGTAGCTCAGGGCAAGACAATTGTTGCTGTAGTACGTCAGGGTGGACGTATCGAACAGCCACGACTTGATCCCGCCGTTGTCGCCGCTTGCGGTCGTGCTGACTTGAGTCTGGTAACTCGTGAAATCCTCCACATAGAGGCTGTCGTGCGGAGTGCTGATCAGCACATATTGGTTGGCTATGCCGTTGACGACCTGGGGAACAAAACTCTCGTATTTGAGACCGAGGCCGGCGCCCGTTTTGAGCGTTGCGGAACCCGTCGCGCCTTCCGCCGCAGAAACAGAGCCGCCTACATATATTGTTCCATTTTGTTGCGTGTTATCTGAAACACTGACGATCAAGTTGCCGCCTGCAAGACCGTTGCCATCCACATAGAGCCGCGAGGCCTGGAGCCGCTGCGTGTCGTTGAGAAGCATCAAAGTGCCATGTTGATCGATCTGCACATCGACGCCGTCGGGGGCCGTCACCCTGCCGTAAACGTAACCGTATTCACCGATGTGCAATTTGTCGTTCGTGCCGCCGGAACCGAATATGACGTCGCCGTACACATACGAGCCGTAATTCCCGCTCGATCCTTGCACCTGAAGCACCTGATTGTCGCCGGTTCCGAAGGTAATGGCCGTTCCGAAATGGCCGATGGAGCTGGTGCTGCAGTCTGCATAGGTGGCGCAAATGACGGCGGCATGAGAGGCGGTAGCCTGGCTGATGATGCTGACGCCGTCACCGGAATTGGTTTCGGTGCTGCCATTCAACGCGATGGCGTAGGCTAACTGGGCATCGTTATCGAGCGTCGTTGCCGAAGCTTGGATCGTGCCGCCGTAATTGTAGATATAGGTCAGCGAACCGGAGTAATCGGCGATGGCGAAGGCAGTGGCGCTGGTCACATCATCGGTGCGTGTGGAAGTTACCGTGGCTTGGGCCGCGATGGTGCCCGTGTGGGTCGTGTCGACATACCGGTTGATGATCGAGGACAGATTCGAGTTACTGCCGATCGAAATCGCCATGTTTGTACTGCCCAGCGTTCCGCTGCTGGCAGCCCCGATCGTGCCGGTGTTCACCAGCCCCGCCTGATCGTAGCCGTAGCTCTTCTCGCCGTCGCCGCTGCCGTGCCCGCCGCCGACATAAGTGTCTACGGTCGGACCTTGGCAGTTCCCGGCGGCGGCGCACGCATAATCCGGCGTATAGAGACCGGTGGTGGTGTTGTAGCCGGTACCGCCGATATTGACGTACGAGCCGACGATGAATGCCGATGCGACGGTCGTACTGGTGCTTGTGGCAGTGCTGCTCGACATGGCGGATATTGTTCCGGAGTTGATTATCCCGCCGGTCAGTATCGTCTGAAGAGTCGCGGAAGAGCCGATGATGCCGACGGCATAAGCGCTTCCGTCGTAATTCATCGACTGTGCGCCGATTGAGCCGCTGTTATAAAGGCTGAACCCGGGATGGCTGGCATCGTATTGGAGGGCGGCCGTAGGGTCGGTCACGTCCCGGTAACGGTAGATGCCGATGACAAGGTCCGTCGGGGTCGATTGATAGTAGGCACCGTTCGCGACCGTAGGGCTTATCAGCAGAGCCTGCGACGTCCCGGAGGTCTGAACGGTGCCGGAGATGTTGACGCCGTTGATAATGCTCGAACCGATGACGAGCGCATTGCCGCCCTCGGGATAGGTGATTGTTTTCGAGGAGTTGCTCGTGGCAGTTTTGCAGACTGCGTAGTACGAGTCGCAACCCACCGCTTTCAGAGTACCGCTAATGCGCAGGGCGCCGTCGATTCCCAAACCGGCGAGATACATTCCGGTAGAACTCTGGCCCGATGCCGTTACCGAGCCGGAGAGAACGACATCCCCCACCACCTTGCCGGCACTGTAGACGCCGTACATCGCCGAGGCTGTGGTAGAACTACCGTCCGACTGACCAACCCCCAGAGTGCCTCCAAGCACGAGATTGCCGTCAAGTTCGCCGGACGATCCGAGGTAGATACCAAACGACGAATCGCCCTTGACGGCAATCGCCGAGCCGGACACCGTGATGATGTCGCCCGTCAGCACCCCGGTTGAGGAAGAAGAAACGTCCGTAGTGTCCAGCCAGATGCCTTTCTTGGCCGTACCATCGCCCGTCAAAGAGATGGTACCGTAATAGGTGGTACTCAGTGCATCCAGATAGATGGCGGCGCCATTTACGGTAGTGCCGTTGGCATCGGGAAAAGACGACGCGGACATGTTCGGGTTTTTCGACATGTCGACCTGGATGCCGTACGCCGAGCTGACGCCGTTGTTCTGCAAAGTACCGTTGGAATAGACGAAATTGCTGGAATCGACGGTGATGACGGCGGTTTCTTTGGTGTCGACCTTGATCGAACCGGTCCCGTTGTCGCTGTCGTTGAGCACATAGATGTTGCTCGGCGTCGAGGTGCCGCCCGTTGCGACCGCCGTCGAGGTGAGAAGCGCCGTGGTCGTGCTGGTGCTGATGCACAATGTAGCGGTCGGACAGGTGATCGTGTCGGCGTGGGCGGAGCCCGTAAGCAGTGCAGCGGCGGCGGCGGACAGCATCAACTTCTGCTTGCTCACGGCTTACCTCGCAAATTGGCCCGGCGACCGGCTTCGGCCCGACGCTCTGCGTCGTCTCGCCCGCGGCTCGATTGAAACCCTACTTGCAGGCGGCGCCCAAGCGACGCCTGCCTGCCGTTCTTACCCGATGTCCCTAGCTTCCCTTAGCGTCTGCCCTCAGACAAGGCAAATTTCCGCTTTTTAATCAGCTATTAGCGGGTTGTCCCAACAATGGGCCGGGGCGATTGTTAACGGGGCGGTGGGCCCGCGTCCATGAACGCCAGACGCAAATGCTTGGCAAAGCTGACGCAGAGCGATGTCGCAGCCGCCGCGGTGCGACACGAAATCCTGTATTCCGGCCGCATGGGCGGGGCGCGCGCGGTCTTCGCCTTCAGCGATTTGAGCGGCCTGGACCTCTCCGGCCGTAACCTTGCCGACGCCGATTTCACCGGCGCGATCCTCGAGGAAATAAACCTTGCCGGAGCCCGTCTGGACTCGGCGAACTTCTTCGGAGCCGATTTGAGGCGCGCGAATCTGACGCAAGCCAGCATGCGTCGCGCCGACCTCAGAGGCGCCTGTCTCAGAGGCGCCAATCTGGCGGGGGCAGACCTCTTCGAGGCCGATCTGCGCGAAGGCACCATCGCCGAGAAGGACAAGTACGGCAATTTGCGCGTCATGCAGCACGATCTCGGCCCAACCGAACTGCCGGTCGCGATGCTTAACTCCGCCAATCTCGAACGCGCCAAGATGAACGGTGCGGTGGCCTTCCAGGCCGACTTCACGGATGCCTTGATGAGAGGCTGCCGCCTGATCCGCGCCAATTTGCGCCAAGCCTGTCTTGCCGGCGCCAATCTGGAGGATGCCGATCTATCGGGATGCAATCTGGCCGGCGCGGTCCTGACCGGCGCGGTCCTGGTGGGCACCAAACTGGACTTTGCCGTGCTGGACGGCGCCGATCTCACCAAGACTCTCACCAATAAACCGGCGGAAGCCGAAGCCGCCGTGCTGCCGGCCGGTATCGAGGAGTTGCTCGACAGTCACGCACGATGGGTGGAGACCGAGGGCCGCGAGGGCCAACCCGCCGATCTCTCCAATGCGGACCTGCGAAAGGTCGCCTCGATCAGAACGCGCCGGCTCACCGCGCTGATCGCGCCGGGCGCGATCCTTTACGGGCTCGATCTCGAAGGCGCCTCGCTTCAAGGAAGCAATCTGCAGAACGCCGACTTGCGGAGCGTCAGGCTGGCCGGCGCCGATCTGCGCGGCGTCAACTTCACCGGCGCCAAGCTGACACGCGCCGACCTACGCGACGCCAAGCTCGGACCGCTGATGCTGTCGGACAACCGGCTTTTGCGAGCGCGGCTGGACGGCGCCTCGGCGCGCTACGCCGATTTCCGCGGCGCCGACCTGCGCGGCGCCAGCCTTAAGGGCGCGGATTTCGCCTATGCCAATCTGATCGACGCCAATCTACGCGACGCCGACACCAAAGACGCGCAGCTCGGCGGCGCCAAGCTGCACTCTCCGCAGAGGGAACACGCGGCAGTCTGAAACGGGCTGCTACTTGATCGTCTTGACGAAGCGCGCGACCGAATCGTCCCAGACCTGCAATTCGTCGTTCAGCAGCTCATAGGTTCCGCCCGGCCACACATCGATGTCCATGCTGATCCACGGGTCCTTCTCGTTGTCCATCGAGGCGGTGATCCAGCGGTTGTCGTTGTTCCAGCTGTTTTCCTTCTCAAGCGTGTAAGCCCCGCTGGTGCTGAAGCCGGCGACGAACTGGATCGAAGCGCAGCGGTCGGCCTTGCAATCGTAGAAGTGGACGAAGAAGTTCACGCCCTGGGTGGCGCTGGCGATCTTGGGTCTGCCGTCGTTCGCCTTGCCGATCTCGGCCTTGTAGCCCTTCGATTGCAGCCAGCTGGCGACATCCTGAGCCGTCATGCCGCCGGTCGGAACGGAATTGGCGGCTGCCATGCCTGCAGTTAAACCCAGCGCCAGTACGGCGACGCCGATAGAAGTATACTTCATGGAATTCCCCACGGTTTCAGAGCAACCCAGACTAGCACCTTCTCCGGGCGGCGTCCCGGTATTTTGCAGGACGGATGCTTTTTCAGCGCTGCGCGGCGGCAGGCTGCTGATCTTTCGCGGCAGAGGTGCGGGCCCGCACGAACTGTCCCAGGCGTTGCAGGCTGACGCGGGCCTCCGGCACATGGGAATTGGCCTGGAAGACGTGCTGCATGCCGTCATAGATCTCGACGCTGACCTGCACGCCCGCTTCCGCGGCGCGGTCGCCCAGGCGCGAAGCGTCGTCGCGCAGCATCTCTGCGGCGCCGGCATGCACCATGATCGGCGGGAAATCCTTGAAGTTGGCAAACACCGGCGAGGCGTAGGGATCGCTCGGATTGCTGCGCTTGAGATAATGACGCGCGCTGACGAACAAGAGATCCCAGGAAAGCGCCGTGTCGGACTTGGCGTTCTGCATCACGCTCCAGCCCGACAGCGTCAGGTCGGCCCAGGGCGACATGGCCAGGCACCCTGCCGGCATCGGCAGACCGGCATTGCGGATCGCCAGCAGCACCGAGAACGCCAGCCCTCCGCCTGAACCGTTGCCCGCCAGCACGATGGATTGCGGCAGGATTCCGCGTCCGACGAGCTGCCGGTAGGCGTCGATGCCGTCGCGCACCGCGGCCGGGAAGGCATATTCCGGCGCCAGCCGGTAGGAGACCGAGAAAGCGCTCGCCTCCGAGGCGTGAGCCAACTTGGCGACCAGGGCGCGGTGCGTCTCGGGCGAGCCCGCGATGTAGCCGCCGCCGTGGAAGTAGAGGATCAGACGGCTGGGCGAGGACGCCTTGGTCTTCACCCATTCGCCTTTGACCGGGCCGAGCGAGACGGGCTCGAACACGCCGTCGCGCGGCGCGGCACCGAAGCGATCCGACAGATAGGTGTATTGCCGGCGCAACTCGGCGATGTCCGTATCGGCATCCACCGCGCGCGGCTTCGCCATCTTGAGATAACGGTCGAAGAAGGAGCTTTGCCAGCTTGGCATGTCCGGAACTCGGAAGTCGGAGGCCGGGATAGGATTACACCACCCCGCGTTAAAATGGGTCAAAAAAGAAGGGCCGGGGTCTCGATTCCCGGCCCTTCCTGCTTTTGATTTCCGTTATCCGGTTGCGGTTACCCGCATCCGGCTGCCGCTCAGGCAGCCTTGCCCTCGATGGTCTTCAGCTCCGGGGCGTTGATGGCGATCCGGCGAGGCTTCTTCTCCTCGGGAATCACCCGCTCCAGGTCGATATGGAGCAGGCCGTTTTCCAGCTTGGCGCTGCGCACTTCAACATGCTCGGCGAGCTGGAAGCGGCGCTCGAAGGAGCGGCCGGCAATGCCCTGGTAGAGGAAGCCTTTGGGCTCGGGCTTCTCGGTTTCGTCGCGCTGGCCGGTGACGGTTAGCACGCCTTCCTTGACCTCGATGTTCAGATCCTTATCGCCGAAGCCGGCGACAGCGAGCGTAATGCGGTAGTGGGTGTCGTCGGAGCGCTCGATGTTATAGGGCGGGTAGCCGCCCGACTGCTCGGCGTAGCTGTCCATCAGGTCGAAAAGACGGTCGAAACCGACGGTCGAACGGAACAGGGGGGAAAAGTCGAATGCACGCATGGTCAAACCTCCTAGAAGCGTTTGGTTGCGGCCCTGCCTTGCGGCCAGGACCATTTTCCTCACCGGGAGCCTTCCGGCCTCCCGGTTAGCCTTAGATGGGGTGGGGTATTCCGGGTTTCAAGGGGCGAGCGCATCCGGTTCTGCAACCCGGAATCGCCCAAAGCGGCGGCGGCTGAGGCTGTTGTGCCTGGACCGGACAAATGCTCAATTAACTTATCTTGCCGGGCTTCGGACCGGGCTCGCAACTCTTTGGCGGGAAGGACATCATGGATACCAGGGTGCAGAAGATCATCACGGAGATGGGTGAACGGCTGGGAGGCAATTCGGGTCTCGGCGGAACGCTCAAATTCGATTTCGGCGACCCGGGCAGCGTCTATATCGACGGCAAGTCGTCGCCCAATTCGGTGGCCGACGGCGCGGGCAAAGCCGCCGACTGCACGATCACGGTCAGCCTCGAAACCTTCGAGAAGATGGTCAAGGGCGAGCTGGACGGCACCTCGGCCTTCATGCAGGGCAAGCTGCGCGTGGCGGGCGACATGGGCCTGGCCATGAAGCTCGGCCCTATCCTTCAGAAGGCACGCGGGTAACAGCGAATAGGGAGTAGCGAATAGAGTTGTTCGCTACTCACCATCCGCCATGCCTCCTTTTTATCCCCGTTTCATCGCCTCCCGCGACGGCACGCTTCTGCGCACGGCCGTGTTCGAGGCCGAAAAGGCGCGCGGTGTCTGCGTCCTGCTCCAGGGCCAGTGCGAGTTCATCGAGAAATACGTCGAGGTCGTAGGCGAACTGAACGGGCGCGGCTTCACCGTCGCCACCTTCGACTGGCGCGGCCAGGGCGGCTCGGCGCGCGCCCTTCGCGAAACGCTGAAAGCCCATGTCGGCGACTTCGCCGAATACGACGACGATCTAAAGTGTTTCCTCGATCAGATGGTGAGGCCGCTCTCGCCGCAGCCGCCTCTGCTGCTGGCGCATTCGATGGGCGCTCACATTGCGATACGTGCAATGCACGGCAACCCGGAGGCATTCCGCGCCGCAGTGCTGGTTTCGCCGATGCTGGGGATAGCGACGGGCAGCTATCCCGCGCCGGTAGTCCGCCTCCTTGCCGAGTTCTTTGTGCTGGTGGGGCGTGGAAGCGACTTTGCCTGGGGCATTGCCGGACGCGACCCGCTGCTCGACGATTTCGCCACGCAGCCCTGCACCACGGACCGTGCCCGCTTCGCGCGCACGCAGGAGATCATCAAGGCCAATCCCTCGATCCGCCTAGCGGGACCGACCTGGGGCTGGCTCGCCGCCGCCGCGCGCTCGATGGCGCAGACGACGGCGCCCGGATACGCCGAGGCGATCACGACACCGGTGCTGGCCTTCGGCGCCGGGCACGACCGCATCGTTCGCATCGAGGCCACGCGCCGCTTCGCGTCACGCCTGCCGCACGGCACTTATGTCGAGATCGATAACGCCGAGCATGAAATATTGATGGAAGCCGATTCCGTCCGCACGCGGTTCTGGAGCGCGTTCGACGCGTTTATTGGGTCATTTTAGAGCCGTATGCATTCAAGACCGGAATTATGCACTTCGCAAACCTGGGTCAACCGGTAGGGAGCGCCCGTGAATAAGCGTCGCTGGCGTTGCATCCTATGGGGTTTTATCGTTGCTGCCATCGGGGCCGCTGTCATTAGCGGTTTTTCCACGTATGAAATCGGCCAACATGCGCAGGAACGTCATATACACAGCCGTTACCATCCAAACCATTATTAGCCAATTATACGGAACCTGTAACACGTCTCGCACGGCATCTACCTGAGTGAATTTCAAAGAAGGCACACCCGACAAAAGGGTATATACCGAAATACTGACGGCTGAGTTCCAAATTAAACATCCTCCCCCCACCAAAGCGAGAACAATAAGTATTGGCCAATACAGATATTCATAAAGCGTAGGCTCCCTGTACGCGAGGAACCCGAGCCCCCCAAATATTGGGATACCTACTGCCAAAGTTATCTGAATTAATGGCGACATGATTCTCCCCGCGTAGGGAGGAATATATATCAAAACGGCGCGTTCTGGTCATCCGCGCGCGGCTATATTCGACGAATTGGGTCCTGATACATCAGCCGCGCACCAGCGGATTGCGCAATTGCCTTAGTCGTGCGGACTTCATCCGTCGTTTTGCGCTCATTCCATCGGAACAAAAATTCGTTGCAATAGCGGTGCAAATGCTTGCGGCTAATATGGTGGAAAGAACCCATCACGCTTCAAGATGACTCACAAACACTCAGTGTCATGGCCCGCTTGGTGCGGGCCATCCAGGTAAAACAGACTCGCTCGCGCAGAATAAATCCGATGCCAATTTGGAAAAGCCCGGCGTGCTGCACCTGGATGGCCCGCTGTTGCGGGCCATGACAATTATGGCTGGGATAGGGGCGTACCTTCTTACCCCACCAGGAACTTGAGTGCTTCGGCGTGGACGCGTTTGTCGCCTGCCGCGATGACGCGTCCGCCGTCGAGGCACGGCCCGCCGCGCCAGTCGGTGACGATGCCGCCCGCCCCTTCCACAATCGGGATCAGCGCCTGGATGTCCCAGGGCTTGAGACGGGCCTCCACCACCAGATCGACGAAGCCCATCGCCAGGAGCCCGTAGCCGTAACAATCGCCGCCGAAACGTGAGAGCAGCGCACCTTCGGCGAGGCGCCGGAACAACACCTGCTCCGAGGCGTCGAAATGGTTCCAGGGATGCGTCGTCATCAGCACGGATTCGGAGAGCGTCGCGCAGGGGCGCGTGGCGAGCTTCGCCTTGCCCTCGGGCGAGTGCATCTCGGCGCCTTTCTCCGTCCCCACGAAACGTTCGCGCAGCACCGGCTGGTCGAGGATGCCGAGAACCGGCGTGCCGCCGTCGTTCAGCGCGATCAGCGTGCCCCATTGGGTGTTGCCGGTGATGAAGGCGCGCGTGCCGTCCACCGGGTCGATCACCCAGATGCGCCCGCTGGTGCCCTTCTCCTCGCCGAATTCCTCGCCCAGGATGCCGTCGGCCGGACGCTCGCGCTTGATAAGAGTGCGGATGGCCGCCTCGGCGCGCTTGTCGGCTTCGGTCACCGGATCGAACATGGCGGTGCCGCCGCCCTTGTCCACCACCTCGATCTTGCGGCGGAAATAGGGGCGGATCGCTTCCCCGGCCGCGTCGGCGAGCCGGTGGGCGAAAGCGAGGTCGTCGGGTCGTGCTGGCATGATCGTGTATCCGGAATCGCGAGACGGAGACTATCACGTGCGATCCCGCTTCACCTCCCCCCGGCGGAACGGACTGTAAGCCGGGCCGGGCAGAACCGCTCGGACGGCGGGGGATTCTGCGGTAGGATATTTCCGAACCCCGCCGAGGACGGGGCCTGCACGGGGGAAGATATGAGTCTAGTTTGCACTATCGTGATGGGCGTTCTGTGCATCCACGCACCCGTCGGCGGAGCCACGACGGCAACCTTCGACGACGGCGGTATCTGGATCAAGGAAAGCGTGGTCTTCGCGGGTTCGTTCTCGCCGGTGAAAAGCTGGAAGATATCGACCGGCCGCAGCATGGAATGGGCCCCTGCGCATATCGACGGCGGAAAGCTCTCGCAGGCTTGTGTGGACGGAGTGTGCCGGACCTATTGGCGCAATTGCGACGACGCAGTGCATCCGAAAAGTTGCAGCTTCACCATCGACGAAGGCAACGGCGTAGCACGCACCTTCGTCGTCGAAGCGCCCGACGAGACGCAGCTCGGGGACGCGCTGGCGAATGCCGGAGTAGTGGCCGGCGCAAACCGAACGCCGATCCCCTTCGCGGCCATGAACCGGGAAGCACCAAGCACCGATGTGCCCTATCTGAAACCGGAGGGCCCACAGCCGAACTGACTTATTCGGTCTCCGCCCGCGCAGCGCGCTTGCGTGTGTGGGGATCGAGAGCGCGTTTCCTGAGACGGATCGATTGTGGCGTCACCTCGACCAGCTCGTCTTCTTCGATATAGGCGATGGCCTGTTCCAGCGTCATCGGCACGATNNAGATCGTTGTCCTTGGCGTGCTGGCCGACGATCATGCCTTCGTAGATTTTCACGCCCGGCACCACGAACAGCTTGCCGCGCTCTTCCAGATACCACAGCGCATAGGGCACGGCCGTGCCCTGGCCGTTCGAGACCAGCACGCCGTTGGTGCGCCCCGCGACCGCGCCCTTGTACGGCGCATAGCCGTGGAACATGCGGTTCATCACGCCGGTGCCGCGCGTGTCGGTGAGAAACTCGCCGTGATAGCCGATCAACCCGCGCGACGGCGCCAGAAACGTGAGACGTGTCTTGCCCGCGCCGGTCGGGCGCATGTCGGACATCTCGCCTTTGCGGTTCGAGATCTTCTCGATCACAATGCCGGTGTAAGGATCGTCGACGTCGACGGTGACTTCCTCGATGGGCTCCAGCCGTTCGCCGGTTACCGGATCGCTGCGATAGAGAACGCGCGGGCGGCTGATCGACAGCTCGAAGCCCTCGCGCCGCATGGTCTCCACCAGCACACCGAGCTGAAGCTCGCCGCGCCCTGCCACTTCGTAGGCGCCCTCGCCTGTCTCGCGGACGTGGATCGCGACATTGCCTTCCGCCTCGCGCAACAGCCGGTCGCGAATGACGCGGCTCTGCACCTTGTCGCCTTCGCGGCCCGCCAGCGGGGAATCGTTGACCGAGACGGTCATCGCCAGGGTCGGCGGGTCGATGGCGTTGGCGTAGATCGGCGTTTCGACCGCGATGTCGCAAAGCGTGTCGGCCACGGTGGCGATGCCCAGGCCCGCGATGGCGACGATATCGCCCGCCTCGGCGCGCTCCACCGGCACGCGCGCGAGGCCTCGGAAGGCGAGCAGCTTGGTGGCGCGCGCCCGCTCGACCACCTTGCCTTCGCGGTCAAGGGCCTTGATCTGCCGGTTGACGGTGATGGCGCCGGATTCGATGCGCCCGGTCAGCACGCGTCCCAGATAGGGATCGGCTTCGAGCGTAGTGACCAGCATGGCGAAGGGGAACGCGTCACCGGCCTTCTCGATGGGCTTCGGCTTGGGAACGTCTGCGACGATCCGCTCAAACAGCGGCGAGAGATTCTTGTGTTCATGGTCCAGATCGGCCACCGCCCAGCCCTGCCGCCCGGATGCGTAGAGAACATGGAAGTCGAGTTGATAGTCGTTCGCCTCCAGCGCCAGGAAGAGATCGAAGATCGATTCCAGGGTCTCCTTCGGCTGGGCGTCGGAGCGGTCGATCTTGTTGATGACCACGATGGGCTTCAGCCCCAGCTTGAGCGCCTTCGACAGCACGAACTTGGTCTGCGGCATGACCGATTCCGCCGCGTCTACCAGCAGAACCACGCCGTCCACCATCGACAGGATGCGCTCCACCTCGCCGCCGAAATCGGCGTGGCCGGGCGTATCCACGATGTTGATGCGCGTCGTACCCCAATCGACGCTGGTGCATTTGGCGAGAATCGTGATGCCGCGCTCGCGCTCNNGTTGGAATCGAGCGCGCGCTCCTGGATATGCTGGTTCTCGCGCACTGCTCCCGATTGCTTGAGCAGCTGATCGACCAAGGTCGTTTTGCCGTGGTCGACATGCGCGATAATGGCAATGTTGCGGATGTCCATGCTGCGCGGCTTATAACCGCGAGACCTGGGAGGGGCAACCGGGCCTCAGAAGGTTTCCTTCATCAGCAGGTCCCACGCCGTATCGGAGTGGTAAACCATCAGCACGGCGCGAACCGGGCCGGAAAAGCCGGTTGCCGCCTTCAGCGCCTTGGCCGTTGCCGCCACGTCGGTGTCATGCTCGGCATCGCTCACCGGATGACCGGCGCAGCGCTGGTGCGCCAGCACCACGATCACGACCGGGGAATGCGCCCCGATCAGGAGCTTGATCTGCGCCACCGCCGTCTGCCATTCGCTTGCCCGCTCGGGCTTGAGGAGACCGTCGGGACCGGGAACCGCGATCAAATCCACGCCGTCGACACCCAGCTTCGCCGCCAGGCGGGCGTTCATGTCGACCTTGCGCTGATGCAGGCGCCAGTCGGCGCAGGTCAGGGCTACCGCAAGTTTCTTACGCCTCTTCCCCCACATCCCCGCTTCCTTATGTCTCTGAGCGTCGCCGGTTTTGGGCGGTCAATTTATCGACGAAAAGTCCCGGCACAATGGGACAAAGGGGCCAAATTTACAGCCGCGTGAAGGCCGGACAGCGGGTGATGATGTGTGGCCCCGCAATTCTCAGCGGTCGTGCCAGGGCTTGTTCTCTGTCGGGGCGCCCGCCGGCAGGCGCACGCCCGGCACAGTTGCTCTATTCAAAGTGGGCTTGCCACCCGGCGGTGCAGCTTCTCGACTAGGCCGATCAGGAACAGCCCGCTGATGTAGCCGCCCAGATGCGCCTGCCAGGCGATCTGCGTTTCGCCGTCGGTCCCGAGCCCCAGGATGCCGAACACTGTGTTGGTGGCGATCCAGATGGCGCTGAAGATCAAGATGGGACGCGACAGGACCGGCATGAGCGGCCCTGAGACGGGGACGTTCGGCCAGCGCATCATGCGGATCGCGGCCGCCATCAGACCGGAAATACCCCCCGAGGCGCCGATGACCGGGTCCGGCGATCCCCAGTTGAAGGCGAGATGGGCCGCGGCGCCCGCAATTCCGCAGGCCGCGAAGAAAAGCAGAAACGGCACCGTTCCGTACCGGCGCGCCACGACGGGTCCGCAAACCAGCAGCCACAAACAGTTCACCCCCAGATGTACGAAATCGCCATGCAGGAACATGTGGCTGACGAAAGGCACGACGAGGGTAAACAGCGAGCCGCCTTGCGCGTAACGCGCGGGCACGAAGGCCAGTTGCGTCACGATGTTGTCCGAGGCCGCCTCCGGCGCGATCGCGACGGCAAGATGAACGGCAACCAGGACGCCAATCAGCCAGAGGACCGAGGCCGGTGCATGCAGGAAAGGTTCGCGCGGCGGCTGGGATTGAAGAAAGGCCATGAATCTACTTCCGATCCGAACTCACAAACGGGGCATGTCCCATTACAGCACGTTCCCGGGCTCCGTCACGCGGGCGCCCGGCTCTCAGGCGGCCCTCGCACAGGGTGTCCGGCCGCCCGTATCACTATGACACGGTTTGGTGCCGGATTCGTCACCGGACGCTGGCACAGCCGTTGCTCCGTGGGATGCGACATTCCCGGACTCGTGCCATGCCAATCGATCTCAGGCTTCTTATTCTCGCAGGCTGCGCCGCTGCTCTCGCAGGCGTCGCCCAGGCGGCCGATTACAATAGCTCGGCCAGCTACAACAGTCCCTATGGCATGTCCGCAGGGGCCGAGAACCAGACGATCAATCCCAGCCTGCGCGACGCCAACGGCAATCTGACCGTGGTCAACGGGCAGTTCACCAGTTCCGCCTTCAGCCAGGCGACCGGCGTGCAGAGCATGGGCACGATAAGTTCCAGCACCCTCTCCTCGCTGGGCAACAGCAGCGGCGCGGCTTACGGCAGCGCCAGCGCCATCGGCAATTCGCTGAACGTCGTCACCGTCGGCAACAACAATACGGTCGTCGTCAACTCCACCCAGACCAACAACGGCAACCAGACTGCGTCCGTCAGCCTCAACGGACAATAGAGCTAGGGAGCCCCATCCCATGACCCCGCGCGGACGTAAATATCTCATTCGATCCTTGGCCGTTGCCGTCTTCGCAACGGCACTGGGCGGCTGCATAAGCCCGGTGCCGACGGAGAGCGGCCGTTACACCTCTCCGATCGGCGGTTCGCCGGTGATCAGCAACGAGACACCCTATTCGTCCGCCCTGCGCTGCCTCGGCCGCTACACGGCCTCGAGGCCCCTGCGTATCGCGGTGGGACAGATCGCCGACTACACGGGCAAGTCCGAAAGCGACAATTCCGGACGCAAGCTCACCCAGGGCGCCGCCCTGATGGCGATGAGCGCCCTTGCCAAGGCCGGCGTGCCGTTGGTCGAACGCTTCGACACCTCGGTCGCCGAGATGGAGTTGAAATATGCCAACAACAAGCTGATCGGCGACGAGAGGCCGAACGGGGGCAACGACTACCGCCGCATCATGGCGGGCTCGATCCCCGGTTCCGACTACTACCTCATCGGCGGCATCACCGAGCTGAACTTCAACATCCGTTCCGAAGGCGCCAATGCAAACGGCGGCGGCGTCTCCACCAATTCGGTCAAGGGCACCGTCGGCGGCTCGCTCTATGTGATGAATATCGGCCTCGACCTCCGCCTGGTGGACACCAACACCCTCGAAGTCGTCGACGTCATCAGCTACCAGAAGCAGATCATCGGTCGTCAGATCTCCGTCGGCGTGTTCGATTTCCTGGGCCAGACCTTCTTCGACGCCAGTGTCGGCGAAAGCGCGCTGGAACCGGTCCAGCTCGCCGTGCGTTCGGTCACCGAGCGCGCCGTGCTCGAGATGATGTCTCGGCTCTACCACACGCCCCAGAATTCCTGCGGAGCGGCACTCGGCTCCGATCAGGACCCGCTCGCCGATCCCGGCAACCGCCAACGCGCACCGATTACACCGCAGAACCGCCCAACCGCCACGAACGAGGAGAGAAACAATGACGCGTCTCGCCAGGAGCCTTATCGCTGGCTCAGCGCTAACGACAGCGATGCTGGTCCCAGCCTTCGCGGGCAATACCAGTGATACCGGCAGCCAGATCCTGAACGGTCAGATCGCGCTTCACACCTCGATCTCGACGCTTCAGACGGTGATCGACAACGTCGGCCAGGACGTCGGCGTCCAGTCGGTGGCGGCCGGAAACGTGCTCGACGTCACCACCATGAACGACACCCATGTCAGCAACGACCAGTACACCTCGACCGTCGACATCAGCTCCGACCTCGGCGCGCGGGTGACCAATGTCGGCGGCGATGTCGGCATCACGGGCCAGGCGGTCTGCAACTCGGCCGGCATCTCGACCGACCCGACTATCACCGCGATCACCAGCAAGCAGCAATGCGACGCGGTCGATCCGACTTCGCGGGCTTATGTCGACGCTACGGGGGTCGGCGGCAGTTTCAGCCTCGCCAATTCGGCGCTCGGCAACAGTTTCGAGGCGGACTCCAACGCCAGCAACATGCCGGTCGACACCACGCAGATCAACCATTCGAACGTCAACGCCGTGACCACGGCGAACGTCTCCAACGTGGCCGGCACGGTGAGCGTCACCTCGGCCGCCATCGGAAACAACGCGCAGATCGTCCACTATTCGACAAATTAGAACCAACCGCTTACCGCGAGACACCTCTTGGGGGTCCAAGCGGAGGTGTCGGGGAAAAGAGGGAGAGCGATCAACTCTCCCTCTTTTTTTGTTGATTCGGCCGGCTTGGCGCCGGGCGGCGAATGGAGTCATTCTTGGACCGGTCGAAACACATAAGGGGAAGAAGATGAAACGGGCGTTCTTCGTTCTATGCCTGCTGGCGGCACCGGCGCTTGCCGCCGCGCCGGTTTCGACACCGGTCGTGCGCACCGACAAGACGGTGATCGGCCAGCCGATCGAAGTGCCGCAGCACCCGACGGTGATCGTCACCATCGTCACCTTCCAGCCCGGCGACAAGACGGCGGTCCACAAGCATCCCTATCCGCATTACGGCTACATGCTGGAGGGCACACTGACCATCGTGAACACGGAGACGGGAAAGAGCTTCGACCTCAAGCCGGGCGAGTTCCTGGTCGAGATGATGGATGCCTGGCACTACGGCGAGAACCGGGGAAAAGTGCCCATGCGCATCCTGATCGTGGATCAGGTGCCGGAAGGTGTGAAGGCGAACTCCGTAGCGAAGCAATAGGCTGCGATAGTCGCGGCTACAGGACTCTGTCGAAAACGACGCGTGCCTCGTCGCCCTCGCCGTCGCGCAGGATTTCCTTGAAGCCGCATTTCTCCGCAACGCGGATGGAGGCTTGATTGCCCGGAGAGACGACGCAGATGGCGCGCACGGGGCCGAAATGCACCCGGCCCCATTTCATGGCAGCGCGCACGGCTTCGCTCGCATAACCCTTGCCCCAAGCCGAGGCGGCGAGAACCCATCCCATTTCCGGAGCGCCGGCGAGCGGGTCGGCCGGCTCGCGCCGGCGAAGGATGTATCCGGCTTCGCCGATGTACCCGCCGCTCGCCTTCTCTTCGACCGCCCAGAAGCCGCAGCCCGTGACATGCCAATGGCCGGCACCGCAAAGGAACTTCAGCCATGCGTCTTCGCGCGACAGAGGTGCGGAGATGTAACGGACGACCTCCGGATCAGCCCGCATGCGGGCATAGACCTCGAAATCCTCGAGCTTGAGAGCGCGCAGGATGAGGCGCGTTGTTTCTTGGATGGGAATATCCATGCCTCCCTCCGTCGCGCTTCGCGCGACACCTCCCCCGTTCCTTCGACAAGCTCAGGACGGGGGAGGAAAACACTAATACGACTTCGGCAGGTCGAGAACGTTCTCGCCGATGAAGCAGAGGATGAGCTGCTCGGTCACCGGGATGAGGCGCGGGATCATGGATTCGCGGAACAGGCGCTCGACCTGGTACTCCTTGGCGTAGCCCATGCCGCCCAGCGTCATCACCGCCTGCAGCGCGGCTTCGTAGCCCGCGCGGCCGGCGAGGAACTTCGCGGCGTTGGCCTCCGCCCCGCAAGGCTGCTTGTTGTCGTAGAGCCAGGCGGCCCGCATGCACATCCAGAAGGCGCTTTCGAGATAGGTCCATTTCTCCGCCAGGGGATGCTGGATGCCCTGGTTCTGGCCGATGGGCCGTCCGAACACCACGCGCTCCTTGGCGTAGGTGGCCGCGCGGCGCAGCGCATCGCGGCCGAGACCGATGGCTTCTACGCCGAACAGCACACGCTCCGGGTTCAGGCTATCGAACAGGTAGCGGAAGCCCTTGCCTTCTTCGCCGACGCGGTCGAACTCGGGCACCGCGAGATCGTCGATGAACAGCGCATTCGAATCGACGGCCGAGCGCCCCATCTTCGGGATGCGGCGGACCTCGATCTTGGAGCGGTCGAGATCGGTGTAGAACAAAGTCATGCCGTCCGCCTTCTTCTTGCATTCGGCTTTCGGCGTGGTGCGGGTGAGCAGGAGAATCTTGTCGGCCACCTGGGCGGTGGTGGTCCACATCTTGCGGCCGCGGATGACGTAGCCCTCGCTCGTGCGTTTCGCGAAGGTCTCGATCGAGGTGGTGTCGAGCCCGGCATTGGGCTCGGTGATCCCGAAGGCCACCTTTTGCTCGCCCGCGATCAGCGGGGTGAGCCAGCGCTCCTTCTGCTCGGGCGTGCCGTGCACGACGATGGGATGGGGTCCAAACAGATTGATATGCAGTGCGGACGCAGCAGCCATGCCGCCGCCGCCCTGCGTCACGGTGTGCATCATGACGGCCGCTTCCGTCACACCCAATCCGGAACCGCCCACTTCTTCGGGCATGGTGATACCGAGGAAGCCCGCATCGGCCATCGCTTTGTGAAATTCATGCGGGAATCGAGGCGCCTGGTCGCATTCGGTCCAGTAGTCGTCGCCGAAGCTGCTGCAGATTTTGGCGACACCGTCTTCGATGGCTCGATGGTCTTCGTTGAGCGCAATTTCCATAAGTTCACCGTGCGTGAGGATTTGGCAACTTTAATTCACTACGCGCCGGAACCCGCTCGGCTTCTTGCCGGCCATTTTGCGACATAATTCCCGAGAAACATGGCGAAACGCGGTCCCGAAGCGCTATATAGAACCTTGCCGGGCGAGGGCCAAGAACGCCGCGGACAATGCCGGGAGAAAAATCACAACAATGAGTTCCGTCACGGCTGATGGGCGTTCGCCCGTGCGGCGCGCAGGGATGACGCCGACCGACATCAGCGAACCGAATTACTTTCACAAGGTCGTGGACTGCCAGTGGGCCTGCCCGGCGCATACGCCCGTTCCCGAATACATCCGGTTGATCGCGGCGGGACGCTATTCCGACGCCTACATGATCAACTGGCATTCCAACGTGTTTCCCGGCGTCTTGGGACGCACTTGCGACAGGCCGTGCGAGCCCGCCTGTAGGCGCACACGCGTCGAAAAGGAACCCGTCGCCATCTGCCGGCTGAAGCGCGTGGCGGCCGATTCCAAGGACGACATCACCGACCGCCTTCCCAAACCCGCGGCGCAGAAGAACGGCAAACGCATCGCGCTGATCGGGGCGGGACCCGCCTCGCTGACCGTGGCGCGCGATCTTCTGCCGCTCGGCTACACCTGCGTGATCTACGAAGCCGACGCCAAGGCGGGCGGCATGATGCGCACGCAGATTCCAAAATTCCGCCTGCCCGAGCGCGTGCTCGACGAGGAGGTGGGATACATCCTCTCCCTCCAGCCCGAGATGCGCTTCGGCCGGCGTGTTGAGTCTCTCAAGGCCATTCTCGCCGAAGGCTATGACGCGGTGTTCGTCGGCTGCGGCGCGCCGCGCGGACGCGAGCAGGAGATCTCCGGCCGCAAGGAAGCAGGCGAGAATATCCATATCGGCATCGACTGGCTGTCGTCGGTGTCGTTCGGCCACACGACCAGCATCGGCAAGCGCGTGATCGTGCTTGGCGGCGGCAACACCGCAATGGATTGCTGCCGCACCTCGCGCCGTCTTGGCGGCGAAGACGTGAAGGT
>PMKE01000140.1 GCA_003158585.1 Alphaproteobacteria bacterium
TCCTTGAGCACGTCGTCGAGCGAATGCTGGCCGATGACGTTGCGCAGCGTCGTCAGCGCCACCTGAATGATGGCGTTGCGCACGTTCTGCACTTCGATGATGGCGAGGTCCGGTTTCACGATGCGATACCAGATCACCGCGTTGGCCTGGACGGGGACGTTGTCCTTGGTCATCGCTTCCTGCTGCTCGACGCCGTCGGTGAAGACGCGCATGTCGACGATCACCGCGCGCTCGACGCCGAGCGGGATGATCCAGAAGAGGCCCGGTCCCCGCGGATACATGTAGCGGCCGAAGCGAAAGACAAGCGCCTTCTCGTACTGTTGCGCGATGCGGAAGCCAGTGATCAGCACAAACGAGACGACGAGCAGTACGATCAACAACGCCGGCATGGTTATTCTCCCTGTCCGATTGACCGACCATAGGTATGCATCGCCGGGCCGGGTGGAAAGGCGCCGGGAATAGTGCGTGCAATCCGCGGCTTATGCTTCGAGCACGCGAATCGCGGCGCGCTCGTGCGAGGGAATCGCCGCGAGGAGCCGGTCCACGCTTTCGCGGGTTTTCGGATGGCACCAGTCAGGCGCCACGTCGGCAAGCGGCACGAGGACGAAGGCGCGTTCGGCAATCCGCGGATGCGGCAATACCGGAGGACCCGCCTCGATGCGGCCGTCGTAATCGAGCAGATCGAGGTCGAGCGTGCGCGGCGCATTTCTCTTTCCGCGAATGCGTCCGAAATCCGTTTCGATGCCGTGCAAGGTTTCCAGGAGTTTCGCCGGCAGCAGCGCCGTCACCACGCGCGCGACAGCGTTAACAAACAGAGGGTCGGAAGGGTCCGGCCATGCAGGCGATTCGTAGAAGCGCGAGACGGCGGCACTGCCGATGCCGTTCTTTTCCAGCGCCTTGAGCGCCGCCCGAAGCGTGGAACCCGGCGGTCCGGCGTGGGAATTCAGGTTAGAACCGAGCGCGATCAGGATCATTTTTCACTCCCGGCTTGCACCTGCCCGCCGATGCGATAGAACTTATATCGGGCCCCGGGGGGAATTGCCGGACGGTCTCGGATATTGACGGAGGTCATTATGCTCTTCTACCCACAAGAGAAGCTGGCGCTTTTCATCGACGGTGCGAATTTGTACGGGGCGGCCAAAGGCCTGCAATTCGACATCGATTACAAGCGGCTGCTGGAATTGTTCGCCCGCAAGGGCGTGCTGGTCCGCGCCTTCTACTATACGGCCGTGGCCGAGGATCAGGAATTCTCACCGCTGAGGCCGCTGGTGGACTGGCTCGATTACAACGGTTTCTCGGTGGTGACCAAGCCGCTCAAGGAATTCACCGATTCGCAGGGCCGCCGCCGCGTCAAAGGCAATATGGACATCGAGCTGGCCATCGACGTGATGGAGATGGCCGACCAGGTGGATCACATCGTGATCTTCTCGGGCGACGGCGACTTCCGCAGGCTGGTGGAAGCGGCGCAGCGCAAGGGACGGCGCGTCAGCGTCGTGTCGACGATCCGCACCCAACCGCCGATGGTCTCCGACGATCTCAGGCGGCAGGCGGACAATTTCATCGAGTTGGAAGAGCTGAAGCCGATGATCATGCGCGAAGGCGGTTCGCGCACGGCCAATCACGTCGCAGGCGAAGAGGCGGCGGAGTAAACGCGGCAGGGGAATGAACGGCATCGAACCGCCGCGCGACTGCACGCTGTGTCCGCGATTGGCAGATTTCCGCGCAGCGAACGGCAAGGCCTATCCGGAGTTCTTCAACGGGGCCGTACCGGCTTTCGGTAAGACAGATGCGCGGCTGTTGATCGTCGGGCTGGCGCCGGGGCTGAAGGGCGCCAACAGAACGGGGCGGCCGTTCACCGGCGACTGGGCGGGCGATCTGCTTTTCGCCACGCTGCTGAAGAACGGTCTGGCGCGCGGCAGCTATGACAAGCGGGTAGACGACGGGCTGGAACTAGCCGGTTGCGCCATCACCAACGCAGTGCGCTGCGTGCCGCCGGAAAACAAGCCGCTGCCTGCCGAAATCAAGACCTGCCGGAAGTTCCTGACGGCGCAGATCGCCGCGATGACGAAGCTGCGGGTCATCCTGGCGCTGGGCAAGATCGCGCACGACAGCGTCTGCGACGCACTGGGCGCGCGGAAATCCCTGCATCCATTCCGCCACGGGGCAAAATACGAAGTGGGAGCGCTGTCGTTGATCTCCAGCTATCACTGCTCGCGGTACAACACGAACACCGGCGTCCTGACGGAAGCCATGTTCGACGCGGTTGTGAAGCAGGCGAAGCTCGCGGCCATATAAATCTGTCATCCCGGCCAAGCGCGAAGCGCGCAGAGACGGGACCTACTCCACAACAAGCGCGTGTTCCATGGTGGGTCCCGGGTCTCACGTCCTTCGCTTTGCTCAGGACGTTCGCCCGGGATGACAGTAGAGGATTAAGCGGTCGTGTTCTTCGCTACGTACTGGTCGTAGGCTTCCACGGCCTGCGCCGCATACATGACGGCCGGGCCCGAGCCCATGTAGATCGCCATGCCGACTGTCTCCATTACCTCGTCGCGCGTGGCGCCATGCTTGCGCGCGGACTCGGCGTGGAAGGCAATGCAGGGATCGCAACGGGTCGCCACCGCGATGCCGAGCGCGATGAGTTCCTTCGTCTTGGTGTCGAGCGCCTTCGGTGCCGTGGCGGCCTGTGCCATCGCTCCGAATGCCTTCATGGTGTCGGGCGCGCCGACGCGAAGTTCCTTCATGAGGGCGCTCATATCGGTCGCGATATGCGGCCAGTCCTTGTACATGGCGGAATCTCCTGCGGGTGTGTTACCATCTTTATATTAGTATATTCTAATATATGTCACGCGTCAAATTCGTCGCAGGGAGAATTCTACCCCTTATTCCGCATGATCCGGGCTTTGTCGCGGGCCCAGTCGCGTTTCTTTTCGGTTTCGCGCTTGTCGTGAAGCTTCTTGCCCTTGGCGATGCCGAGTTCCAGCTTGGCGATGCCGCGCGGCGTGAAATAGAGCTTGAGCGGGATCAGCGTCAGCCCTTCGCGCTGCACGGCGACGGTCAGCTTGCGCACCTCGCCCTTCTTGACCAGCAGCTTGCGCATGCGCTTGGGCTCGTGGCCGAAGCGGTTGGCGGCGGTATATTCGGGAATATTGGCGTTGATCAGGAAGATCTCACCGTCCTTCGCCTGGGCGTAGGATTCCGCGATGGTCGCCCTACCCAGGCGCAGCGATTTCACCTCCGAACCGCGCAGCACGATGCCCGCCTCGAGCGAGGACTCGATGGCGTAGGAAAACCGCGCCTTGCGGTTGTCGGCGACGATCTTGCGGCCGTCGTCGTCCTTTTTCTTCTTTTTCGCCATATCAATCCCGGCCTACGCCGGCGGCTACCATCGCGGCGTAGATTTTGGTGCGGGCGGCTTCGCTTGCGGACACCATCGGCAGGCGCACTTCGTCGGTGCAGAGGCCCAAGGTCGATACGGCGTATTTGATGCCCGCCGGACTCGGCTCGCAGAAGATGGCGTCGTGCAGCGGCATCAGGCGCTTCTGGAGTACCAGCGCAGCGGCCCAATCGCCCTTGAGGCAGGCCGCCTGGAATTCGGAGCAATGCCGGGGCGCCACGTTCGCCGTCACCGAGATGCAGCCCTGGCAACCTTGGACCATGTAAGCGAGCGCCGTGCCGTCCTCGCCGGAAAGCTGCACCCAGTCCGGCCCGCACACCGCGCGCTCGCGCAGCGGTCGCGCCAGATTGGCGGTGGCGTCCTTGACGCCGACGATGTTAGCGATCTTCGAGAGCCGGGCCATCGTCTCGACCGATATCTCCACCACGGCCCGCGGCGGGATGTTGTAGAGGATGATCGGGATGTCGACGGCTTCCGCAATGGCGGCGTAATGGCGGTAGATGCCTTCCTGCGACGGCTTGTTGTAGTAGCCCGTCACCGAAAGCACGGCGTCGGCGCCCACCTTCTTGGCGTGCTTGGTCAGCGCGATGGCTTCCGACGTGGAATTGGAGCCGGCCCCCGCGATCACCGGGACGCGCCCGTTCGCTTCCTCGACGCAGATTTCCACCACGCGCATGTGCTCCTGGTGGCTCAAGGTCGGCGACTCGCCGGTCGTGCCGCACGGCACCAGCCCGTTCGAACCCTGCGCGATCTGCCATGAGACGAAATGGCGGAAGGCAGCCTCGTCCACGGCACCGTCCTTCATCGGCGTGATCAGCGCGGGAAAGGAGCCTTTGAAGCTCTTGGGAGCGAAGGACATGGGGGGCCTCTTTGGTTTCGCTAAAAATACCGCTCGCAGCGGCAGTAGCAAGGCTCTAGGGCATGATCCGATTACGTTTATCGGATCATGCCCTAGATTATTTGATTGTCGCGCAATTTACCGGGTGAACCGCTGCACACTTCACCCGATTGCGCTCCTGCGGTTTATCTGGAATGCACGGCTGTGCGCCGTTATGGTGAAACCGAACGCTTCGGATCCCAGACGATGAATGCCCGCCTTGCTCCTCTGCTTGCCTTGCTTCTCTTGGGTGCGGCGGGGGCCGATCCGCTGCCGCCGGGCGTCGAGCGGCAGGGTACCGTCGTCACGATGCAGCCTATCGCGGACTCCGACGTGCCGGGCGGGGATAGCGAAGCCGAGCGCCGGACGGGCACCACCCATCTCCTCAGCACCGCCGATCACGACCTGTTCGCAAGTGCCTTCGATGCCGCCGACCGCGGCGACTGGCCAAGGGCGCTCGGTCTGGCGGCGCAGGGCCGGAACGCGATGGCGCGCCTGCTCGTCCAGTGGCGCTACCTGCAAGACAAGGCCGCCAAGGCGCCTTTCGCGGATATCGACGCTTTCCTGAAGAACAATCCCGATTGGCCGCGCCGCAGCGTCCTCTTCGTCCGGGCCGAAGAGACCCTGGATCCAGCGACGGCGCCTCCGGCCGTCGTCGCCTGGTTTGCCGGGCGCAACCCCATCAGCGCCATCGGGGAAATTCGCCTGGGCGACGCCCTGATCGCGACCGGAAAGGCGGATTGGGGCACCAAGCTGGTGCGCGAAGGCTGGGCTGCCGGAACCTTCGAGCCGGAACAGGAGCTGGCCATCGTCCAGAAGGACGGCGCCCTGCTCACGCCGGAGATCGATCGCCGCAGGCTCGACAACCTCATCTGGCAGGACCAGTACACGGCAGCCCGCCGCCAGATTGCCCGGGTGGACGACACCGCGCAACGCATCGCCAATGCCCGCATCGCGCTGCGCAGCGATCCGCAGAGGGGGCAGAGGGCACTGTCGGAACTGTCCGCCGATCTCGCGTCCGACCCGCGCCTGATGTTCGACCGCGCCCGTGCGGCACGCCGCCGCGGCGACGACAGCAGTGCCCAAGCGCTGCTTCTGGGGTCGTCTTACAGGGACTTCATCAAGAGCCGCCCGACGGCCGTGTGGAACGAGCTGCATATCGAGGCCCGGGAGGCGTTGAAGAGCGGCAAACCGGAGATCGCCTACAAGCTTGTCTCCGACACCGGCCTCACCTCCGGCAGCGAGTTCGCGGACGCCGAGTTCCTCTCGGGCTGGATCGCGCTGCGCTTCCTGAAAGACGCACAGGCGGCGCTACCGCATTTCAAGAAGCTGACCGGCGGCGTGTCGCGGCCGATCAGCCTGTCGCGCGGACGCTACTGGATGGGCCGCGCCTACGAAGCGCTGGGCGACGCGGCCAATGCCTGGGCTCAGTACCGCGCCGCCGCCGCGGCGAGCGACACCTTCTACGGACAACTCGCACTGGCGCGCATCGACGCCACGCCGGTGCTGCACCTGCCGAGCGCCGCGGTGGGAGCGCTGCCGTCGCGCGCGGCCTTCGAGCAGGACAATCTGGTGCAAGCGATGCGCGTCCTGGCCGATCTCGGAGCGCAGGACCTGCTGCGGACCTTCGCGCTACGCTACCAGGAACTTCATCCGGGCCCGGCGCAGGCCAAGCTGCTGGCGCAGGCGCTGGTGGAAATGGGCTTCCGCGACGTGGCGGTGCGAGTAGCGAAGGTTGCCGGATACGACGGACAAACCTTCTCCGCCTATTCATATCCCGTGATCGCCGTGCCGGAATATCGCGGACCCGGGACGGCGCCGGAACCGGCCCTTGTCCACGCCATCATCCGCCAGGAAACGGAGTTCGACCCCGACTCCCTCAGCCATGCGGGGGCGCGCGGCATCATGCAGGTCATGCCCGCGGGCGCGCGGCGGACCTCCAAACTGGCGGGACTCCCTTACATGCCGAACAGGCTGACGTCGGACGTCGCCTACAATATGCAACTCGGCATGACGGAATTCTCGGGATACCTCGATAGCTGGAACAATTCGCTGGTCGTCTCCGCGGCGGCCTACAATGCGGGCGAGAACAACGTCCGCCGCTGGATCGCCGCCTTCGGCGATCCGCGCACCTCCAACGTCGATCCCATCGATTGGATCGAGGAAATACCGTTCGGCGAAACCAGGAACTATGTTCAGCGTATCCTGGAGAACCTCCAGGTCTACCGGAACCGGCTGGCCGGACACGACCAGAAGCTGCGCATCCTCGCCGATCTCTATGCGCCGAACCCGCCCCCGGCGGGCGTTCTCCATTACACGCCTCCGCCGCCGGTGCCTGTGCCCGCGCCCAAGCCGGCGAGGAATTAAGACTGCGTTAGCGATGTTGGAAGTTCCGCGATAATTTTCTTTTCGCGCAATCTAACGGCAAACCGGTTCCCACTTTGCCGGATTGCGCTCCTAGCGGAACATGGAGAGCCATTCGCGGGCCAGGCGTTGCGCCTCGGCGATCTGCGTGGGAGCCATCTCGCGGGATATCTGCGCCCGCCAGCTCTTGGCCTCGTCCACGCCGCGCAAGGCGGCCAGATTGAACCATTTGTGGGCCGCAACGTAATCGACGGTTACGCCCTGACCCGTGGAATACGCCAGTCCTAGATTGTAAAGCGCGTCTGCGCGGCCCTGTCTGGCGTCAGTCTCATACTGCGTCAGCGAGTCGACATCGATGCACGCCATCGCCCAAGCCCCCGATACAATTCCCTCTGGGCAGAACAACCCTGCCCGCAGGACTGATCGTGTGCGCGCATAAGCTAAGGCGCGGTTAACGCGCCTAAACCGTAATGTTCGAAGGGTATCGAAAACGAACCGGCTGCGCCGCCCCTGTCGGCACCGTAACGCCGACAGGGAGGCCGCAGCCGTTGTCCGAGACTATATTCAGGCCTTCGCCTTTTTCCGGCGGCGAAGTCCGGCGATCCCGGCAAGACCGGCGCCGAACAGCGTCAAGGTCAAGGGTTCGGGAACGCCCGTGCCGCCGCGATCGGGAGTCGAACCAACCAGATTCCAGTTGATCGACTCGTTGCCGTCTTCACCGAAAGCTCCGTTGTTCACGAAGTCCCATTGCCCAGTGTCCAGGATATGTCCCGTGTCGCTGAAGCTATAGTGGGTCGACCCGATGTCGAAACTGACCACCGGGACTCTGGCGTTGCAGCTCGCCGTGTATCCGGACGGACCAAGAATCGAACCCGGGCTGCTGCACCCGCCGATCAGATTGTTGCCGGCGATGGTCGGATAGAGGCTCGATGGCGGAAGGCCGCCGAACATGCCGCCGTCGCTCGTGTCGAAGTTATAACTGCCCGTCTGCGTGAAGATGCCCGTCTGTCCGCTGGGGATCACCAAAGACGACCAGAGATTGACCATGCCGAAGGTCAGAGGAAAGTCGACCTGGAAGTTTGTAATCGTGAGGGCCGATCCGGTCGTGTTGTCGATGCGGATGGCGCCCGCATCGAGGCTCTGTCCGTTCGGCGTCTGGGATACTACGCCCGGGCTTCCGATCCATTTGGTCGGGAAGAACCCGCTGGCACGGAGGTTGTCGACATAGCCGACATATACTGTGATTGCGCTCGCCTCGGCCGACCCGACGGAGAGCCCACCTACTATCATCACCGCCGTTGCCAGCAGCAGGGTCCGGGCGCGACCCGACATACCGCGTTGCATGCTTGTGCTCCCTTCCAAAAACCCGACATAAGCGACGGGTTGCGAAGGACTCGCATCAACCATGCCAAGTGCGAACGGCGCGGAAACCCTGGGGATGGCGTGAAGCAAATTGTGATTGTGTAACTTCCGTTGACACCTCGGTCGCCTGGAAGCGGGGCCCTTAAACGGGCTGGCCGCGGCACCCTGCCCGACGCCTTAGCGTCAAGAGGCTACCGCGGCCTTTGCCTTCGTCATCGGTTTCTCCTGAACTGCGGAGCAACCGTGAACACCGCGCGCGAAGCGCGGTGGAAGTCAGTAAGGCTATTTCTTCGCCTTCTTCTTCGACTTCTTCACTTTCTTCTTCGCGACTTTCTTCGCCTTCTTTTTTGCGACTTTTGGCATGAGAAGTGACTCCTCTTACGTGTCGTCCGGGTTGGGCGACTCATGCCGCCCCCCAAAACGACAACAATATGAGTGGGTTGCGATCAAGAATGCAATACTACCCCTCCGAAGGGCAAAATCGCCCTTCCGGCGAATTTCATAAAACCTCTAATTTTGCTGCATTAGAATCGCTTCATCCGCTTACGGACATTTCTTAACCCGGGCGCGGTTATTTGGCCCCGACTCCTTGCAAATGCGCGAATCACCCCTCCTCGGGGATTCCGAGTCGCTCTTTCACGATGGCGTTCACCGACACCGGATTCGCTTTTCCGCCGGTCGCCTTCATCACCTGACCGACGAACCAGCCGACGAGTGAAGGCTTTGCTTTCGCCGCCGCGACCTTGTCGGGATTTGCGGCGATGACTTTGTCCACAGCCTCTTCGATCGCGCCCGTGTCGGTCACCTGCTTCAGTCCGCGGCTTTCGACGAGGCTCCTCGGATCGCCGCCTTCGGACCACACGATGTCGAGTACGTCCTTGGCGGTCTTGCCGGAAATGACGTTGGCGGAAATCATCTGCACGATGGCGCTGTTAGCTGCGGCCGAGACGGGACCGTCGCCGATCGCAAGCCCCACCTTGTTCAAGCGGCCGAAGTACTCGTTGTTCAACCAGTTGGCTGCGGCCTTCGGCTCGGCGCCTTCCTTTAGCATCGCCTCGAAATAATCGGCCGCCTCCTTCTCCGCGACCAGGACCAGCGCGTCGTAGGACGACAGGCCCATCTCCATGAAATGGTTCTTCTTTTCGTCCGGCAGTTCGGGCAGCGAGGAAGCGATCCCGTCCACCCAGGCCTGCTCCAGCTCAAGAGGGAGAAGATCGGGGTCGGGGAAATAGCGGTAATCGTGCGCTTCTTCCTTCGAGCGCATGGGGCGCGTTTCGCCGTTTTTGGCATCGAAGAGCAGGGTTTGCTGATGGATCGTGCCGCCGGATTCCAGCACGTCGACCTGGCGGCGCGCTTCGAACTCGATCGCCTGGACGATGAAGCGCACGGAATTCATGTTCTTGATTTCGCAGCGTGTATTGAGCGGCGCGCCCGGCTTCCGCACCGACACGTTGACATCGGCGCGCATCGAGCCTTCGTCCATGTTGCCGTCGCAGGTGCCGAGATAGCGCACGATGGCGCGCAGCTTCTTGAGGAAGGCGGCAGCCTCCTCGCTGGAACGCAGGTCCGGCTTGGTGACGATCTCCATCAGCGCGATGCCGGAGCGGTTGAGGTCCACGAAGGAGTGATCGGGATGCTGGTCGTGCAGGCTCTTGCCCGCGTCCTGCTCCAGATGCAGGCGCTCGATGCCGACGCGCGCCACCTCGCCGCCCGGCAAGTCGATCAGCACCTCGCCCTCGCCCACGATGGGGTTCTTGTACTGGGATATCTGATAGCCGGCCGGCAGATCGGGATAGAAATAGTTCTTCCGGTCGAAGACGCTGAAGAGATTGATCTTCGCCTTGAGGCCGAGGCCGGTGCGCACTGCCTGCTCGACGCAATAGCGGTTGATGACCGGCAGCATGCCGGGCATGGCAGCATCGACGAAGCTGACCTGGGAATTGGGATCGGCGCCGAACACCGTCGAGGCGCCGGAGAACAGCTTGGCCTTGCTGAGGACCTGGCAGTGGACCTCCAGCCCGACCACGACTTCCCACGGGCCGGTCGAGCCCTGGATCAGCTTGTTTTTCGCCTCGGTGCTCATGGGGCCCTCCACCAGGGCTGCGGCTTGGCCGTGAATTGCGCCGCGACTTCGAGGGCGCGGCCGGCGCGCAGCAGGGTCGCCTCGTCGAACGCCTTGCCGATGAACTGAAGCCCGAGCGGCAGGCCAGACTCCGTCAGTCCGGCCGGAAGCACCAGGCTGGGCAGGCCAGCGAGGTTCACCGTCACCGTGAAGACGTCATAGAGGTACATGGTGACCGGATCGGAGATCTTTTCGCCGATGGCGAAGGCCGGGCCCGGCGTAGCGGGCGTCAGCAACATGTCGCACTGCTTGAATGCCTCAGTGAAATCGCGGGCGATCAGGCTGCGCAGCTTCTGGGCACGCAGGTAATAGGCGTCGTAATAGCCAGCCGAGAGCACATAAGTACCGATCAGGATGCGGCGGCGCACCTCCGACCCGAAACCCTCGGCCCGGCTCTTCTGGTAGAGGTCGATCAAGTCTTCGATCCCTTCGGCCCGGTGGCCGTAGCGGACGCCGTCGTAGCGCGCGAGATTCGAGGACGCCTCCGCGGGCGCGACAATATAATAAGTGGGCAGCGCGTATTTGGTGTGGGGCAGCGAGACTTCAACGATCTCGGCCCCCTGTGCCTTCAGCCAATCGGCGCCCTTATTCCAGATGGCGTCGATCTCGGGCGAGGTGCCCTCGACGCGGTATTCCTTGGGGATGCCGATTCTGAGACCCTTCACCCCGGCTTCCAGCCCGGCTTCGTAATCGGGCACCGGCAGGTCGACGCTGGTCGAGTCCTTGGGATCGACGCTGGCCATCGCCTTCAGCATGATCGCGCAGTCTCGTACGGTATGCGAGATGGGCCCTGCCTGATCGAGCGAAGACGCGAACGCCACGATGCCCCAGCGCGAGCAGCGCCCGTAGGTCGGCTTGATGCCGGTGGTTCCCGTAACCGCGGCGGGGGTGCGGATGGAACCGCCGGTGTCGGTAGCTGTCGCTCCCAGGCACAGATTGGCAGAGACGGCGCAGGCCGAACCGCCCGACGAGCCGCCGGGCACGAGCTTTGCGTCGGAGCCCTTCGCCCGCCACGGGCTGATGCACGGTCCGAAATAACTGGTCTCGTTGGACGAGCCCATCGCGAATTCGTCGAGGTTGGCCTTGCCCAGCATCACCGCGCCGTTGTCCCAGAGATTCTGCGACACGGTGGATTCGTATTGCGGCACGTAGTTGTGCAGGATTTTGCTGCCCGCGGTCGTGCGTACGCCCTTGGTGCAGTAGAGGTCCTTGATCGCCAGCGGCAGGCCTTCCAGCGGCCGCGCGTTCCCGGCGGCGATGCGCTTGTCGGAGGCCGCGGCCATTTCGAAGGCGCGTTCTGGCGTCTCGGTAATGAAGGCGTTGAGGGAGCGGGCTGCTTCCATCGCCTTGAGGAATGCTTCCGTCAACTCGCTGGAGGAGACCTTTTTTGCGGCGACGGCATCGCGCGCTTCGGCCAGAGTAAGATCGGTAAGGCCGCTCATTCAGGCACCCTCTCAAGTTCCTTTTCGTAAAAGACGGACCAGGACGTGTCCGGATAATCGAGTACCGGGCCGCAGCGCGTGAATCCCACGCGTTCGTAGACCCGCCAGGCGGCAGGATGACGGTCGCCGGTCTCCAGGACGAGACGCTTGAAACTCTCGCGCCGCGCCAACGCCACGATTTCGTCCAGGATGCGCCCGCCGATGCCTTGCCCCTGGAAGGCAGGCACCGTGTACATGCGCTTCACTTCGGCGATGCCGTCCGCATGGCGCCGCAACGCGCCGCAGGCCACGGCCTTGCCGTCCGCGCGCGCCACGAGAACCGTGGTATGCGGCTGCGCCATCTCTTCGACCGTCATGTGGAAGCAATGCTCCGGCGGCGTCAGCGACAACAGATGCTCGTTCAGCGCGGCGATGAGACGGCGCGCATCGTCCGTGAGCGGGCTTTCGACGGCGATTGTGACCGTCATCGCCTACTCCACCACCTTCGGAACGACGAAGAAGTGATCCTCGCCACCGGGCGCGTTCGCCATCAGGGCGTCGGCATTGTCCGGTTCGGTGACCACGTCCTCGCGCATCTTGAGACGTTGCTTGACCACGCTGGTCATGGGCGGGACGCCTTCGACGTCCACCTCTTTCAGCTGCTCCACCCAGGCCAGGATGCCGTTCAGTTCCTGGACCATAGGCTCCACGCGGTCCTCTTCCAGCTTGAGCCGGGCGAGCCGGGCGATGCGCCGGACGGTGTCCTTGTCGACGGACATGGCAATCCCTCGTGTACCAACTGCTATCGGCGAGCTAGCTAGCAAGGGGGGGCCGCAGTGGCAAGCAAATCGCGCCGCGCCGGGGTTTTCCCGGCCGGCCCCCGCGGCGTTACCGCGCAGAGCGGGGACTATTCCGCCGGGCAGCCCGGGAACGGCGTGTCGTAGGTGTAGTTCTCACCGGCGTAAACGACGGTCAGCCGGCCTTTCTTGCAGGAATGCACGCCGCCGTTCTCGTATACGAAGAAGTGCATTCCCTGCCCCATCGGGCCAAGAGCCTGCCGGAACATCCCGCCCAAAGAGGCAGTGGCCCCGGCCATAGACGGGGGCACGTTGTCGCCTTCGAGCAATTTAAGCGGCTTGCCGTCGGCGTCCTTGAGCTCCAAAGCGGCGGTATCGTCGAACTCGACGTTACCGGATACCTGCAAACGAGCGTGCACAACCGCAATCAAGATGTACTGGTCGAGCGCTTTCGCAATGTCCTGTTCACTCTCGCCGAACTGCGGCGAGAACCAGACGATACCGACGATTTCTCCCTTATCTCTCGAATCAATGATGACTGCGTAGTCCTGGGCTAGCTTCGCGGGCGTCGGGTTCCACTTGCGCGCCTCAGCCGGGGTGCCCGGGGCAAACGCGAAGACCGCGACCGCAACAACCAGGCACGCGGCAAGCAAAGACTTCCGCCAAACGGAGATGCCGACCATTATATTCCCCTCCACTCTCGTCAAAGGCAGGATATGCTCCTGCCGCAGCAGGAGCAACCAACGGGGTTTCCGGCACCGACATGGCGTTTCAGAACTTTGCTTCCTTAATCGAATTCAAAGCTGCGCTCGCACCGAATTCCCGTCTGCTCGGGTTCGATCTCGGCGAGAAGACGATTGGGTTGGCGCTATCCGACACGCTGCTGACGGTCGCCACGCCGCTGGAGACTTTGAAGCGCGGCAAGTTCACCGCCGATGCCGCCAAACTCGAGGCCGTCATCGCGGAACAAGGCGTGGGCGGGTTGGTAATCGGATTGCCGCTCAATATGGACGGCAGCGAAGGACCGTCGGCGCAATCGGCCCGCGCCTTCGCCCGTAACTTCGCCGCACGCGGCCCGCTTCCGATCATTCTCCAGGACGAGCGGCTCTCCACCGCAGCCGTGACGCGTACCCTGCTCGATGCGGATGCCTCGCGCCGACGCCGGGCTGCGGTCGTGGACAAAATGGCGGCGGCCTATATTCTTCAGGGGGCGCTCGACCGCATGCGTCACCTGGGGGAACAATGAACGGCTCCGCGGCGTTGGACGAAAGACCGGCCAATACGCGCTGGCTGCCGCCCGGTTTGCGCCCGCCCGGCGGTATGACCCATCGCCAGGCAGTCGTCTTCCTGCTCGTCGGCGCGGCGGCGCTGATGGGCGGTTACGACACCAACGTCTTCACCTTCGCCATCCCGCAGGTGCAGGACAGTCTGCACATTCCCGAAGACAGGATCGGTTTCACGGTTTCGCTCATCCGTCTGGCGGCGGTGCCCGCGCTGCTGCTGGCGTGGACGGCGGACCTGATCGGACGGCGGCGGCTGCTCCTCTTCACAATCGTGGGCCAGGCGATTGCGACGCTGGCCACGAGCTTCGCGCAGGATTCCGCACAGTTCGTCTGGGCCCAGTGCTTCACGCGCCTGTTCGGTTACGCCGAAGAGATGCTGTGCTACGTGGTGGTGGCAGAGGAACTCTCCGCGGCGGCGCGCGGCTGGGCCAACGGCACGCTTGCCACTATGTACTACCTGGGCGGCGGGATCACCGCGGTTGCCTTCATAGCGGTCAATTACCTGCCCTACGGCTGGCGTATGTTGTACGTGATCGGCTCCATCCCGCTGTTCCTCGTGGCCTACCTGCGACGCTACCTGCCCGAAACGCGGCGCTTCGAACAGCACGAGCGGGAAGAGCCGAAGCAGACGTCCCGCATCCGCGGCGGCGTCGAGATGCTACGCAAATTGATGCACGAGCATCCGCGGCGCGTCCGTCTGATGATGATAGCCATCGCGGCCTACGGCTTCGCGATCTGGCCCGCGGCATATTTCGGTCAGAAGTACATGCAGAGCGTGCTTCACATGACGCCGTCCGAGACCGGCATCGTGGTGCTTCTGGGCGGAGCCGTCGCGGCGACCTTCAACATCCTGGCCGGCCGGCTGAGCGATTGGATCGGGCGGCGCGCCGTGATCTTCGGCGCCTGTTGCGTTGCGGTCGCGGGATTCGGAACGCTCTACAGCGGGATACACTGGGCGTACGTCCAGTACATGTGGGGGGTGGGCTTTTTCGGTTTCGTCTGCGCGGACTCGCTGTTTGCGGGACTTTCGGCGGAGATATTCCCGACCGCATACCGCGCCACGGTCTCCGGGATGCGCTACATCGTCAGCATCCTGTGCGGCGCGGTCAGCCTCGCTCTCGAAGGGCCGCTCTATCACTTGCTCGGCGGGCACGGCCCGGCGCTGATCGTTCTGCTCGGCACGATGCCGATTGCGATGTTCGTGCTGCTCAAGCTGCCGGAACCGGCGGGAAGAGAGCTGGAAGACCTCGCCGCGGAGCCGGATAAGAAGTCATGAGCCGAAACGCGGTAAGCTTGCCCCATAATCCCCGCTTGCCTATAAGCCGCGGGTTCGAGCTTTCTGCTCCCACCGAGGACTGTAAATGAGCGGTAGTTTCAACCTTTCCTGGGGCGACATCCTGTTGTGCGCCGCGATGGGCTATCTGCTCGGCTCCATCCCCTTCGGCGTTCTCATCACGCAACTGGCCGGTCTCGGCGACCTGCGCAAGATCGGCTCCGGCAACATCGGCGCCACCAACGTGCTGCGCACGGGCAAGAAGTGGGCGGCAGTCCTTACCCTTCTCTTCGACGCCGGTAAGGGCGCCGGCGCCGTTCTCATCGGACAGCACTTCTGGGGAGCCGAGGGTGCGATGATCCCCGAAGGTGCGATGATCGCTGGCACCGCCGCGATGCTCGGCCATATCTTTCCGGTTTGGCTGCGCTTCAAGGGAGGCAAGGGTGTGGCCTCCTATATGGGCGTGTTGCTTGGATTGTTTTGGCCCGTGGGATTGCTGGCGATCGCGACCTGGCTCCTGATCGCGTGGCTGTTCAGGTTTTCCTCGCTGTCGGCACTGGTGGCCGCGGCCCTGGCGCCCGCCTACACCATCGCCTTCGGCAATCTAACGCTGGCTTTGCTGACGATGGTTCTCACCATCATCATCTTCCTGACGCATCACGACAACATCTACCGGCTCTGGCATCGCCGGGAACCGCGCATCGGTGCAGGCAAGAACGGCGTCTGACATGGCCCTCTCCGACAACGAACGCGTGCAGTGGCTGAGATTAGCGCGCACGCCGAATGTCGGCCCGGTAACTTTCGCACAACTTATCGCGCGCTTCGGATCGGCCACGACCGCCATTGCGGAAGTGCCGCGTCTGGCGCGGCGCGGCGGCGGCGAAGCGCCGAAGCTGCCCGACGAAGCTGTGATCCGCCGAGAGATCGAACAACTGGCAGCACTGGGCGGCCGCTTCGTCATGTCCACCGAAGCCGATTTTCCTTCGGGACTTGCCGCGCTGGACACCCCGCCGCCGCTGCTCGCCGTGCTCGGCCACGGCGTCATCCTCAAACGCGAGATGATCGCGATGGTCGGAGCGCGCAACGCTTCGGCGCTGGGACGCAAATTCGCGCAGCGCCTTGCGGCCGATCTCGGCGAGGCGGGACTCGTCGTCGCCTCAGGCATGGCGCGCGGCATCGATACGGCGGCGCACGAAGGTGCGATGGCTACAGGAACTTGCGCAGTTGTCGCCGGCGGCGTCGACGTCGTCTATCCGCCG
The DNA here is from genome assembly GCA_003158585.1 of Alphaproteobacteria bacterium. GTDB lineage: Bacteria > Pseudomonadota > Alphaproteobacteria > Micropepsales > Micropepsaceae > Rhizomicrobium. Next base: position 16,153 of record PMKE01000140.1, read on the forward strand.
GAGAACCGCGCTCTGTACGACCGCCTCAAGGCGGAAGGCGTCATCGTCTCCGAGATGCCGCTCGGCGAGCCGCCGCAGGCGCGGCACTTCCCGCGGCGCAACCGCATCATCTCCGGGCTGGCGCGCGGCGTGGTGGTGGTCGAAGCGGCCGAAGGATCGGGATCGCTCATCACGGCGCGCTTCGCGCTCGAACAAAACCGGGAAGTATTCGCCGTGCCCGGCTCACCGCTCGATCCGCGTGCCAAAGGCACCAACCGCCTGCTGCGCGAGGGCGCGGTGCTGACCGAAACGGCGGAGGATGTGCTGGCGGTGCTGAAACCGATCCTCGGCGGCGGCTTCGGCGAACCGGCGCGAGAGCCGGAAGCGACTCCCTCCCATTTGACGGACACCGAAATCGATCGCGTGCGCACTTCCGTCGTCGAGGCCCTGGGTCCCGCCCCCGTCCGGGTGGACGAGCTGATCCGGCTATGCGGCGTACCCGCGCCGGCCGTACTGGCCGTACTTCTGGAGCTGGAATTGGCTGGAAAGCTGGCCCGTCACCCGGGCAACGAAGTGTCCTGGTCGCCCTGAACCTTAGCCTCCATTGCCGCCAGCTGGAGCAGATGAGCCAACAGGGGCTGGTTCTGCTGAATGGCGATTTTCTGCAAAGATTCAAGCATTTGCTGCGTATAGCGGGCCGTCTCGGCAGGGAGCATGGCCGTCTTTGTGGCAGGTTGCACGGGAGACATGAGGGGGAAACCGATAGATGACATAGATGACTCTGTGGCCGGTCAATTTATGGCAGGGATGTTTATGACGCAACCGTGAGTTACAATTTCTCCTGAATTATCGCGATTTGCAATCTTTAGTATATTATTTCCACTCAAATCGCGCGTTGACACTGCTCTACCCCTTCCCCCAGTGTCCGCCTCCTTAATTACGGCATCGCAGCGCACAAGAGCCTGATGAACGTCCTCGTCGTCGAATCCCCGGCCAAAGCCAAGACAATCAACAAGTATCTCGGCCCCGGCTACACAGTCCTCGCCAGTTTCGGCCATATCCGCGACCTGCCCGCCAAGGACGGTTCGGTGAAGCCGGACGACGGCTTTGCCATGACCTGGCACGTGGACGAACGGGCCCAGAAGCGCATCAAGGACATCGCCGACGCCGTCAAGCATGCCGACAAGCTGATCCTCGCCACCGACCCGGACCGCGAGGGCGAAGCGATCTCCTGGCACGTGCTGGAAGTGCTCAAGCAGAGAAAGGCGCTCGGCAAGGCCCATATCGAACGCGTGGTGTTCAACGCCGTCACCAAGGCGGCCGTGCTCGAAGCCATCGCCCATCCGCGCGAGATCAATGCGGAGCTGGTCGACGCCTACCTGGCGCGCCGCGCCCTCGACTACCTCGTCGGATTCACTCTGTCGCCCGTTCTGTGGCGCAAGCTGCCGGGGGCACGTTCGGCCGGACGCGTGCAGTCGGTTGCGCTCAGGCTGGTCGTCGAACGCGAAGTCGAGATCGAAGCGTTCAAGCAGCAGGAATATTGGACGGTCGATGCCAACGTCGTCGCCTACTCCGAAACCGCGGCGCCCACGCCTTTCAAGGCGCGCCTGACCCAACTCGACGGCAAGAAGCTGGACAAGCTCGCCATCGGCAGCGATGCCGAAGCAAAGCGGGCCGTGGAAGCCATCGCGAGCCGAAAATTCTCCGTCGGCAGCGTCGAATCCAAGCCGGTGAAGCGCCATCCCGCGCCGCCCTTCATCACATCCACGCTCCAACAGGAAGCCTCGCGCAAGCTGGGCTTCGGCGCCAAGCGCACCATGCAGATCGCCCAGCAACTCTACGAAGGTGTGGATGTGGGCGGCGAGACGGTGGGCCTCATCACCTATATGCGTACCGACGGCGTGACGATGGACGGCGGCGCCGTCCACGAGGCGCGCGAGATGGTGGGCGAGCGCTACGGCAAGAAGTACGTCCCCCACGCGCCGCGCCACTACGCAAGCAAGGTCAAAAACGCCCAGGAAGCTCACGAGGCGATCCGGCCCACCAGCTTTCATCGCGCGCCGGAATCCGTGGCGCGCCGGCTCGACGCCGACCAGGCGCGGCTCTACGAACTGATCTGGAAGCGCGCCGTGGCGAGCCAAATGGAAAGCGCCGAACTGGAACGCACCACCGTCGATGTCGTCTCCGCCGACCGGCAGGTGACGCTGCGCGCCACGGGCAGCGTGACCCTGTTCGACGGCTTCCTGACGCTCTATCAGGAAAGCCACGACGACGAAGCCGACGAGGACGGTCTCAAGCTGCCGCGCGTCTCCGCGGGCGATCCCGCGACGATCGATAAGACGCTGCCGGAGCAACACTTCACGGAACCGCCGCCGCGCTATTCCGAAGCGAGCCTCGTACACAAGCTGGAAGAACTCGGCATCGGCCGGCCTTCCACCTATGCCAGCATTCTCTCGGTGCTGCGCGAGCGGGCCTATGTCCGCATGGATCGCAACCGCTTCATACCCGAGGACAAGGGCCGCATCGTCACTGCCTTCCTCACCAGCTTCTTCCGGCACTACGTGGAATACGGCTTCACCGCCGACCTGGAAGAAAAACTCGACGAGGTTGCGGAAGGCAATCTCGATTGGAAGAAGCTGCTCGAAGATTTCTGGAAAGGCTTTTCGGCGGCCGTCGCCGATACAAAGGATCTGAAGATTTCCGAGGTCATCACCACCCTCGACGAAATCCTGGGCCCGCACATCTTCACGCCGGACGAGAGCGGCGCCGATCCGCGCCTCTGCACGAGCTGCGGTACGGGCCGGCTCAGCCTCAAGCTCGGCAAGTTCGGCGCCTTCATCGGCTGCTCGAACTATCCCGAATGCCGTTATACGCGGCAGCTTGGGCAGAAGTCCGGCGAAGGCGGCAACGGCGAACCGCGCGTGCTGGGCACCTTCCCGGAAACCGGCGAAGCAGTGTCGCTGCGCACCGGACGCTTCGGGCCTTACGTGCAACTCGGCGACGGCGAGAAGCCAAAGCGTTCCAGCCTGCCCAAAGGCACCGATCCGGCAAACGTCGATCTGGCGCTGGCGGTGAGATTGCTGTCTCTGCCGCGCGAAGTCGGAAAGCACCCCGAGACCGGCGCACCGATCACCGCGAATTTCGGCCGCTACGGACCCTACGTGGCGCACAACGGACAATACGCATCGCTGGATTCTGCCGATGACGTCTTCGTTATCGGGGTCAACCACGCGGTGACGCTTCTGGCGGAGAAAAAAGCGCGCGGGCGGCACGGATCGGAGCCGTTGAAGGAACTGGGCACCGCTCCCGGCGGCGCCACGGTCAAGCTGATGCGCGGACGTTATGGCCCCTATGTGACCGACGGCTCGGTCAATGCGACCATCCCGAATGGCACCGACCCGAATTCCGTCACGTTCGAGCGGGCCCTGACGCTGATCGCAGAGCGCGCGGCCAAAGGTCCATCGACGAAGCAGAAGAAGAAGGCTGCGAAAGCAAAGCCCAAACCCGGCAAGGTGAAGCCGAAAGCGAAACCAGCGCCCAAAACGGCGCCGAAGAAGAAGCCCGCCAAGGCGGCCGCCGAATAGAAATGCCTCGCGGAAAAAACAGCCCCGCTCCGCCTCTCGACCGGGCGCGTGTGCTCGATGCGCTGGCGGCCGAACCGGGCGCGACCAAACGCGACCTGTCGCGCAAGCTCGGCATCAAGGGATCGGATCGCATCGCGCTGAAACGCATCCTGAAGGAGCTGGAGAGCGAAGGCTTGCTCGAAGGCAGCCGCCGGCGCGGTTACAAACGGCCCGGCGAGTTGCCGGAAGTGGCGGTGCTGGAAGTCATCGGGCAGGACCCGGACGGCGAACTGCTGGCGCGCCCGCAGCGCTGGGAATCCAACGAGGAACCGCCGCAGATCGTCGTCGTCTCCGAAGAGGCCATCGGCCTGGGCGAGCGCATCCTGGCGCGGCTGACGGAAACCCGCGACGGCTTCGAAGCACGCGTTATCAAAAGGCTTGGCGCCAGCGCCCATAAGGTGCTGGGCGTGGTGCGGGTGGTCGGCGGCAGCTTCCGCATCGCGCCCATCGACCGCAAGAGCAAGAGCGAGTTCAGCGTCGATCCGCACGACCGCGCAGGCGCCGAAGACAACGAACTGGTGCTGGCCGAGCCGATTGCCGGACGCGCCTCGGGCTTTCCCCGCGCGCGCGTCGTGGAGCGCATCGGCAGCATGGACGCGCCGAAAGCCGTCAGCCTGATCGCCATTCATGCGCACGGAATTCCCACGGAATTCCCGAAAGAGGTTCTGGAAGAAGCCGAGAACGCCGCGACCGCCGATCCTCGCGGACGTACCGATCTGCGCAGCATACCGCTCGTCACCATCGATCCCGAGGACGCGCGCGATCACGACGATGCGGTGTGGGCCGCGCCCGACACCGATCCTGCCAACAAGGGTGGACATGTGACTCTGGTCGCCATCGCCGACGTGGCGCATTACGTGACGGCGGGCTCGGCGCTCGACCGCGAAGCCTACAAAAGGGGCAACTCCGTCTATTTCCCCGACCGCGTCGTGCCGATGTTGCCGGAGAAACTCTCCGCCGATCTCTGTTCGCTGAAGGAAGGTGTGGACCGGCCTTGCCTCGCCGTGCGCATGGTGTTCGACAAAGAGGGACGCAAGCGCCGCCACGAATTCCTGCGCGGCACGATGCGTTCGGCGGCGCGGCTCACCTATGCGCAGGCGCAGCGCGCCTTCGACGGCAAGGCGGATGCCACGCTTCCGGCCGCGGCGAAGGATGCGCTTGCGGCGCTGTGGGCGGCATATCAGGCGTTGGTGAAGGAACGCACGGCCCGCAATCCGCTCGACCTCGACCTACCCGAACGGCGCATTGAGATCGGCGCCGACGGCAAGGTGAAATCCATCGCCTTCCGCGAACGGCTGGAATCCATGCGGCTGATCGAGGAGTTCATGGTGCTCGCCAACGTCGCCGCGGCCGAGACGCTGGAGAAGGCGCGAACGCCTCTGATCTATCGCGTGCACGAAGAGCCTTCCAAGGAGAAGCTCTACGCCTTCTCCGATTACCTCAAGACCATCGGCATGAACTTCGCCAAGGGTCAGGTGATGAAACCCGGCGTGTTCAACCGCATCCTGGCGAATGCCAAGGACGGCCCGCACCAGCAGGTGATGAACGACGTCGTGCTGCGAACACAGGCGCAGGCGATCTACGATCCGAACAACCTCGGCCATTTCGGACTTAACCTGGCGAAATACGCGCATTACACCTCGCCGATCCGGCGGTACGCGGACCTGATCGTACATCGCGCGCTGATCCGCGCGCTGAAGCTTGGCGACGGCGGGCTGACGGATCGCGAAACGACGCGGCTCGGCGAGATTGCCGAGCACATCTCCATGACCGAACGGCGCGCCATGGCGGCGGAACGGGATTCGACGGACCGCTACGTCGCCGCCTTCATGCAGGATCGCGTCGGCGCGACCTTCGATGCGCGTATCACCGGCGTGACGCGCTTCGGGCTGTTCGTGCGGCTCGCTGACACAGGCGCCGAGGGACTGCTTCCGGCGCGGGTGCTGGGCACCGAGTACTTCCGCCACGACGAACGCCGTCACGCTATGATCGGCGACCGCACCGGCACGACCTATTCGCTGGGCGACATCGTGCGAGTTCGGCTCGCGGAAGCGGCGCCGCTGACCGGCGGACTGCGCTTCGATCTGGCGGAAGCGGCGGAAGCGCCGCGCGCGCGCCGTCCTGCCATGATCCGCCCGCGCAGCAAACGGCGGCGTTGAACGTGCCAAAGCTGTGAACTGCGGCACATGCAACCTTTGGGCGAGGCAGGCTTGCGCGTAATCTAGGGCATCTAACGCGGGGGATGCCGAGATGTGGACAACGGTGGCGACTTTCCGCGAGGGATGGGAAGCGCACATGTTTCGCTCTCGCTTATGGGCCGAGGGCGTCCCAGCCATCGTCATTCATGAATATCACGTCGGAAACGCCTGGGACTTCTCGGTCTCGTTAGGCGGGGTCAAGGTTCAGGTGCCGCGTGACCGGTTCGAAGAAGCACGCGCTGTCGAGCGCCGCTGCCAGAACGGTGAGTTCCGCGCGTTGCTTGAAAGTGAATTAGGCGACCTCGACGATGTCACGTGCCCCGAGTGCGGGTCAGGCGAGCTCCGGAAAAGGCGTCCGTTTCTCCGGGCCGCGTTCTCTATTCTGGCAACGGTTTGGGTTGGCAGAGTGCTTGCGCCGATCGGTTGGATCTATTGCTGCAAGAAATGCCACACGGAATTCAGACCGGCTCGTCGCCCCCACATGGTCCGGAAGTGGGTGGACGTGCTCTTCGTGATCGCCAACTTCCTCATTGTCATGTTCTTTGTATTGCGCTGGATTCATAAGGCTTTTGGCTGTCCAGTCGGGGTCGAGTGCGTGTGAGTTCATGAGTGACAGCGGCTGAAGCGCCGCACTCGCCGTCCTGTCCCTGTCCGACAACGGAGCAAACGGAGGCGGTAATACTCGAAGCGAATAATGTCACAAGTTGTACCGGTGCGATGTGTCGGACACGACACGACATGGGACATCGACTAGGATTGCGCGGTTCACCGACCGGGGGGGCTGCAATGAAGCGCGTGCTGGCTTTCATTCTTCTGTTTACGGGTTGCTGCACCGCCTTCGCAGCGGAACCCGACTGGGTGCTGACGCCGGACAGTCTCGGGCCGGTGAAGATCGGCATGTCGGAAAATTCGTTGCAGGTCGTGCTAAAGCAAAAGCTGGATTACGATTTCGATCCCTTCGCCAGCGATGCTTGTGGAACCGCGTCGACGAAGAAAAGCAGGGCACTGGGCATCAGCTTCACGCTGCACGGCGGGCAGGTCACCCGGATAAGCGTCGATTACTTCGACAAGGGAGTTCGCAGTCCGGTACAGACGGAAGTCGGCATCGGTCTGGGTGCAACCGTGGAAGAAGTAAAGCAGGCCTATGGCGACCGTCTTGTCGTCAAGCCGCACCCGAACGATCCAAGCTGGCATTACCTCGTGGTCGACAAACCCGATCATACCCGCGCCATCATATTCGAAACGAACGGCACGAAAGTGATCCACTTCCGTGCCGGCGATTATCCGGAGATCGTACGACCCGACGGCTGCTACTGAGTTTTGTCCGTTCACCGGCTTGCCGGACGCCAATGGGAATGCGCCGGTGAAACGGCCCTCCCACGGCCCGGTTAAGTGGCACGAGAAGACGGCAAAAAGCCCGTTGTTGCCCGCCTTTAGACCCAAGCTTGACTTCCCGGGCTTCCCGGCTAGTTTACGCGCCCTTCGGGCGTTTTCAGGAGAACTCACATGGCGAAGCCGACCACGGCCAAAATCCGGCTCAATAGCGAGGGCGGCACGGGCTATTTCTACGTGACCAAGAAGAACACCCGCACCATGACCGAGAAGTTCTCGATCAAGAAGTACGACCCGGTCCTGCGCAAGCACGTCGAATTCAAGGAAGGCAAGATCAAGTAGATCTGGCTGACGGACGGCGCTTTCAATTCACATTGCTACGTGCGCTTCTGGAGGTCCCCCCTCCGGCTCGACGCTACGCGTCTCGCCACCTCCCCCGTGAACGCAGGGCTATTGCATATTGGCGAG
>PMKE01000027.1 GCA_003158585.1 Alphaproteobacteria bacterium
CGATCCGCTCGTTGCGACGGGCCCGGGCGTGCGCGAGCCTCAGAACCGCCGTGCAGTCATCGATCTCGGCAAGTAATCGGTTCGGACATAAATGCGCGAAGGGCGGGCCTCACGGCCCGCCCTTTTCGTTTGCACCCGGCGGCGCCGGGCTGAACCGAGGTTGGCTCTTACGGCTGGATGCCCGCCGGCGGAGGTGCCGCGGGAGCGGACAGCCTGAGCGGATTGGGCTTCGGCACGACGGCGGGAGCCGCCCTGGTGCCCTGCATGGTGACGGCGATCTCTACGTCGCAATGGCCTACCGGGGTCGTGACATCGGTGGCGGGAACGTCCGCCACGAAATCGCTCAGCGCGATCTTCTGCGGACCGAGCGCCGCCGCCGCGACCAGAGTGGCCTCCTGGCAGAAATCGTCGTGGTTATGGGTGCGGCGCAGTTCGGCCTTGGCCGCCAATTCGGTCTTGAAGAGATTGTAGGCTTTGTCGCCTTTGGCACCGCCCATCACGCGCTTGAACATGCGCAGCATCGTATTGTCGTATTGGCGCAGATCGAGCGAGAAGCGGGTCTGGAAAGCGTTGTAGTTAATCCTGGCGGTATCTCCGCAGGTGAGCGCGGCATCCATCAGCTGCTGCTGGATGGCGGTGGTTTGCATCGCCGTCACCTCTTCGCGACTGGCACATTTTAGAGGCTTGGATTTGGCTTCCGCCCCGCCCGCCGCACACAGTACAAACAAGCTTACGCCCGCCGCCAACGCCTTTCGGACCGTCATAACTACCTCTTCCTGGATGTTTGATGGACCATAGCATCGGAGCGGGGGCGCCTGCGAATCATATCCCGTCGCAGTATGAGCCTCATCGTTAAATTAGGACCGCAATCCGGCGGCACCTCAACCTGCCGTTCAGTTAGATCGGCTAGGTTCGGTCCATGCGCCGCCTTGTCCTCGCCCTTCTGCTCATCGGTCCCGCCGCCGCGGCAGAACCGCTAAACCTCTCGTTGCCGCTGCCGGACTTCGAGCTGTGCTTCGAAAAGCTCTGCCCGGTCCGACCTTCGCCTTGGGAGAAGCGCGAGCTGCTGGGCGAGGCGATGGGACGCTGGCTCGGAGTGAAGGGCGGACGCTGGGACGCCTTCAACGGGAAACTGTTCGAAGATTTCGAAACCAGCCCGGTGATCTCCGGCACCATCCGCAAGAACGCAGCCCAGATCCAGCTCCGCTGGCGTCCGGGCGGATAGACAGGCGGGTAGATTCGCCGCTCTTTCGCCCCACCTTCCGTTCTAGTATCTGTGCCCCGTCGGCGTCAGGCCGGTGTGAAGGAGTGAGGTGTCATGTCGTACAAAGTCGCCGTCGTCGGTGCGACCGGCAATGTGGGGCGCGAGATGCTGAGCGTGCTCAACGAGCGTCAGTTTCCCTTCAGCGAAGTGACGGCGCTGGCCTCGACGAAGTCCGTGGGCGTGGACGTGTCGTTCGGGGATGGGGTGCTGAAGGTCAAGGCCCTCGACTATTACGACTTCAAGGGCACCGACATCGTGCTGATGAGCGCGGGCGGCAAAGTCTCCAAGGAATGGTCGCCTAAGATCGCGGCCCAAGGCGCCGTCGTCATCGACAACTCGTCCACCTGGCGCATGGACCGCGAGGTGCCGCTTATTGTACCGGAAGTAAACGCAGGGGCACTCGACCAGGGCATCAAGAAGGGCATCATTGCCAATCCCAACTGCTCGACGGCGCAGCTGGTGGTGGCGATGAAGCCGCTGCACGACGAAGCCACGATCAAGCGCTGCGTGGTGGCGACCTATCAATCGGTCTCCGGCGCCGGCAAGGAGGCAATGGACGAGCTGTTCCGTCAGACGCGCGCCATCTTCGTCGCCGATCCCATCGAGCTCGGGAAGTTCACCAAGCAGATCGCCTTCAACGTCATCCCGCANNATCCTCGATCCCGACATCCAGGTGGTCGCCACCTGCGTGCGCGTGCCGGTGTTCATCGGCCATTCGGAAGCCGTGTTCCTCGAATTCGAGAAGCCGATCACGGCGCAGCGGGCGCGGGCCATCCTGCGCGAGGCGCCCGGCTGCCTCGTCATCGACAAGCACGAGGACGGAGGCTACATCACGCCCGTCGAAGCCGCGGGCGAGGACGCCACCTACATCAGCCGCATCCGCAAGGACCCGACCGTCGAGCACGGCCTGTCGCTGTGGGTGGTCTCCGACAATCTGCGTAAAGGCGCGGCGTTGAACGCCGTGCAGATCGCCGAGTGCCTGGTGAACCGCAAGCTCCTCAAGAAGCCTTCCTGAGGCGGGCTTTCCCGGGGCCGGTAATCGCTCTATTTTCCGCTGCCGCGCGCGGTTCCGGGAGGAACAGGATGCAGTTTTCGCTCAAGCCGGTCTTCATCGGCTGGATCACCCTCTTGGTGCAGTTGCCTTTGCAGCTCTTTCTGACTTTCTGGGCGGCCCTGTTCTTCGGAGGGATCACCACCGCCCTGTTGAGCGGCTTCGAGGACGACTTCGATGCCGGCAGCTTTTTCTCCGGTTCGGGATTTCTGTTTTTCGGGGCGCTCGCCTTCTTCGGCGTGCCGCTGATCGCCTTTATCGGCAAGAAGGTGAATTACAGCCGGGCCGAATACCGCTTCTTCGACGACCACATGGAACTGGAGGAGGGCTTCTTCTCCGTCAACCGCAAACAGGTGCGCTACGCCGACATCAAGGAGATCACCCTGCACCAGGGCATGCTCCAGCGGACGGTCGGGCTGGGCACGGTCTATCTGGCGACGATGGCGACCGGCTCCTCGCCCGGCTCGAACGCCATTCAGGCCTTCGGCTTCGGCAATGTCTCGGCCAGCGGCGCGTCCATACGCGACATTCCCAATCCGGACGAAGCGTATGAGCGCATCCGCCGGATCGTGAAGCCGCACGCCGCATGAGCGGGGCTCGTCCACGGCGCAGCGTGCTCTACATGCCGGGCTCGAGTGCGCGCGCCCTGGAAAAGGCGAGAACCCTTGCTGCCGACGCGCTGATCCTTGACCTCGAAGACGCCGTGGCGCCCGATGCGAAAGAAACGGCGCGCGCCCAGGTCAGCGCCGCCGTCAAGAGGGGATTCGGCAGGCGCGAAACCGTGGTGCGGATCAATGCGCTTTCCTCGCCCTGGGGCGAAGCGGATTTGCGTGCTGCCGCCGAGGCGAAGCCCGACGCAATTCTCGTTCCCAAGGTTTCCGGCGTCGGCGATTTGAAGGCCGTCGAAGAAAGACTTGGCGGCGCGGATATCGCGATCTGGGCGATGGTGGAAACCCCGCTCGCCGTCCTAAACCTCGGGGCGATTGCCGCGGCCGGCGGACGGCTCGCGTGCCTGGTGATGGGCACCAACGATCTGATCAAGGAGATGGGCGGTCTTCACACGCCCGGCCGGCACAACCTCACGGCGGCGCTGTCGCTGAGCGTGCTGGCGGCGCGCGCTTACGGGCTCGCCGTCATCGACGGCGTCTTCAACGACATCGCTGACGCCGACGGCTTTGCCGCCGCCTGTGCCCAGGCGCGCAGCTTCGGCTTCGACGGCAAGACGGTGATCCATCCCGCTCAGATCGTGCCCTGCAATGCGGCTTTCGCACCCTCTTCGGAAGAGGTGGCGGCGGCGAGGAAGATCATTGCCGCCTTCGATCTGCCGGAGAACAGGGGCAAAGGCGCGATTCTGCTCGACGGGCACATGGTCGAGCTGCTGCACGCGGAGGCCGCCCGCCGCCTCGTGGCCCTGGCGGAAGCCATCGCGATGCTGGAGGCAAAATAATCTGTCATCCCGGCCAGCCGCACGAGAGTGCGGCGCGGGCCGGGACCCACGGCGACACATGCGCGATCACTGTTATTTCGTTTATATTCTGGCAAACAAACCGTTGGGAACGCTCTATATCGGCGTCACCAACGACTTGGCGCGCGCGTCGGCGAACATAAGGAAGGATTGGTTCCCGGCTTCACCAAACGGTACGGTATCAAGATGCTCGTCTGGTTCGAACAGTACGGCGACATAAACGATGCGATTGCGCAGGAGAAGAAACTGAAGCGCTGGCGACGGGGTTGGAAGAAGAACTTGATCGAACGGGACAACCCGCATTGGCTCGATCTGTCCCCGAGTCTGTTCGGAAGTGGGTCCCGGACCGCACCTACGGTGCGTCCGGGATGACAACCTAATAAATGTTCTGGAATCTCACCACCACTGCCCTGCTGATCGCTGCGGCGCTGCTGTTCTACTGGCTGTGGCCGAAGCTCGCCGCGGCTTTGAAGCGTTTCGACGACGCCAACCGGGCACGCAACGAAAGCCAGCTCCGCGACCGCCGGGATCATCTCGCCCATTTCCGCCACACCATCGACGTGGCCGAGGAGCAGGTAGAGGAAATCGTCGAAGTCTACGAGACCGATCCGCGCACTGCCACGCCCGTCAAGCGCTATGTGTTCGAAGGCGTCTGGTATGCGACGCGCGACGAGGCCGAACAGGTCCGCGCCCAGAAGATCGGCGACATCGCGCGCGGCTTCTATCGCGATCTTCCCGCCGCCCTGGCGGCCCGCAAAGGCGACGATAGATTGAACTGAAGGAGGGAACAGATGCGCACGAGCAAAATGCAAATCGATATGATGCAGAAATATGTGGCGAGATCTGCCGCATCAACTTCGGCAGTTCGCGGAGGGCGTAACGCGGTACCCGGCGTCAAGGCGGCTGCGCGCGCTTTTCTCTCCCAGAGGCGTATCCTTGAGTCACTCTCTGCCCCTTCAATTGCCGATCCTTCGACTTACGCTGCTGTATTAAACAACCTAACCGACAGATTACGAAGGAGCTTTCCTGCCTCCGCTCAGTCGTGGGGACGGGCACGAAAACTAATCAACATCTTCATCAGAGACGCCTCGTACAACGTGTATCTTCGCGATGCCTATGGCCTCCAACAATTGGAACCCTTGCTTGAACTCCCGATCGACTCAATCGTCGCTTCCCGGTTGCAGAAAATCGATCCTACTCTGCCCCGCTGGAAATCCGTGCAGGGTCTGGGTCCGTTCGAAAATTCGCGCTATCAAAATGCGGCCAAGAAGATTGCAGCAAAAAGGCATATTTGCAGACATTTCCTGGATGTTGAGTTTTGGGGCAACCGGGAAATCTAGCTGGCCTTAGATCGTTTTTCCCTGCATCAACTTCGGCAATTGCCCCACGTCGCCGCCGGCGTGGCGCATGAGGAAGCGGCGCAACGGCCCGATTTGATCGACGATTCCCATGCCGAGGTCGCGCACCAGGCGCAGCGGCGCGATGTCGTTGGAGAAAAGGCGGTTCAAGCCGTCCGTCGCCGCCGCCATGATGAAGGAATCGAAGCGCCGCCAGCGCTCGTAGCGCCCGAGCACGCCGATGGTACCGAAATCGAGGCCCATCGCAGCCGCATCGAGCACTGTCTCGGCTAGTGCCGCCGCGTCCTTGAGGCCGAGGTTCAGCCCCTGCCCGGCGATGGGATGGATGCCGTGCGCGGCATCGCCCGCCAGCGCGAAGCGCGGCTTCACAGTGGCGCGCGCCAGATGGAACCCAAGCGGATAGGACCAGCGCAGTTTCCCGGCATGCGTGGCACCCAGATGCGCCCCGAAGCGCCGCGCGATCTCGGCGTCGAACTCTGAATGATCGAGCTGCATCATGCGGGCGGCGGCGGCGCTGCGTTCGGTCCACACCAGCGAGGAGCGATTGCCCGTCATCGGCAGGATGGCGAAAGGCCCCGACGGCAGGAAATGTTCGTAGGCGGTGCCGTTGTGCGGCTTCTCGTGATGCACCGTCGCCACGATGCCCGCTTGCGGATAGGCCCAGCGCACCACGCCGATGCCCATCGCCGCACGCAATCCGGACTCGCGCCCGTCGGCGGCGACGGCCAGCTTCGCGGCCAGCTCGGTTCCGTCCGACAACGCCGCCGTAATGCCGTTCGCCTCCGCCTTCAATCTATCGAGCGCGGCGGGTGCGATGAGCGTCAGGCCGTCTGTCTTGTTCGCCGCCGCAGTGAGGGCCTGCCTTATGTGGCGGTTCTCGGCGATATGGCCGAGCGGCGAACCGATTTCCCGACCGTCGAAATAGAGCGAGAAGGGCGAAGGCGCGCCGCCCAGCTTGGCGTCGGTCACCAGGATGTTTTCGATGGGTTGCGCCTCGGGCGCCAACTGCTCCCACACTCCGAGCGCCCGGAACATCCGCACCGAGGTAAAAGACAGTGCCGAGACCCGTCCGTCGAATTTTTCCGCGGTCGCATCCACGGGCGGCACCGGATCGGCGACCGCCACAGTCAGGCCGCCGCGGGCCAGCGCCAAACCAAGCGCCAGACCCACCATGCCGCCGCCGCCGATCGCCACATCGACCGTTTTCGTCATGCTGCCCCTTCCCATGAGGGGCCGGCAGCGGTCAATGCCTATTGCTTGGGCATTCGATCATGGGAGCCTAAGTATTGTGCAGTAATCTCCGCGACCGTCTGCCATTTATCTAAAATATCATTAAATATCAAAATCTTACGTCATTACCGCAGGTCGGCACGTTTCTTGATGATGTGTTACCCGGTCAAACAATGGGGAGAAGCAATGAAGCTGATCATGGCGATCATCAAGCCGTTCAAGCTTGACGAGGTGCGCGAGTCTCTTTCGGCCCTCGGCGTCCAAGGCATGACCGTTACCGAGGTCAAGGGTTTCGGACGCCAGAAGGGACATACCGAGATTTATCGCGGCGCCGAATATGCCGTGAGTTTCCTGCCGAAACTGAAGGTCGAGGTCGCCGTCAAGGCCGAGATGGCCGACGCCGTGATCGCGGCCATCACCGCCAAGGCCAAAACCGGCCAGATCGGCGACGGCAAGATCTTCGTCACACAGCTTTCGCAAGTCGTCCGCATCCGCACCGGGGAAACCGACGGCGACGCGCTCTGACACGCATTCTTGGGATCAATAGGGGAGTTTCTGATGAAAGTGCCGAACATGAAAAAACTGGCGCATGGCGCGCTTGCGGGCCTGGCCGCATTGATTGCGACCTCGGGAGCGGCGCTCGCCGCAACAGCCAAGCTCGACTCCGGCGATACCGCCTGGATGCTGACTTCCAGTGCGCTGGTTCTGATGATGACCGTTCCGGGCCTGGCGCTGTTCTACGGCGGCATGGTGCGCCGCAAGAACGTGCTGGCCACGATGGCGCAGAGCTTCGGCGCCACCTGCATCATCACCGTGTTGTGGATGATCGTCGGCTATTCCATCGCCTTCACGCCGAACGGCGATACGGGCGTCAACGCCTTCATCGGCGGCTTCAATTACCTGTTCCTGAAGCCGATGACGCTCGGCTCGTTGACCGGTACCATTCCGGAATCGGTGTTCATGTTCTTCCAGATGACCTTCGCCATCATCACGCCCGCCCTGATCGCGGGCGCCCTGGCGGACCGCATGAAATTCTCCGCCTTCATGTGGTTCATGTCGCTGTGGCTGCTGCTGGTCTATTGCCCGATCGCTCACTGGGTATGGGGCGGCGGCTGGCTGATGACGGCAGGCGCTCTCGACTTCGCCGGAGGTTCGGTGGTGCATCTGAACGCCGGTACCGCGGCCCTGGTCACCTGCCTGGTGCTCGGCAAGCGCAAAGGCTACGGCACCGAGAACATGGCGNNGGCTTCAACGCCGGCTCCGCCGTCGCCGCCAACGCCAATGCCGGCATGGCCGCGGCCGCAACCCAGATCGCCACCGCCGCAGCCGCACTCGGCTGGATGTTCACCGAATGGCTGATCTCCAAGAAGCCGTCGGTACTCGGCATGATCTCGGGCGCAGTGGCCGGACTTGTGGCCATCACCCCGGCCTCGGGCTTCGTCGATCCGGTCGGCGCGCTGATCATCGGCGTGGCCGCAGGCGTGGTCTGCTACACCTCGTCGGTGTGGGTCAAGAAATGGCTCGGCTACGACGACGCGTTGGACGCCTGGGGCGTGCATGGTGTCGGCGGTGCACTCGGTGCCCTGTTGACCGGCGTGTTCGCTTCCAACGCCATCAACTCGGCGGCGCATGGCTGGCTGATCGACGGCAACGCCCATCAGATGGTCCTGCAACTCGAAGACGTGGGCGCGACGTTCGTCTATTGCGGCGTCGTCACCTTCTTCATCCTGAAGGCCATTGATTTGGTGATCGGACTCAGGGTCTCCCCCGAGGTGGAAGTCGAGGGCCTCGACATCAACCTCCACGGCGAGACGGTACACGGCTAATCCCCCTCCCCTCCGTGCCGTCTCCTGGAACTGGGCGCTCCCGAAAGGGGGCGCCCTTTTCTATTTTGTAGCTCCTTCGATGGTGAGGCCTTCGGCCGCGAGTTTCTCGGCCACGCCCCCGGCGCGGAACAGCCAGCCGATATCGATCAGCATCACGGTCTTGCCCGGCTTTGACAGCGCCTCGCGGATCGCCTTCAGCGTGTCGTCCACGGCTCGCTGATCGAGCTCGTTATACTTCTTCGCCTGCGCGATGCAGGCTTGGAACTGCGAGGTCGAATAATGTGCCTTGATTCCGTCGATGTCGCCCACCGCCCAGGCATCGGCCGCCAGGGCGGCGTGTTGGCTGAGGGTTTCGTAATCGCTCAGCGCATTCTCTAAGCAGACGCGCCCGGCCGTGGGCGGCAGCTTGAGCATCTCTTCGATGAGCGGCACGGCGCTGTATTCGGCGATGCGGCGGACCTTGACGTGCTTGGCATGGGCGATCTTCTGGGCCGCCTTCTGGGGCAGATCGGGCGTCAGCTTGTCCGTCTCAACATAAGCCGCCAGCAGCTTGAAACCGGCGAGCAGCGGACTGTCGTCTTCGTATTCGTCCGCGTTCTTCTTGAGCGCTTCGCGTGCCTTGACGAAGCGGGCGCGCAGTTCCGGCGACAGCGAGTCCTCGAGCTTCCGGTCGTCGGGCATCGAGAGCGCGCCGCGATGCGTCAGGAGAAACCACGACATGCCGAGGATGTCGAGGAAATCCGCACTGGCCCGTGGCTCCAGCAGAACGACGTTGGCGCCGTCGATCGCCCGTTCGAGACGCATGGTGTTCCAGGCGAGATTCTCGGGCATCAGCCCGACGGTGCCCAGAAACCAGATTTCGGAATCGCCCTTCTTCAGATGCCACATCGCCGGGCCCGGCGCTTCGGCATCGACGACGATTACCTCGGTCCAGTCGGTGACGGGCGCATCGGCCGCGAAGGACATTCCGCCGAGCATCAAAATCGATAAAAACGCAGCAACAATACGTTTCATGGCTTCCTCCGCGCCGGTCACTGCAACCCTATTGCGGCATAAATGCGGGCGCATTGCCGGACGATGATAACAATTGCATGAGGCGTAGATTCGTCCCGCGCTCGCAGTTAGGATTCTTAGAATTGGTGGAGTTCCGATGATCCTGCCCGGCCGTCTCGAAGCGCTTCCGCCTTCCTCCTTTGCCAGGCTGGCGAGCCTGCTCGAAAACGTGCCGCCGGGCGCCGAGCCCATCAGTCTGGCCGTCGGCGATCCGCACGGCGAGGTGCCGCCTTTCGTGCTGGAAGCCATCGCGCGGCATGGCGCCCAGTTCGGCGAATATCCGCCGATCCAAGGCACCCCCGAGTGGCAAGAGGCGGCGGCGGGCTGGATCAAACGCCGCTTCGGCGCGGACCTCGATCCGGCGACGCAAATTCTGCCGCTCAACGGCACGCGCGAGGGCCTGTTCCTGGCGCCCAAGATCGTCACGCCCGAAGAAAAGGCGGGTGGGCGACCCGTGATCCTGCTGCCCAATCCGTTCTACCAATGCTATGCGGCGGCCATTCTCGCGGCGGGCGCCGAACCGGTGTACGTGCCCGCCCGCGCGGCCTACGGCTTCCTGCCGGACTTCGCCTCGCTGCCCCTCTCGATTCTGGAGCGGACCGTGGCCGCCTATTTCTGCTCGCCCTCCAATCCCGAAGGGGCCTGCGCCCGCGAAGCCTATTGGCAAACACTGTTCGCCCTGGCGGACGCCTATGGCTTTACGGTGTTCGCCGACGAGTGTTACGCCGATATCTACCTGGATGACCCGCCGCTTGGCGCCCTTTCGGTACGCCGGGCGCCTTATGAGCGTCTCCTCACCTTCCATTCCCTGTCGAAGCGTTCCGGCCTGCCCGGACTGCGTTCGGGAATCGTCGCGGGCGACGCAAAGCTGATGGCCAAGTTCCGCGCCTTCCGCAATTATGCCGGACCGCAGGTGCCGCTGCCGATCATCGCGGCCTCGGCTGCGGCCTGGAGCGACGAAGAGCATGTCCGCGTGGGCCGCGCCCGTTACGCCGAGCGTTTTGCCCTAGCCGAGCGTCTCCTCGGCAGCCATCCCGGCTTCAGTCTGCCGCAAGGCGGTTTCTTCCTCTGGCTCGAGGTCGGCGACGGCGAGGCCGCGGCGCTCAAGCTATGGCAGAAAGCCGGCGTCCGCGTGCTGCCGGGCGCCTATATGGGCAAAGAAATCCAGCCGGGAAAAAGCCGCACAAACCCTGGGTTTCCATACATCAGACTGGCGCTCGTCAACCATTTGTCAACCATTGCGGCGGCACTCGATAGAGTGGGTTCGGTCTTGAGCGAAGGGGAGTCATGAGCGGTACTCGCGCTTCGGGCGTCTACCAGCCGCGCCGCCCCGGTGCGGAGTGGGCCGACACTTGGAGCGATGCCAAGCGGGCTATGACCAAACTCATGCGCATCCTGGTGATGCGGGGGGCGGGACTCTTGGTCCTGCTGGCCGCCGCCGCCGTGCTGATTGCCTTCATCAGCTACGATCCGGCCGACGCCAGCCCCGACAACGCCACGGGAGGCGAGGTCTCGAACCTGCTCGGCCCGATGGGCGCCACCGCGGCGGACATCCTGTTGCAGTTCTTCGGCTTTGCCGCACTCGCCTTCCTGGCCGCGCCGATCGCCTGGGGCACCCGCGCCCTGATGGGCTGGTCGATGCGCTACGCCGTGGCGCGCGCCTTCGCCTGGCCGCTGGGCACAGTGTTCCTGGCGGCGGGACTGGGCATTCTGCCGAGGCCGGAAGGGCTTCCCGCCGGTGCGGGCGGCTTGATCGGCATCGCCGCGGCCTCGCTCGCGAGCCGTTTCGCCGAGATCTACCAGCTCTCCTGGATTGGTTGGGTTTTGCCGCTTCTCTTGTTCGCGGTGGGACTGGTGCTCGCTGTGCTCGCCGCCGATCTGCGCCTGAAGAAGGCCATGCGCGGCGGCTTCCACGCCCTCACCTTCGTCTACTGGCTGGGCACGCTGCTGAAATGGCCGGCGCACAAAGCCAAGGAAGACGAGGAATATGCCGAGCCGGAGATCGAGACCGACGAGGATTTCGGCCTCGACATCGCGCCCGAGCCGCTCTCCTCCACCTCGCGCGAAAGCCTCATCAAGCGGGATGAGAAACGCAAGCTCGGGGCGGGCAAGCGGGCGCACCAGCCTGCGCTCAATCTCGACTCCGGCGAATATCAGCTCCCCGCCCTCGGCCTGCTCGCCGAGCCGGTGCATTCGGATCAGGCGTTCTCGGACGAATCCCTGGAAGAAAACGCCCGCATGCTGGAATCGGTGCTCTCCGATTTCGGCGTCAAGGGACGCATCACGGCCGTCAGGCCGGGCCCGGTGGTGACACTCTACGAATTCGAGCCGGCGGCGGGCGTCAAATCCTCGCGGGTGATCTCGCTGGCCGACGACGTGGCGCGCTCCATGTCGGCGGTAGCGGCGCGCATCGCCGCGATGCCGGGACGCAACGTGCTGGGCATCGAGTTGCCCAATCAGACGCGCGATATGGTGTACCTGCGCGAGCTGCTCGCCTCGACCGAATACGAGAAGGCGCGCGCGCCGCTGATCCTGGCGCTGGGCAAGACCATCGGCGGCGACCCGGTGATGGCCGACCTCGCCAAGATGCCTCATCTGTTGATCGCCGGCACCACGGGCTCGGGCAAGAGCGTGGCGCTCAACACCATGATCCTGTCGCTGCTCTACCGCATGCCGCCCGAGCAGTGCCGCATGATCCTGATCGATCCCAAGATGCTGGAGCTGTCGGCCTATGACGGCATCCCGCACCTGCTCGCGGCCGTGGTCACCGATCCGCGCAAGGCCGTCATCGCGCTCAAATGGGCGGTGCGCGAGATGGAAGAGCGCTACCGCAAGATGTCCAAGCTCGGCGTGCGCGGCGTGGAAGCCTTCAATGATCGCGTCCGCAAGGCCAAGCAGAAGGGCGAAACGCTGAAGCGCACGGTGCAGACCGGCTTCGACCGCGAAACCGGCAAGCCGGTTTACGAAGACGAAGTGCTGGACCTCGAGCCCCTGCCCTACATCGTCGTCGTCGTAGACGAGATGGCGGACCTGATGATGATCTCCGGCAAGGAGATCGAAGGCGCGGTGCAGCGCCTGGCGCAGATGGCGCGCGCGGCGGGCATCCACCTGATCGCGGCTACGCAGCGCCCCTCGGTCGACGTCATCACCGGCACCATCAAGGCGAACTTCCCGACCCGCATCAGCTTCCAGGTGACCAGCAAGATCGACAGCCGCACTATCCTGGGCGAACAGGGCGCCGAACAGCTGCTCGGCCAGGGCGACATGCTCTACATGATG
>PMKE01000034.1 GCA_003158585.1 Alphaproteobacteria bacterium
GCGGTGCAGCCTTCGAGATAGGAGACGTAGCTGCCCTCGTCGGCCACGAGCAGGGTGCGCTCGAACTGGCCGGTCTTGCTGGCGTTGATGCGGAAATAGGTGCTCAGTTCCATCGGGCAGCGCACGCCCTTGGGCACGTAAACGAACGTTCCGTCGGAGAACACCGCCGAATTGAGCGTGGCGAAGAAATTGTCGGTCACCGGCACGACGCTGCCGAGGTATTTGCGCACCAGATCGGGATGGTCGCTGATGGCCTCGGAGATCGGGCAGAAGATCACACCCGCTTCGTTCAGCTTCTCTTTGAAGGTAGTGGCGACCGAAACCGAATCGAACACCGCATCCACCGCTACGCCCGCCAGCAGCATCTGCTCGGACAGCGGAATGCCGAGCTTGTTGTAGGTTTCGATCAGCTTGGGATCGACCTCGTCCAGGTTCTTGTACTTTTCCGTGCTCTTCGGCGCGGCGTAGTAATAGGCATCCTGGTAGTCGATCTTGGGATAGCGCAGCCGCGCCCAGGCGGGCTCGGTCATCTCCTGCCAGCGGCGATAGGCGGCGATGCGCCACTCCAGCATCCATTCCGGCTCGTTCTTCTTGCCCGAAATGAAGCGGACGGTGTCCTCGTTGAGCCCCTTGGTTGCGCGCTCCATCTCGATGTCGGTGACGAAGCCGTATTTGTACTTGTCGCCCAAACCGGCGATCTGATCTTTTGTGTCGGCTGCGGCGGACATCACGGCCTCATGCGGCGGCGCGCGCGGGAAGGCGCGCCAGAAGATTGGAAATGGAGGCCAGGGCCTCCTCGACATCGGCTTCGGTCGAATTCCAGCCGAAGCTCGCACGCAAAGCACAACGCGCCGAGTCTTCTGTCACGCCCATCGCCTTCAGAACATGCGACGGCTTTACCTTGCCCGATGAGCAGGCGGCGCCTGAACTCAGCATCACGCCGTCGAGATCGAGGGCCATCAGCGCGGTTTCCGCAGGGATACCGGGCAAGGCAAAATTCGAGGTATTGGGCAGCCGCATGGCCTTCCCCCCGAAAACGATCATACCGGGCACAATATGCTTCAGCTTCGCTTCGAATCTATCACGCAGCACTGGAGAAAGGCTGCCTTCGCTAGCCACGATTTCGGAAGCCGCACCAAACCCTGCGATGCCCGGCAGGTTTTCGGTTCCGGCGCGGCGGCCCTGTTCCTGACCGCCGCCCATCATCAGCGGCGAGAACGGGACACCCGCGCCGAGGATCAGTGCGCCTACGCCCTGCGGCCCACCGATCTTGTGGGCGGACAGGGTGACGTAATCGGCCTCGGGCACGGCGATCTTCCCGGCCCCCTGAACGGCATCGACCAGAAGCAGCGCGCCCGCCTCTCGGGCCAGGACCGCCGCTTCGACCACAGGCTGTACCACGCCGGTCTCGTTGTTGGCGGCCATCAGGGCGATCAGGGCGCGGCCCTTGCCTTCGCGCAGAGCGGTACGCAACACCTCGATGTCCGCGACGCCCTCGGGGGAAACGGGGATCGTCTCGAGGCGCAAGCCCGCGACGCGTTCGGACAGCGCCGCAACGTTCGACAGCACCGATTCATGCTCGATGGCGGAAACGAACAGCCGCGTGATCCTGGCGCCCGCCTCGGCTGCACCCTGTACGGCGCCCCACAGCGCCAGCGCGTTGGCTTCGGTCCCGCCGCCGGTGAAGACGACGTTCTGCACGGGAGCTTGGGCGAGCGCGGCAACCTTCGCCCGCGCCTCCTCGATCAGCGCACGCGCCGCGCGGCCCCTCGCATGCACCGAAGAGGCGTTGCCGCCGATCGCGAAGGCGCGCCCGGCAGCCTCTTGCGCCTCGGCGCGCAAAGGCGACGTTGCATTGTGATCCAGATAAGCCATCGTACTCTAATACCGAGTTCTACGCGGCTGCGCGGTCGCCGCCTTCTTCGGAAGGACCGTTGCCGGACTGGTGATCGAGTTGGGCGCGGCCCAGCACGCGCTTCTCCACCACATCGGCGAGCGAAACGGAAGACAGGAACACGTGGATCTGCCGCCCGAGTTCTTCCCAAAGGTCGTGCGTGATGCAGCGGGCGCCTTGCGTGGCGCAGCCCTTGGCCATGCCCGTCCTGCATCGCGTGGCGTTGATCGGCTCGTCCACCGCCATGATGATGTCGGCGATACGCACCTCTTCCGAAGGCCGGCTCAGCCGGTAGCCGCCGCCCGGGCCGCGTACGCTCGAAACCAGGCCGTTGCGGCGCAGCTTGGCGAAAAGCTGCTCCAGATAAGAAAGAGATATCTCCTGACGTTCCGCAATGTCCGCCAGGGAAACGGGCCGCGAGCCGGCTTCGTGTGTCGCCAGATCGGCCATCGCCATTACCGCATATCGACCTTTGGTGCTGAGCCTCATGTGTCTTACTCCAACGTGCCGCGCGCGTTTTCCTTGCTTGTCAGGGGGCCGCTTGGTGTATGAACAGCGGTCCGCCGCGTGGCGGGCTACTCTGTCGATATAGATTTCCTGAGTGCCTAGGTCAAGAATTCCTCCTGACGCACCACAAAGCAGCCCCTATGTCCCTGTTTTTGAACAATTATAAGTTACGTTGCGTCAGGCTTGAAGTCCCTAATCCGTGCAAGCCAATAACGCTGTCATGCCCAGCGCGTGGGGGAGAATCTCCGTATGCCTGACATCATCCTTCCCGGTCCGGCCGGACGTATCGAAGCGCGCTACCAGCGGCAAAAGGCCCCTGGAGCACCGATGGCGCTGGTCCTGCACTCCCATCCGCAGTTCGGCGGCACCATGAACAACCCGCTGGTCTACGATCTTTTCCATATGTATCACGGGCTTGGCTGTACCGCGGTGCGCTTCAACTTCCGCGGCGTAGGGCGCAGCCAGGGCACCTTCGATTCGGGCGCGGGCGAGCTGTCCGACGCGGCCGCCATCCTAGACTGGATGAACACGCTCTACCCGAACCCGTCTTTCGTCTGGATTTGCGGCATCTCCTTCGGCGCCTGGATCGGCATGCAGCTCTTGATGCGGCGGCCCGAGATCACCGGCTTCATCTCCATCGCCCCGCCGGCCAGCATGTACGACTTCGCCTTCCTGGCGCCCTGCCCGGCCTCCGGCCTGATCGTTCACGGCACACGCGATCTGGTGGTGCCCGAACCGGACGTGCAGAAGCTGGTGGACCGGCTGACCGCCCAGAAGGGCATCAAGATCACCTACGAGAAGATCGAAGGCGCCAACCATTTCTTCGACAAGCGCGAGGGCGAAGTGGTGGAGACGGTGAAGGAATACGTCCACCGCCGCATGACCCAGCCGCACGAAGGGCGTTGACGCCGGCTATGCGAAAGTTCGCACGATGACCGATACGCCCTTCCGCTCCGACTTCCTGCGCACCATCGAGGCGCGCGGCGCCTATCAGAACTGCACCGAACCCGAGGCGCTGGACGCCCTGCTCGGCAATGTGCGGGTCACGGCCTATATCGGCTTCGACTGCACGGCGCCGAGCCTGCACATCGGCAGTCTGGTGCAGATCATGACCCTGCGCCGGTTCCAGCAGGCGGGCCACAAGCCAATCGTGCTGATGGGCAGCGGCACGACCAAGGTCGGCGATCCCTCGGGCAAGGACGAGAGCCGCCAGCTTCTTTCGACTGAGCAGATAGAAGCCAACAAGAAGAGCATCCTCCGTATCTTCGAGCGCTTCCTGACCTTCGGCGACGGTCCCACGGACGCGGTGATGGTCGACAACGCCGAATGGCTGGACAAACTCGAATACATCCCGTTCCTGCGCGACATCGGCCGGCATTTCACGATCAACAAGATGCTGACGATGGACAGCGTCAAGCTGAGGCTCGAGCGCGACCAGTCGCTGAGTTTCCTGGAGTTCAACTACATGATCCTCCAGGCCTACGATTTCATGGAGCTGTACCGCCGCTACGGCTGCCGGCTGCAATGCGGCGGTTCGGATCAGTGGGGCAACATCGTCAACGGCATCGACCTGGGCCGTCGCGTGGCGGACGCGCAGCTGTTCGGCCTCACGTCGCCGCTGATGACCACCGCCTCCGGCGCCAAGATGGGCAAGACCGCGGCAGGTGCCGTCTGGCTCAACGCCGACATGTTCAGCCCCTACGATTACTGGCAATACTGGCGCAACACGGAAGACCGCGACGTGGGCCGCTTCCTGCGCCTCTTTACCGACATGCCCTCGGACGAGATCGCGCGACTGGAAGCTCTGCAAGGCGCGGAACTGAACCAGGCGAAAAAAGTCCTTGCGACGGAAACCACCGCTCTCGCGCACGGTCGCACCGCCGCCGAACAGGCCGCCGAAACCGCGCGGCGTACCTTTGAGGAAGGAGCCATCGATGAGGGCCTGCCGACTTACGAAATTGCGGCCGAAAAGCTGAAAGGACTTGCGCTTACATCACTCGCTCAGATGTCAGGTCTGACGGCTTCGGCCAGCGAAGCGCGCCGTCACATCGAAGGCGGCGGTCTGCGCGTCAACGACGTTGCGGTTAAGGATGTAAAAGCCGTGGTCGGCGCATCGGACATCACCGGCAAGGGCGTCATCAAGCTCTCGATCGGCAAGAAGAAGCACATCCTGGTGAAGCCAGTCTGATCAATCCGTAAACGGAGAGATATGCCTTACTGCGTCTTCGGGGGATTGGTCGGCGGCGGGCTCGGGATGGGAACCGCCGGCTGTGACGGGATTGCCGCCGGTTTCGGCGTATTCGGTACAGGTGTAGCCGAAGGTGGCGTGGTGGGTTTCGGCGCATTCTGCGGCGCGTTCGACGGCGCCTGCGCGGCGGTCGGCATCTTGCCCTCGAAGATGCGCCGGAAGATTCCCGGTGCCAGCACCGACAGCGGATTGACGCTGACCTGCGGCTCGTCGGCATTGCCGCTGACGGAATAACTCATGCCGAAGATGCCCTCGCCCTGTTTGGAGGTGAGCACGTTGCCGATCAGCGGAATGTTTCCGAGCACGCTGTTGAGCCCAAACAGCGGCACCAGCGTGCCCTTCAGCGCGATGTCGTTCTTCGGCCGGTCGATGTAGCCGTCGCCCGTGATGCCGATGGCCGGGCCGGTGGCGCGCGCGTCGTGAATCGAGATCACGCCGTTGCGCGAGGAGAACGGAAGCTCCAGCGTATCGACGGCGATGCCCTGCCCTTGCATCAGGTTGGCGAGCCCGCCGAGCGAACCGGCGGTGAAGACGCGCGCCAGGAAGGGCTGGTCCACCACGCGGAAGTCCTTGAGCACGGCTTTGCCCTGGAAATCCGGTGTGTCCGGACCCGGCGTCTGGCCGGCCTTGCCGAACAGCGTGGCCGTGAAGTCGAGCTTACCGCCGCGCATGCTGTTGAAGCCGAACAGGCCGCGTGTCAGCAGCCCCATGTCGTTGGTGGAGATCGTGACGCGCCGCCCTGCGTCCACCGGCGTGATGGAGCCCGCGACTGTGGCCGTCTTGGAAAGAGACGCGGAGAACGTCATGGAGGCGGGACGGTCGGCGACCCCAGTGATGTCAAGCGAGAAAGGCGCCAACGCTACGCCGCTGCGCATGACCAAGCGGTCGAGCTTGGCGTTGATGTGGAACGGCTCGTCGAACTTCTCTTCGTCGCTGCTGTCGCCCCGGCCCGCCAAGCGCGATCCGTCGAGCGAACGCCCGCGCAGGATGACATCGAGGCCCGCTTCGCTGCGCGTCAGGTTGAGCGAGAAATCGTTCTGCGGCCCGATGTGCACGGTCGGCGCCTGAAGCTGCACGAGGTGTCCGTCGGCGTCGAACTTCGCGGTGGCGGACACCGACGTACCGGGGCCCGTGATACGGATCGTCGGGGACGCAATAGTACTCTTCGGCCCGAAGGCCGTATTGATGCGGGCCGTCATCGGAAAGCCCGCCGGCTTGTTCACGCCGATCAGATCCAGCGTCACGTTCGACGGCGTCAGGTCGAAGGTGAGATTACCCTGGGCGAGTGCGCCGCGGTGGCCCGTGAGCGTGCCGGACATTCCGAACGGTCCCCTGACGAAATCTTTCAAGCGAAGGCCCATGGCCGCGCGCGCCTGCTCGTCGATAGAACCTTTTATGGCGATGCGCGTGGTGAGGGCATTCGTGGTCACGAAGTCTTCCGTCCAATCCAGAGTGAGACGCGACGGCGAACCGCCGATGCCGGCCGTACCCGTGGCGTGCAGCTTGTTGTTGTCGATGTCGAAATTGACCGTCCCGTCGGTGAGACGCGTGTGGGGACCGAGCGCCACGGAGAATCCGCCGACTGCCGCCTTGACCCCGATCTTGACGAGATCGACGCTCACTCCCTTGTTCAGAGGAACCGCGAACGTCAGGTCGACGCCCGCATTTCCTTTTGAATCGGCCGGGGTCACGCCGAACCGTGTCGCATACCGCAGGGGCGGCATATCGACCAGCGTGAGAACATCGGACATCGCGCCTTGGATGTGGCCCTTGATGTTTCCTATCTCGCCTACGGCGCTGAGCTGTGGGATTGCAAATTGCGCCCCGCTCACTGCGAGCGGGCCGATGCGCGCCGACGGGACGTCTGCCGTGAACGTGTCGCCGGTCACTGTGCCGCTGCCCCGGATCGCGGTCAGATGCGTGAGACCCTTGATGTAGTTGATCTCGGCGCCGGCGACGGAGAACTTCACGCTCAGGGCCGATTGCGGCAAGGACGGTCCATCAAGCAGACCGGCCGGGAAATGAATCTCGAAACTCGTCGGGCCGACCATCCCGGCAGGCATGTTCTGGTCCACCCAGTCGCGCGCGCCGGCTGCGGCCCCAATGGGCCAATAGGCGACGAGATCGCGCACGCCGAGCGGCGCGATCGTGCCGCTGACCTCGACCGCCGGCGAGACGCCCTGCGGTGCGGTGATCCTGCCGGAGATCTGCATGGCCAGCGGCGAGCCGCTGACGCCAAGATGGTCGATGATGAAATCCCTGTCGGCGCGGTTCCAGGAGCCTCGCAATTCGACGAGCTGGAACTGGACGGGTTGCGCGAACACTCCGGGCCAGGCGAGTAAAAGCTTGCTCATGCGCAGATCGGCACGCAGCCCGGCAAGTTCGCCGGGTTTGCCGGGAACGATATCGAGCCTGCCCTGCAAACGCGCCTTGATCTTGTCGGATTCGATCTCGCCGTTCTCGATCGAAACGCGCCGGTTCATTCCGTCATAGCGTCCGACCGCGCGCAGGGAGGAGACGTGTATGCGGCCGTCGCTCAGTTCCGGTATCGTGAAGACGCCTTTGGCGGCGAGACCGAAATCCGCCGAGACCAGATGCCAGCCATCAGCCGTGAACGAACCGGTGATGTCGAGCTTGAGCGCCGTGTCTTTGACGGCGGAAAATGCCTTGCTGTTTTCGGCGAGCGAGTGAACCTCGAAACCCGTGATGGAGACTTCGCCGGTGATGCGGCCTTTCGACGGCGGAAGGACGATATCTGCGGAGATATGAGCCGGGCGGCCCGAGATTTCCACCGCGGCATCTATGATGACGGCGAGATCGGTTCCGAGTTTTGCCAAACGGAAATCGGCGCGCGGCGCGACCACAAATAACCCGGTCGTCTCGTCATAGAAAGCAAGCCGCGCCCCGCGAACGGCAAAACTCTCGAGCGAAGAGGTGGTGCCGCCGTTTGCCTTGAGCGCGTCCGCGATGCGCTTCAGAATGTCGCTTTCCCGCTTGTCCTTCTCGACACCGAGACGCAATTTGCCGTCGTTGGTACGCACCAGCGTGAGTTGTACGCCCACAAGCGCGATGCGCTTGACGACGATCTTCCCTTTGAGAAACGGGCCGGCTGCCAGATCGATGTCGGCTTTCGGCGCCTGCGCGATGATACGTCCGTCCACGTCGAAGACACGCGTGCCGAGAATAACGAGATTGACCCTGCCTTCGTCGCGCGCCCATTCGATGGCGGCCTGATCGTATCTGACCGTGATGCCGGGCAGCGCCTTGTTGACGGCATCGGAAAGCGCGCTGCCGAAGGGACCGAGCGAAACCGGACCGATCAGAAGACGGACGCCTGCACCGATGACGAAAAACACGACCGCCGCCGCGATGCCGCCCGCCACCAGCGCCGCGCGGCTGATGTGGTGGGCTCTGACGTAGCGCCGCACCAGCCGGATCGGGTTCAGTCGGGAGAAATCCGCCAATATCAAGCCCTGCGAAGCTGGTTGCCCTTCCTAGGCCGACTATCCGGACGCGGCGAGGGTATTGCGCAGAATCGCGCAGCACATTATCGCCTATACAGCCTAACGCCTTACCGCAACCTGACCTCTGGATTCGGAATGGATTTGCTGCCCGGCGACAAGGCCCCCATTTTCAATCTCGCCACGGACGGCGGGGGCGAGGCATCGCTCTCCAGGCTCAAGGGCCGGCCGTTCGTTTTGTATTTCTATCCGAAGGATGACACCTCAGGTTGTACCAAGGAGGCACTGGAGTTCACAAAATTAAGCAAGAAGTTCGAGACTTTGGGCATACCGGTGATCGGCGTGTCCAAGGACAGTGTCGCCTCGCATGATCGTTTCAAGACCAAACATAAAATAAAACTGACTCTCGCCTCCGATCCGGAGACCAAGACGGCGCAATCCTTCGGCGTCTGGGTCGAAAAGAGCATGTACGGGCGGCGGTATATGGGGATGGAACGTGCGACATTCTTGGTCGATGCCGCAGGCAAGATCCGTCAGGTCTGGCGCAAGGTAAAAGTCCCGGGACACGCGGAGGCCGTACTCGCTGCGGCAAAATTGCTTTGACCCCGGCGCCCCAACGGAAGCCTATCTCCCGGAGGTTAACCTCTTCGTCGTTTTTTTGGCCTAAGAACTTGATTAGGCGCCGACAATTCAGTGAAATGCGGGAAACAGGGGTTGGCGCAAGTAACGACGCCCAAGAGGGAAGTTCACAGATGACGGAAACGCTCGCAGAGCGCGTCTGGACGTGGCTTCACGATACGTTTCCCGAGCGCCAAGTCTATATCCGCAGCGACGGGCGCGTTCAGTTCTTCACCTTCGGTCCGACACTCCAGGCAACACTTGCCGGTCTTTCGCTGATTTTCCTCGGCTGGGTGGCGTTCGCCACCGTCAACGTGATCTTCAAGGACCGCATCATCTCTGCGAAAGATCATCGCTATCAGCAGATGCAGTCGGCCTACGAGAACCGGGTTGCAGACCTGCAACTGTCCTATGACGAAGTGAACGGAGCCCTGGTATCGGCCGAGGACAAATTCAAGGCGACGGCGGACGAACTCGAAGCGAAGCAAAGCACGATCATAGGGTTCCTCGACCGCAAGAAGCAGGTCGACGCCACTTTGGCCAAGAGCGACGCAGCCCCGGCTGCGCCGGGCGACGCGGTGTCCATCGACAACGATGCACCCAGCGACAGTCTTGACGCGACCGCTCCGCCGTCGAGTTCGGTAAACGGAAACGGTTCGTCCGATCTCACAGTCAGTCCCCAGCCTGTAAAACCGCAGCCCAGAGCCGCCAAGCCCACGCATGCAGGGCTTCTGGATTTCGGAGGCGCCGTCGGACGCATCGCCGGGGCGCTGTTCGGCAAGCGGCAGGCGCAGGAAATCGCGCCCGAGACAGTTGCCAGACATCCCGTACTCCGGCGGCTGGCGGCGCAGACCGAGCGCGTGAAGAGGCTGGGCACTACGGAAACTATGCTCATGGCCCGCACGCAGAGCGAGGTTTCGGAAGGCGTGCGGAATATCCAGGCCGTGTTGCGCCAAACGGGGATCAACCCCGACCAGTTCGCCCAGAAAATCGCCGGTAGCGAGGGCGTCGGCGGACCCGAAATCCCCCTCTCATCCGTGCACATCGAGGGCATCGCCGACGCTTCCTTCCAGGAAGCCTATCTGCGCGCCTCCGCGGTGCTCGAACAGATGACTCAATTGTTAACGGGCATGCGTCACGTACCGTTGATTACGCCCGTATCCGGCCCGCAATTCGAGCGAACGAGCGGTTTTGGCGCCCGCGTCGATCCGTTTACGGGACGTTACGCCTTCCATCCCGGCCTCGATTTCGCAGGACCGACAGGCGCCACCGTGCGCGCCACGGCGCCCGGCAGGGTCATGTGGGCCGGTCCGCGCGGCACCTACGGTAAGCTAGTGGAAATAAATCACGGGTATGGAATCCATACCAGGTACGCTCACCTTTCATCGGTCACGGTGCAGGTGGGTGCCTGGGTCGCGGAAGGGTCGCCCGTCGGTAAACTCGGATCGACGGGGCGTAGCACCGGGCCGCATGTCCATTACGAAGTGTGGTACGATGATGTTGTAAGGAACCCGAGGAAATTCATCGAGGCAGGGCGAAATGTTCTCCAGCAAAAGTAAGGACAAGGAAACTCCGGCGTCCGCAGCCCAGACGGTTGCGCAAGCCTCGGTGCCGCCAAGGCGGATGACCCGCAGTTCGGCGGCGCCTTCCATCATCAGCGCCGATCTCACGATCAACGGCACGCTGACCTCGACGGGCGACGTCCAGATCGACGGCCGCGTGGAAGGCGACGTACACAGCGCCGGTCTGGTGATCGGCGACAAGGCATTCATTCACGGCGACGTCGTGGCGGAAGAAGTGACGGTGCGCGGCCGCGTGCAAGGCAGTATTCGCGCGCGCAAGGTGCTGCTCGCCTCCACTTGTCACGTCGAAGGCAACATCCTGCACGAGGCGTTTGCGGTCGAAACCGGCGCGTACTTCGAGGGCAATTGCCGCCACGCGGATAATCCGCTGGGCGAAGAGATGTCGAAGAAAGCGACGGAATACCGTCCGGCGCCTCCGGCCAATGCCGCGCCCGCGATGGCGCCGCGTCCGGCCCCGCCGGCAGGCCCCGCGGCAGCTACCTTCACGCCGCTGAAGACGAGCTGAAAGCAGATAGCTAAGAATTCGGAGAACAGGAGCCGGACAAAATCCGGCTCCTTTTTTTTGGCTACTCCAAATCCTCGATTTTCTCTTTGGCCTTACCGCCGACCGCTTGCGCCAGGGCCGCTGCCATGAACTGGTCGAGATCGCCGTCGAGCACGTCCAGCGGCGCGCGGCTTTCGACGCCGGTGCGAAGGTCTTTCACGAGCTGATAGGGCTGAAGCACGTAGGAACGGATCTGGTGGCCCCAGCCGATGTCCGTCTTCTCGCCGACGAAGGCGCCGGTTTCCGCCTGCTTCTTCTTCAGCTCGATCTCGTAGAGCCGCGAACGCAGCATCTCCCAGCAGTTTGCGCGATTCTGATGCTGGGAACGCTCCGTCTGGCACGACACGGCGATGCCCGTCGGCAGGTGCGTAATGCGCACGGCGCTCTCGGTCTTGTTGACGTGCTGCCCACCTGCCCCCGACGAGCGGTAGACGTCGATGCGAACCTCCTTCTCGGGAATGTCTATCTCGATGGTCTGATCGATCACCGGATAGACCGTCACCGACGAGAAGCTGGTGTGGCGCCGTGCGTTGGAATCGAAAGGCGAAATGCGCACCAGCCGATGCACGCCGGCCTCCGACTTGAGCCAGCCATAGGCGTTCGGTCCCTTGATCAGAACCGTCGCGGATTTGATGCCGGCGCCTTCGCCTTCGCTCTCTTCGAGATATTCGAGCTTGTAGCCTTTGCGCTCCGCCCAGCGGCTGTACATGCGCATCAGCATCTCGGCCCAATCCTGGCTTTCGGTGCCACCCGCCCCGGCATGGATTTCGAGATAGGTGTCGTTGGCGTCCGCTTCGCCGGACAGCATCGATTCAAGACGCAATTCGTCGGCGTGTTTGGCCAATGCGGCGATCGACTTCTCGCCGTCCGCCACCATCGCCGCGTCGTTCTCGCTTTCCGCCATTTCGATCAGGCCTTGCGCGTCAGCGAGTTCGGCTTCCAGCTTGCGCACCGACGACAGCGCCACCTCGAGCCGCTGGCGCTCGCGCATCATTTTCTGGGCTGCTTGGGGATTGTTCCAGATCGAGGCGTCTTCGGCCTTGGCGTTCAGTTCGTCGAGACGGCGGATGGCTCTGTCCCAGTCAAAGATGCCTCCTCAGCAGGGCAATGGCCTGCTGGATGCTTTCGACGTGGCGTTCGATTTCGGGTCGCATGGCAAACCATAAAGGAGAGCGAAAGGGGATATAGAGACTGCCGGGCAGAAGTCAAACGGGGGGCGGATTTCTCACGCGGAGGCGCGGAGTCGCGGAGAATACATGGCTGTCATCCCCGGCCGAGCGGCCTGCGCGAAGCGAAGGGCGCGAGGGGAAGCAACCATTATGTTTTCAG